>NZ_AKJL01000022.1 GCF_000282355.1 Pseudomonas sp. GM49
AAAGCCAGTACGCCACCGCTACATCGGCGGTTTTGGTGCGATTCACTGGGTCAACGACCTGACCCTGGCCAACCCGTTCGCCGGCAAGGCTGAAGTGAGCATGGTCGAGCACATGAACGCCGATCACGCCAAGGCCATCGCCCATTACGTCGATCTGGCCGGGCTGCCGAAAAACGTGCCGGCGCAAATGGCCGGTATCGATGCCGAAGGCATGCACCTGCGGATCGGTCAAAGCCTGTACTGGTTGCCGTTTCAAGCGCCTTGTAATACGCCGACACAAGTCCGGGAAGCCTTGGTTTCTCTGGCCCACGCCGAGCATTGGCCGAAAAATGAAGTGGCCGATGCTTGAATTCACGAAACGGCGACGTCATCTAAGGTGAACTGGCAAGGCATTCTTGCGTTGAGGAACCATTTGATGCGCCCTTTTTTGTTGCTCTTTCTGCTGTTCCCGGTGTTGGAGCTGTTCGTATTCGTCAAGGTGGCAGGGTCTATCGGGTTTTTCCCGGCCCTGCTGCTGGTCATTCTCGGCTCGATGTTCGGTGTGTTCGTGCTGCGCATCGCCGGCCTGGCCACGGCCCTGCGTGCCCGTGAAAGCCTGAGTCGCGGTGAGCTGCCGGCCCAGACCATGCTCGAGGGCCTGATGCTGGCCCTGGCCGGCGGTCTGTTGATTCTTCCGGGTTTCATCAGCGATGTGATCGGCCTGTTCATGCTGCTGCCGTTCAGTCGCCGCCTGCTGGCGGGTAAAATGCGCCAGCGCGCTGAAGAGCAGGCCATGCGTCAGCGAGCGTTCGCCGATGACCTGCATGCACGCGGCGGTCCTGCCCCGCGCGAGCCACTGGGCCGTGAGCCGACCGTGATCGAAGGCGAGTTCGAACATCGCGATACCAAGTAAAACCGCTCGGCACACGGCACCTTCGGGTGCCGTGTTCGTTTGCGGGGCATCGACCTGAAAAATTTTCGATCCCCGCCCTTGTAATAAGCTTATGCGCCCTTATGTAACGGTCACCGCAAGGTTTCTGGCGATTACGCCAGACAGACTTCCGCGGTTCGCTTGACGAGCCGCACCCGGCACCGCCGGACTTTGTTAAACCCGCCGGGACTACACCGGCCGATGAAAACCACAATTAGGAGAGATCGACAATGAAGCTTCGTCCTCTGCATGACCGCGTCGTCATCCGTCGCAGCGAAGAAGAAAAGAAAACCGCTGGCGGTATCGTCCTGCCAGGTTCGGCTGCTGAAAAAGCCAACAGCGGCGAAATCCTCGCTGTAGGCACCGGCCGCGTACTGGAAAACGGTGAAGTGCGTGCACTGTCCGTGAAAGTGGGCGACAAGGTTGTGTTCGGTCCTTACTCCGGCAGCAACACTGTGAAAGTCGACGGCGAAGACCTGCTGGTAATGAGCGAGAACGAAATCCTCGCTGTTATCGAAGGCTGATTACCCGTTCATTTTCCGCTACTACAAAGTATTTAAGGAATATCGATCATGGCTGCTAAAGAAGTTCTGTTTGGCGATTCCGCCCGCAAGAAAATGCTCAAAGGCGTCAACGTACTGGCTGACGCGGTAAAAGCGACCCTGGGCCCGAAAGGCCGTAACGTGATCATCGAGAAGAGCTTCGGCGCTCCGACCATCACCAAGGACGGCGTTTCCGTCGCCAAAGAAATCGAACTCGAAGACCGTTTCGAAAACATGGGCGCGCAGCTGGTCAAAGACGTTGCCTCCCGTGCCAACGATGACGCTGGTGACGGTACTACCACCGCTACCGTTCTGGCTCAGTCGATCGTCAACGAAGGCCTGAAAGCCGTCGCTGCCGGCATGAACCCGATGGATCTGAAGCGCGGCATCGACAAGGCGACCATCGCTATCGTCAAAGAGCTGAAAAACCTGTCCAAGCCATGTGCTGACACCAAGGCAATCGCTCAGGTTGGTACCATCTCGGCCAACTCCGACAACTCCATCGGCGACATCATTGCCGAAGCCATGGAAAAAGTCGGTAAAGAAGGCGTGATCACCGTTGAAGAAGGCTCGGGCCTGGAAAACGAACTGTCGGTTGTTGAAGGCATGCAGTTCGACCGTGGTTACCTGTCCCCATACTTCGTCAACAAGCCAGAGACCATGGTCGCTGAGCTGGACGGCCCGCTGATCCTGCTGGTCGACAAAAAGATCTCGAACATCCGCGAAATGCTGCCAGTACTGGAAGCCGTTGCCAAAGCCGGCCGTCCACTGCTGATCGTGGCCGAAGACGTTGAAGGCGAAGCCCTGGCGACTCTGGTTGTGAACAACATGCGTGGCATCGTTAAAGTCGCAGCCGTCAAGGCTCCAGGCTTCGGCGACCGTCGCAAGGCTATGCTGCAGGACATCGCTGTTCTGACCGGCGGTACCGTTATCTCCGAAGAGATCGGCCTGAGCCTGGAAAGCACCACCCTGGAGCACCTGGGTAACGCCAAGCGCGTGACCCTGTCCAAGGAAAACACCATCATCGTTGACGGTGCTGGCGTACAGGGCGACATCGAAGCACGCATCAACCAGATCCGTGCCCAGGTTGCCGAGACTTCCTCGGATTACGACCGTGAAAAACTGCAAGAGCGTCTGGCCAAGCTGTCCGGCGGCGTAGCAGTGATCAAGGTTGGCGCTGGCTCCGAAGTAGAAATGAAAGAGAAGAAAGCCCGCGTTGAAGACGCCCTGCACGCTACCCGTGCAGCCGTTGAAGAAGGCGTGGTACCTGGCGGTGGCGTTGCACTGATCCGCGCTCTGCAAACCCTGAACGATCTGAAAGGCGACAACGCTGATCAGGACGTGGGTATCGCTGTTCTGCGCCGTGCCATTGAAGCACCGCTGCGTCAGATCGCTGCCAACAGCGGTGACGAGCCAAGCGTCGTGGTCAACGAAGTCAAGAATGGCAAAGGTAACTTCGGTTACAACGCTGCGACTGGCGAATACGGCGACATGATCGAAATGGGCATCCTGGACCCAACCAAGGTCACCCGTTCCGCGCTGCAAGCTGCATCGTCGATCGGCGGTCTGATCCTGACCACCGAAGCTGCTGTTGCTGATGCGCCGAAGAAAGAAGGTGCAGCTGGCGGCGGTATGCCAGACATGGGCGGTATGGGCGGCATGGGCGGCATGATGTAAGCCAGCCTTACCCCTGTACGAAAAAACCCCGCCTGCGAAAGCAGGCGGGGTTTTTTTTGCCCGGACTCTAAAGGCCACAGCCGTTCATTGTGGGAGCGAGCTTGCTCGCGATGGTGTGTCAGTCAACATCATTGTTGAATGTTGAACTGCAATCGCGAGCAGGCTCGCTCCCACATTTGATTTGTGTTTCAGACGGCTACAGGTGCCGCGCTTGCTTCGCGATCAGCCTTCAACGCCGGTCGATACAGTACGAAGTAATACGACCCCAAACAAATCAGCCAGCAGAAAACCGCCGTCCACACGTTGTGCGAGAAAAAGTGCGCGCCCTGCATCATCCGCCCGATGGAGAACACCGAACCGAGGGCGAAGGCGAAGACAAACGCTGCGCGAGCCATGCGCGGACGACGGTCACGCAATACGAAAAACAGGGCAAACAGGGTGAAGCCGGTCGCCGCATGGCCACCAGGCCAGCAACGGCCGGGTTTCTCGGTAGCCGGGCGATGGCTCAACAACTCGCTGTAAGTCTCGTGACCGCCGAACTGCTCAAGGCTCCATGGGCATTGCACCGCCGTCACCGCTTTCATCGGCGTGACAAAGGAAGTCGCCAGGCCCAGGGACAGCACCAGGCAGCCCAGTTCGCGCTTGAACGGTTTGAGTTTGGCCATGAAAAACGAGGCGGCGTAGCCGAGGATGGCGAACACCGAAAATGCAATGACTACCTGCTTGGCGCGGGTATGCAGGATGTTTTCCAGGAAGTAACTGTGCCGTCCGATGAAGTCACCCGCGACCGGGTCGTAGAACAGCTTGGCAAGGTCCATGTCCAGTGAGGTCAGTTCGAGCAACACCAGAATGATCGCCGCAACGGCGGGAACCCCCAGGCACACCCAGAAGTTGAGCGGGCGAGGGGCAGGGCGGACAGCGGTTGATGACATGGTGGATCCTGAACAAAGGAAAAAGCCCCGGGGCATCAGCCCGGGGCGATTCGGTTAACGTTCGCCGACTTGACCGGCACCCTCCTTGGGCGCCTTCCAGCCAAGCAGCTGTTGCTTGAAGCCATAACTGGCGGTTTGGTAATAGGTGATGGCGCGGGTGATCAACGGGTCATCGGCGGTCGACCGGGATTCGCGACTTTCGGTCAGCGCTTCATCGTGACGACGCAAGCCCTGGCGTGGGCTCAAAATCGCCAGGTCCTTGCCGTCGAACAAACCCAGGTGCTGGTAGTTACCGACCACCACGCGTGGCGGCAGCGGGTTGTCCTGCAACAGGTTACGACCAAAGAACGTCGATTCATAATCCAGATTGAGCAACCCCAGCAACGTTGGCGCCAGATCGATCTGGCTGGCCAATTGCGCAGTTTCCCGAGCCTCGATCAACTTCGGTGCATAGATGAACAGCGGAATCTGATAGTTGGCGATGGGCAAGTCTTCCTTACCGGCGCTGCCTGCGGTGTGGTCGGCGACAAAGATGAAGATTGTATTGTCAAACCAGGGTTTTTGACGCGCCTGATCCAGGAACTGACCGATGGCGTAGTCGGTGTATTTCACTGCGCCGTCACGGCCGTTGCCGGACTTGATGTCGATCCGGTTGTCCGGATAGGTATAGGGGCGGTGGTTGGATGTCGTCATCAGCTGCAGCAGGAATGGCTGCTGTTTGGCATAGTCGGCATCGGCCAGTTTCAGTGTCTGGTTGTAGAGATCCTCGTCAGCCATGCCCCAGGCATTCTTGAAGTGAATCTCTGACTCCTCGACGCTGCTCTGGTCCACGACGCGGTAGCCGTTGCCGCTGAAAAACGCATTCATGTTGTCGAAGTAACCGCGGCCGCCGTAAACAAACACGCTGTCGTAGCCCACGGCATTGAGTTGCTGACCTAGGCTGGCAAATCCGCTTTCACGACCCACGCGCTTGACGATCGAGCGACCGGGGGTCGGCGGAATCGCGAGGGTAATGGCCTCCAGGCCGCGATCGGTGCGGGTGCCGGTGGCGTAGAAATTATTGAAATACAGGCTCTGCTTACGCAAGGCATCAAGGTTGGGGGTCAGGTTGCGGGTGTCGCCGTTGCTGCCCATGTACTTGGCGCTGAAGCTTTCAATGGTGACCAGCACGATATTGGGTTTGCGCGGTGCGCCCGGGTTATCGATCTGCCGGCGTATGTCCTGCGGGTCCTCACCCACGAAGCGGGCATTGGGCTCGGCCAGTTCGGCGCGAATCTGTTGGGCAACCACGGCCGTCGGCAAAGTGCTGTAGAACTGCGGGTAGTCCAGTTCGTTGTTACGGAACGCGGCGAAGAACTGGTAGGGACCGTTGCTCGCCAGTTCGTTCTGATAGGCGTTGCCGCCTTGGGCGCGCGGGGCGTCCTGGCTGAGCAACTGCAGGCTCAGGCCGGCGACGATCAACAAGCCGAGTGCATTGAGCAGGCGACCACGCAACGGCGGCAAGGGCGCATCAAGTGCGGCGTTGAAGGGTTTGCGCAATGCAAGACTCAGGACCACGGCCAGCACGGCGAGAATGCTCAGCAGCGTGCCGATCGGGTATGACTCCAGCAGGTTGTTCAGTACTTCGTCGGAATACACCAGGTAGTCGACGGCGATGAAGTTGAAGCGCACGCCGAATTCATCCCAGAACAGCCACTCGGCCACCGAGGTGAACAGCATTGCGAACAGACTGACGGTCAGCAAACCCTGAAGAAACCATCGATGGCCACGAGTGCGCCACAAGGCCGGCGGGCACAGCAACAGGTAGAGGCCCATGGGCAGCGCTGCGTAAGCGATAAAGCCCAGGTCGTAAAGCAGGCCGATACCAAACACCGACAGGAAGCCGCTACCGGCCTCATTCAGATGCGTGAGGAGCAGGACTGTTCGAGTCAGAAAAAAAATTGCCAGCCAGGAGCCGGCCACCAGCAGCAAAAAGCGCATGGGTGCCGTCTTCAAATAGTCCATTTTTTGCATTCCTTATTATCAACCGCGTGAGAGTCTCGGCTGACCACTGTAGTCAGCACGTGAATCGATAGTGAAAAACTTGTCAATCATACCTTTCAGTTGATCGAATTGATTCACCCATGGCCTTCCCCTAGCCGTGAGCCACACTTGGCCTTAAGCTGCGCGGGCCATGACGGCCGTTACTGTGGACGGAGAGATACCCATGCGAATTCTATTGGTTGAAGACAACCGCGATATCCTGGCCAACCTGGCCGATTACCTGGGGCTCAAAGGCTATACCGTGGATTGCGCGCAGGACGGTCTTTCGGGTCTGCATCTGGCGGCCACCGAGCACTACGATTTGATCGTACTCGATATCATGCTGCCCGGCATCGATGGCTACACCCTGTGCAAACGCCTGCGCGAGGATGCCCGCCGCGAAACGCCGGTGATCATGCTCACGGCCCGCGACCAACTGGATGACCGTCTGCAGGGCTTCAAGTCCGGCGCCGATGACTACCTGATCAAACCGTTCGCCCTGTCTGAGCTGGCGGCGCGTATCGAGGCGGTCATGCGCCGAACCCAGGGTGGCGGGCGGCGGACCTTGCAGGTCGGCGACCTGAGCTATGACCTCGACACTCTGGAAGTCACTCGCGAAGGCCGCTTGCTGAAACTCAACCCGGTCGGCCTGAAGTTGCTGGCCGTGTTGATGCAGAAAAGCCCTCATGTGCTGCGCCGTGAAATTCTTGAAGAGGCGTTGTGGGGCGATGACTGTCCGGACAGCGACAGCCTGCGCAGCCATGTCCACCAACTGCGCCAGGTGATCGACAAGCCGTTCGCCAAGCCATTGCTGCAAACCGTGCACGGTGTGGGGTATCGCTTGGCCGAGGGGCGTGATGGAGTTTAAGCAGAGCCTTGCACAACGAATCATCATCGCCTTTGCGCTGATGAGCGCACTGGTGGCGGGGGCCTTTGCCATGGGCATCGTGGCGACCGTGCACCTGGTGGAAGAAAAACTGATTTCGGCAGGCCTGGGCGGCGATTTGCAGCGCCTGTTACTGATGGACAATGTCACGGACTGGAACCATCGCCCCGAACCGGACCAATTGTTCTACTTCAGCGGTGGACCGGGCGACTTCCAGCTGCCCAAGGATTTACGGCACCTGGAGCCGGGTTTCCACGAAGTGTTCCGTGAAAACCTGTCGTACCACGCCATGGTCGAAATCGTCGACGGCCGACGTTATGTGTTGTTGCAGGACCAGAGCGATTTCGAAGAACGAGAGCGGGTGCTGTTTGCCGTGGTGCTGGTGGGTTTCGTACTGAGTCTGGCGCTGGCGGTGTTTCTCGGCTGGGTCTTGGCACGCAAGGTCATGGCGCCGGTGGTGCGGCTGGCCCGCCAGGTGCGCCATCGTGATCAACTGCTCGGCTTGGCCCCCCCTTTGGCCCCGGACTATGCCGCCGACGAAGTGGGCGAGTTGGCCGTCGCCTTCGACGCCACCCTCGGGCGCTTGCGTCAGGCCTTGACCCGCGAGCGGTTGTTCACCAGCGACGTCAGCCACGAATTGCGTACCCCCCTGATGATATTGGCCAGTTCCTGTGAGTTGTTGCTGGAAAACCCCGGTATCGATCAGCGCGGCCGTGCCCAGGTCGAGCGCATCGCCCGGGCATGTGAAGAAATGCGTGAGCTGGTGCAAACCTTCCTGATGCTGGCCCGTGCCCAGCGCGAAGACGCCAGCATGTCGCCGCAACAGTCCCTGAGCCAGGTGGCCGAGGACCTGCTCGGTCTGTGGCGCGAGCCCATTGAAAGCAAAGGGTTGAAGCTGATCTTCGAACCGGGCGAGCCTGAGGCCAAGGGCTACAATGCAACGCTGCTGCACGCGGTGATGGGTAACTTGCTGCGCAATGCCTTGCACTACACCGAACAGGGCTTCATCCGCCTGACCCTGACGGGCGCGGGCTTTCTGGTCGAAGACAGCGGTGTGGGCATTCCCGAGGAAAAACGCGAGGCGATGTTCGAACCATTCGTTCGGGGCAGCGAAAAGCGCGGGGAGGGTTTGGGCCTGGGGCTTTCACTGGTGCAGCGGATCTGTGAAAACCAGGGCTGGAGCGTCAGCCTGACAACCATGGAGCCTAATGGCTGCCGTTTTCAGGTGGAGTTGTTCCGAACTTGATCAGTTGAGTCAGGCGCCCGGCAGCCCCTGTCAATTATGTAAAACCCTGTAATACTTCAGGGTTTTCTACAATGAAATTTTCACAATCGGATCACCTGTCACCAACACCACGAAACCTAAGGTGGTTGCTATCAGAAGTTCAGGAGGCCTGATGATGGACGGCCCGATCAAGCTCGATTTTTCCGAAAAATACGACGATCAACACGCGCAACGCTATTTGCGCAAACATCAGGATGGTTTCGGACGCCGATTGTCCCATTGGCGTGACGAGCAACTGGCGCGCAAGGCACTGGCCCTGGTTGGCGAACCTGGCTTGGTCCTCGACTTGCCGTGCGGTGCAGGGCGTTTCTGGCCCTTGCTGGCGGAAAAAGCCAACCGCGTGATCATCGGTGCCGATAACTCGGAGTCCATGCTGAAGATCGCAACCCAGGCGCAACCGGCCGAAGTGGTGAAACGGGTACAACCCTTGCACACTTCTGCATTCGACATTGCCTTGCCAAACAATGCCGTCGACAGCATTTTTTGCATGCGCTTGCTCCACCACATCGGTGAAGCCGAGCATCGCATGGCTATCTTGCGCGAATTCGAGCGTGTTTCCCGTGACAGTGTGATCTTGTCGCTGTGGGTCGATGGCAACTTCAAGGCCTGGAAACGCAAGCGTTCGGAGAAAACCCGTGGGCAGGAAGGTTACCAAAATCGCTTCGTGTTACCGGCCGCTACCGTAGAAAAGGAATTTGAGCAGGCGGGTTTCCGCATCCAGGAACAACTGGACTTTTTGCCGCTCTATGCGATGTGGCGAGTTTACGTATTACGCAAGAGGTAACAGGATGGCAGTGCAGTGTGCAGCAGAAACGGAAGTCGTTCCCCAGGACCGCTTCGATTACTTTTGGAATCAGCGCGGTGAATGGGTAGAAGAACCCAACGTCCGTCGCGGAGGGGAGAGCGGCGTTCAACGAGTGATGGGCAGTGATGGTCAGTTGCTCTACGTCAAGCGCCAGACCGGGCATATCCATCGTAGCTGGCAGCACCCTTTCGGTCGACCTACGGTACTGCGCGAGCGTGATGCGCTCACCCGTGTGACCGAGCTTGGCGTACGGGTTCCCCATATCGTTTTCTGTGGCGCACAGCGCGATCCTGTGCACAAATGGCGTGCCCTGCTGGTTACCAAGTCGCTGGATGGCTTCGAGGAAATCGAGCACTGGTACGCCGGTGGCGGTCGCGAACGCCATGGTGAAGCCATAAACGACCGAATGCTCAAGGACCTGGCTGAAAACCTGGCCCGTATGCACAAGGGCCGTTGGCAGCACGGCTGCATGTATGAAAAGCACGTATTTGTTCGCGTGACGGGTGAGGGCGAGTCGGCCAGGGTCGAAGTTGCCCTGATCGATCTGGAGAAAAGCCGACAGCGCTTGACCGCCTATCGCGCTTCTACCCATGACATGAAGCAATTGCGTCGCCACTCGTCGTTCAGCGAGGCAGACTGGAAAAAGCTCGTCTACTTTTATGAGACGGCGTTTGGCAGCGCTATCAAGGGTTTATAGCGATGAAACTCGAAATTGCACGAGGTTTGTTTCTGGTAGGAGCCTTGGCAGTTGCATCGATCGCGATGGCAGCCTGGGAGCAACCGCGCCCCCAGGTTCTCAGTTCGATAAGCGCAGATGAACATTGTCCGCTGCCACGGGTTGCGAAGGCATCCGTGGCCACTCAACCCGATCATGACTTGTTGTTGTTCATGTTCGGACTTTCTCAGGGATTGAGGTCGCAAAATTGAACCGATTGAAGCCCAAATGAAAGGCCTCGCACTTGCGAGGCCTTTTTTTTGGTTCTTCACGCAATCCCGGGAAACTGTAGGAGCCAGCCTGCTGGCGATGGACTCAAGTGCGCCGCGTTCATCCAGTTCATACGCGTTATCGTTAACGACCATCGCCAGCAGGCTGGCTCCTACAAGGGGCCGTGCCCATGCTTAAACCAGTGAAAGAACCTTTTTTTTTTGCACCTGATTTCAGGTTTCAACGCTGATCTGTGTGGGAGCAAGCCCGCTCCCACAGTTTTTCTGCGTCAGCGCTTATCGGGTTTGGCCAGCACCGTGTACACGCACGGCAACACAAACAGGGTGAACAACGTGCCGATCGACATGCCTGTCGCGATGACTGTGCCGATGTCGAACCGGCTGACCGCGCCAGCACCGGTGGCGATGATCAATGGCACCATGCCGAACACCATCGCTGCGGTAGTCATCAAGACCGGGCGCAACCGGATGGCCGCCGCTTCCTCCACCGCTTCGCGTGCCGTCAGGCCCTTGTCCTTGCGTAGCTGGTTGGCGAACTGGACGATCAGAATGCCGTGCTTGCTGATCAGCCCGATCAAGGTCACCAGCCCGACCTGGGTGTAGATGTTCATGCTCGACCACCCCAGGAACAGCGGAATCAATGCGCCGCAGATAGACAGCGGTACGGTGACCAGGATCACCAGCGGATCGCGGAAACTTTCGAACTGGGCCGCCAGCACCAGGAAAATGATCGCCAGTGCCAGGGCAAAGGTGACCCACAGGGCACTGCCTTCCTGAACATACTGCCGCGATGCGCCGGCGTAGTCGAAGGCGAAACCGGCGGGTGCCTCTTCCCGGGCGATCTGGCGCACGAGGTCGATGGCTTCCCCCATGCTCACCATCGGCACGCCGGAGAGGATGGCCGAGTTGAGTTGCTGGAACTGGTTCAGCTGTCGCGGTCGAGCGCGGTCGGTGACAGTGATCAGGGTCGACAACGCCAACAGTTCGCCCTGGGTGTTTTTCACGTAGTAATTGTTCAGCCAGTCCGGATTGTCGCGGAACGGCCGCTCGACCTGGGCGATGACCTTGTAGCTGCGACCTTCAATGGTGAAGCGGTTGATCTCGGCTTCACCCAGCAGGGTCGCCAGGGTTCCCCCCAGATCCTGCATGGAAACCCCCATCTGCGCGGCCTTGGCGCGGTCGATATCCACCACCACTTCCGGCTTGTCGAAGGCCAGGTCAACGTGGACAAACGCAAACTTGCCGGATTCCTTCGCACGTTTTTTTACCCGTTCGGCCACCTGCAGCAGCAATTCGTAATCGTTGGCGGAGTTGATGACGAACTGGAACGGCACGCCTTCGCCGGTGCCTGGCAGGGACGGCAGGTTGAAGCCGAAAATCTGCAACCCCGGGATCTTTTCCAGTTTGCCCTGCACCTCGGGCAGGATCGCCATTTGCGTGCGACTGCGCTCGTTCCACGGCCTGAGCAGGAAACCGCCAATGCCCGATTGCACGCCGTTGAAACCGTTGATCTGGAACGACGAGTAGTACTCGGGAAACGCCTTGAAGATCGAGATGAACTCGTCGGTGTAGGTGTTCAGGTAGTCGAGGTTGGTCGGTTGCGGGGCGTTGGCTATCATGAAAATGATGCCCTGGTCCTCATCCGGCGCCAGTTCCGATTTGGTGAATTTGAGAAGGACCGGAATCAGACACAGCACGATCACGGCGAACACCAGCACCACCGGCCGGGTGTTGAGGGTACCGTGAAGCAGGCTCTGGTAGCGGCGCTTGAGGCTTTCGAAAATCATGTCCAGGCGATGGGCCAGGCCGCTGGGATTCTCGTCGTGACGCAGCAGAAATGCACACATCATCGGCGACAGGGTCAGGGCGACGATACCGGAAATCACCACCGCGCCGGCCAGGGTCAGGGCGAACTCCTTGAACAGCGCCCCGGTCAGGCCGGTCAGGAAACCAATCGGCGCATACACCGCCGCCAGGGTGATGGTCATCGAGACCACCGGCATGGCGATTTCCCGGGCGCCTTCAATGGCAGCCTCGAGCGGTGTCTTGCCTTCCTCGATGTGGCGGTGAATGTTTTCCACCACGACGATGGCGTCATCCACCACCAGGCCGATGGCCAATACCATTGCCAGCAAGGTGAGCAGGTTGATCGAGTACCCCATCATCTGCATGAAGAACATGACGCCGATCATCGATAGCGGGATGGTCACCACCGGGATCACCACCGACCGCAGGGCACCGAGGAACAGGAACACCACCACGATCACGATCAGCACCGCTTCGAACAGGGTTTTCACCACTTCGTCGATCGAGGCCTGGATGAACAGGGTGGCGTCGTAGGCGATTTCACCCTTGAGGTTCGGCGGTAGCTGGGCCTCCAGGTCCGGCATGATCTTGCGCACTTCCTTGATCACTTCCAGCGGGTTGGCGCCGGGCGTTGCCTTGATGCCGATGTACACCGACGGGGTGCCACCGAACGAGCTGATGGTGTCGTAGTTTTCCGCACCCATTTCCACACGTGCCACATCGCGCAACAACACACGGCTATCGCCATCGACCTTGAGCGGTATGGTGCCGAACGCTTCGGCGGACTTGAGTTCGGTATTGGCGTTGATGCTGGTAACCACGTATTCGCCTTTCACCTCGCCGGCGGCCGAGAGGAAGTTGTACTGGCGCACTGCGTTGGTCACATCGCTGGCACTCAGGCCGAAACCCGCCAGCTTCATCGGGTCCAGCCACAGGCGCATGGCAAATACCTGGTTACCGAGGATCTCGGCTTCGGCCATGCCGGGCAAGGTCGCCAGTTTGGGCTGGATCACCCGTGACAGGTAATCGGTAATCTGCGGGTTGCTCAATTCCTTGCTGAAGAAGCTCATGTACATCAGCACTGACGCATCGGCAGACTGTTTGCTCAGCACCGGGTCTTCAGCTTCCTGGGGCAGCTGGCTCTTGACCTCGTTGGCCTTGGCCAGCAGTTCGGTAAACAGACGGTCGCTATTGGAGCCGATGCGCGCGTAGATCGAGATCACCGAGAAGTTCTGGCGACTGACCGAGGTCATGTAGTCGATGCCTTCGGCGCTGGCCAGGCTTTGCTGCATCGGTTGGGTGATGTAGCCCTGGATGGTCTCGGCGTTGGCCCCGGGGTAGGCGGTGGTCACCGTGATCAGGGCGTTTTCCATCTGCGGATACTGGCGCAGTGGCAGCTTGCCCCAGGCCTGGAAGCCCAGTAGCACAATCAGCAGGCTGACCACGGTTGCGAGAACCGGACGGCGGATGAACGGATCGGTAAAAGCCATGGGGATTCCTTGATCAGTCCGCGCGTGGCGGGCTGTTCCGCTCGGCCAGGGTCTTGTCGTCGCTGATGGCAATGTGTGCGCCGTTGTCCAGTTTGAGCTGGCCGGCGGTCACCACTTTCTCGCCGCTCTGCACGCCTTTGGTGATCATCACTTGCCCATCGCGGCGTTCGCCGGTTTCGACAAAACGTCGTTCGGCGATCAGTACCGGTTGACCCTTGTCGTCCTTTTGCGGGCTGCCATCTTCGGCCTTCTTTGGTACGGCCACGTACACCGAGTTGCCGTAGAGCGTGTAGGTAATCGCGCTTTCCGGCACCACGATGCGCGGTTGCGGGTCGGGCAGGAGCACCTGGAGGCTGGCGAACATGCCTGGCATCAACTTGCCATCGGGGTTGGCCAGGGTGGCGCGGACCTGCACGTTACGGGTGCTGTTCTCGACTTTAGGGTTGATTGCACTGATGGTGCCGGGGTACTCCAGGGTCGGATACGCCGCGACAATGACCTGCACTGGCTGGCCGAGAGCAATCTTCGGCACCGACTGCTCGGGCACAAAAAAGTCGACATACAGGCTACTGAGGTCTTGCAGGGTGGCGATCATGGTGCCAGTGGCCACATAGTCGCCGACGTCCACCTGACGAATGCCGATGGTGCCATTGAACGGCGCGACGATGCGTTTTTTCTCGAGCGCAGCCCTGAGCTGATTGACCGTGGCCCTGCTTTTTTTCAGGACCGCCGAGAGTCGGTCGAACTCACCTTTGGAAATCGCCTGGCTGCCTACCAGCTGGCTGCCACGGTTGTAGTCCAGTTGGGCCAGCCCGAGGTCGGCCAGGGCGGTTTCGAGCAAGGCACTTTCCACGGCGCTGTCGAGCCGGACGATGGGTTGACCGGCCTTGACCTTTTGCCCTGATTCGAACTGGACATCAATGACGGTGCCATCGGTCTCCAGGCTCAGGTCCACGCCTTGCAATGCCTTGAGCGTGCCAACGGTAGGCAGGCGGGCTTGCCATGGACGCTCGCTGGCGGTGGCCACGGAAACGCTGATGGCCGGTCTGGGTGCAGAGTAGCCTTGAACCATCGTGTAGATCGAGAAGGCTTTGTACGCGGCCAGGACCAGCACAATCAGTAGAACAACACCCAACATGAACAGCATGCGGCGACGCAGCATAGTCCAGTTCCTTGGAGAAAATCAGGTGAGACAGTGGGGCTCGTTACCGGGAGTGTAGAGGGTAATCCAACTGCCGTTTTTACAGGTTGTGAGGTATTAGAGAGGTGAAAGGCTGAAAAGATTCGCCGCCCTGGGCCGCGCCTGCGGGATGACGTACATTCCGCAGGCGCGGCCCAGGGCGGCGATCTTTTCAAGGATTTACGCCATCAAATGCAGATGGTTGTCCCAGAGCCCTGCGGGTAGCTCCAGCGGTTTTGCGACAAGGTTTGTCTGGCGGCAGTCGTAGTAGCGGCAGCGCCCTTGACCGGAGGTCACGACAAAACCATCGGCCACCGCGCCGACCCCGGCACAATCGGGCAGGGGTGCATCCAGGCGTACTTCACCGCTGTCCAAGTCCCAGATGAAAAAGCGGTTGCCACGCGGTGCAGTCAACGCCACCAGACGCAAGTCGCTGTGTACCGCGACGCTGGCGGTGTAATGCCCCATGGCCTGCAACTGATGCTCGGGCACCGGGAACGCGACGAAAGGCTGACCGGGACGCTTGATCGCCAATAGCTCCGACGACTCGTGGGCCGCGCCCATGAATTGCTGACTGGCGACGATGGTGCCGTCGCTGGCGATGGCCAGATGGCGCACGCTGTTCATCTGCTGGGCGAGGGTTTCCTTGCTCAGCAGGGTGCCATCACGTTGCATCAGCACCAGGCTCGGCTCCATGGCGTTGAGATTCATCTCCACCCGGCTTTCGGCCTCGGTGCGAATTCCGCCGTTGGCCACCACCAGGGTTTCGCCATCGGGCATCCACGACACCTGGTGCGGACCGAGGCCGTGGGTGGAAATCTCGCCGCTGTGCACCAGCCGTTCGCCTTCGAATTTATACACGCCGAGCAGGCCGCGACCCGGATCGGTGGTGTCGTTTTCGGTGGCATACAGCCAGTCGCCGCTGTGGTGAATGACCGCGTGACCGTAGAAGTGCCGGTTCGGCTGTGACACCACGGTTTGCAGGAGCGCGCCGTCGCGCAGGTCGATCAGGTAGCTCTCGGTCCCCGGACGGCGGGCGACAAACAGCGCAATCGGCAGGGTCGGGTGGTTGATGATGTCGTGGCAACGCTGGCCGACCCGAGTGGCGAACACCTGGGTGCCATCCAGTCGATATCCGACAGCGTAATGCTGGCCATCGGTATCGTCCCGTGCCGAAAGCAACAACGGACTCCTGTCCTTTTGCTTGAACAACTTCCAGCCGCCCAGCGTCACCGCACCCAGCAACAAGCTACCTAAAGTCAGAACCTGGCGTCGCAGCATGGACCTCGCCCTCATCAGTCACCGTCGTTGGCGTTGAAGCCCAGTTGGATGCCCAACGCCTTGGCCAGGTCAGCCTCGTGCAGACGATGTACAACGTTGAGGCTTTCGTACAGGTCGTTGAGCTGCTGGCGGCCGGTGTCGTCACCGAGCATTTCGGTCAGCGAGCGCTGGTTGCCGGCGAACAGTTTCAGCGAGGCGGCGTAGGCCGCATCGATCTTGTCGGCCAACGGTTTCTGCTCGCTCGGCAACAGGCTGCGCAGGCCTTTGTTATCCACACCTTCCCAGACCGTTTTGGCGGCCGCGAGGCTGGCTTCGAGGCTGGTCAGGGACGACTGGCTACGCCATGCATCGGCCTGGAACGGTTGCGGCACGCCCTTGCTCTGGCGACCCATCGGCGTGCCGAGTTTTTTCTTCAGGGTGTCGATGGCCGTGACTTGCACGCGCAGCAGATCGGCGATCGCTTCATGGGAGTCCGCATAGCGCTGGTTCGGGAATTTGCTCATTTGCGAGAGCATGCCGTCGGTGTTGTTCCAGGTTTGCAGAATGTCTTCGGCCAACTGTTTCTGGCGCTCACCGATGGCGATCAGCAGCGGGCAGTATTTGGCCTTCTGCTCAGCGTTGGCCACGTCAGGCTTGCTGTCGAACAGAATGTATTCGTAAGCCGAAAGACCCTGTACCACAACGCTGGACTTGGCCAGTGCGGCGGCATCGATTTGCGGCTGGGCGATGACCAGTTGCTCGACCTGACGGCCGACCAGGTTTTTCTTGTCCGGCCAGAACTGCACTTGCCACGAACGGTTGCCTTCGGCCAACGGCCCGATCAGCAAGGGTTGCAGCTCGGCCCAGGCTTTTTGCGCGTGCAGGAAATCGGCACGGGCGGTTTCCAGGGTTTCCTTGCCTTCGCAGTAGGCGAGGGCGCTGACCGCCAATTGACGGTCGGCTTCAACCCAGCGGGTGTAGGTTGGCAGGATCACCGATTTGGCGATGGCCGCCGACGTGACCGCTTGCGGGTCCTGGGGCGAGCAGGCGCCCAGGGCGAGGGCGGCAAGGCTGGTGAACAACAATTTGGGACGGAACATGTCGGGCTCCCGCGAGTGGAATGCGTGTTAAAGGGAATTCAGGAACGCCAGCAACGCAGCGCGTTGCTCGGCATTGAAAGACAAAACCTGTTGCTGCGCCGCTGTCGCCTCGCCGCCATGCCAGAGCACCGCTTCAAGCAAGTTGCGGGCGCGGCCGTCGTGCAGGAACTGGGTGTGGCCGCTGACCGCCTGTGTCAGGCCGATACCCCACAACGGCGGGGGGG
>NZ_AKJL01000023.1 GCF_000282355.1 Pseudomonas sp. GM49
CGAATTATAGGCCTCCAGAATCTGCCGTCAAGCACTGATTCTGGTTTTGTACAGATATGTGCAAAAACGCTGCTTATATATAGACGCGCCCGCGGTGAGTGCGCAGTATATTGCCCATCACGAAAACAATGCCCTTACTTCCTATTTTCGGACGATGCCACGTAATGAATGATCAGCCTCGCAGCCTAGCCTCTACTCTGTTCTCGGTTGGGCTGCTGCTCATAGCCATGGCATCGATCCAGTCCGGAGCCTCCCTGGCAAAAAGCATGTTCCCCGTTGTTGGCCCTCAAGGGACGACAACATTACGACTGATTTTTGCCAGCGTGATCATGATGCTGATACTGCGTCCATGGCGGGCAAAATTCACCGCAAGATCCCTGCGCACCGTCATCGTCTACGGGATGGCGCTGGGCGGCATGAACTTCCTCTTCTATATGTCATTGCAAACAGTCCCGCTGGGAATCGCGGTGGCTCTTGAGTTCACCGGCCCATTGGCCGTGGCGATCTACGCCTCACGTCGCGCGATCGACTTCTTGTGGATCGCCCTGGCGGCCGTCGGCTTACTGTTATTGATTCCGACGGGAGAAGCGACCGCAGGAATCGATCTGCTAGGCGCCGGTTATGCCTTGGGTGCAGGTGTCTGCTGGGCGCTGTACATTTTGTTCGGCCAAAAAGCTGGGGCCGACAATGGTGTGCAAACCGCCGCACTGGGGGTAATGATCGCTGCGCTATTCGTAGCCCCCATCGGCATTGTCCATGCTGGTTCCGCCCTGCTGACCCCATCATTGATCCCTGTGGCCCTTGGTGTCGCCATCTTGTCCACTGCCCTCCCCTACACCCTGGAGATGGTCGCGCTGACTCGCATGCCGGCCAGAACCTTCGGCACACTGATGAGTATCGAGCCTGCCTTCGGCGCGTTATCGGGCTTGCTGTTCCTTCATGAATACCTCTCACTGTCGCAGTGGACGGCAATCCTGTGCATCATACTGGCATCCGTCGGCGCAACCATGACCATGAGCAGTGCCGCCAGGCCAGCAGTAGCAGCAGATTGATAGCAGATATGACACGGGTCTGGTATTTGCCGCTCAATTAGGCCATGTTTAGCCCCGCAACCCAGGGTCATACCATGGACAATTCCAGATAGGAATATCGGTACGCTTCAAGTGCAAGCGAATGCAGCCAGACCCGGGCACAAGATCCGGGACGCTTTAAGGACAGTAATGAAACGATTTTTGATGCTGATCGCCGTACTTGCAATTGCGGGCTGCGCAGCGACCTCGGAAACACAGATCAAGCACGGCAAGAAAGGGCTACACATCAACTGTTCCGGACTGTCTTCGTCCTGGGACAAGTGCTACACCAGCGCCGCCAACTCCTGCGCACCCAAGGGATACAAGGTCATTGCCAAGTCGGGAGATGCTGTGGAAGAGCCCGGCGATTATCCGTTTGGCCTCAACCCTGCGGGTTATACCAGCCGCAGCATGATTGTCATCTGCAAATAGGCAAGGCCGTCGCGTCAGGTTCTCGGACTTGCGATCTGACGGCCAATTTCCTCGTAGCTGGACTTCAGCACAGTGCGCTGGATATTCGGGCTAGCCAGCATGCGCGCCACGACCAGTGCGCCAATACATTGCGACAGAATCGCCCACGCCAGGCTGTCGCTTTGCAGAACCCCCGCCCAACTTTCCTGCAGCCGACAAATCCAGTGCTCTGCCTGTTGGCGGACAGTCTCGTCGGAACGGGCAATTTCCGCCCCCAATGCCGGTAATGCACAACCGGTTTCCGGGTTCTCGACGTGAGACATGCTCAGGTACTGTTTCAAGCAGCGCTCAAGCTTTTCACGGTCCTGCCCTTCCCCCAGTCGCGCCAGACTTTGACCCAGCTCACGCTCGACAATGGTTGCGAACAACTCGTCTTTCGATGAAAAGTGGCTGTAGAAGGCGCCCCCACTCAAGCCAATCGCTTTCATCAGGCCGTCCACGCCCACCGTTGAAAATCCGGACTTCTTGGCCGATAACGCACTGCTTTCCAGCAGCCTTTGCCTGGTTTCCAGCTTGTGACTGGCCGAATAACGCATTGCCCTTCCCTCAGAGTTGATCATCTTGACGTCAGTTAAATCGTAGCATAACGTTCGTTTAGTTAACGATCGTTTACCAAAAGGGATCTACCCATGAATAACAAGAAAGTCGTACTGGTCGTCGGTGCAGGTGATGCCACGGGCGGCGCCATTGCCAAGCGTTTTGCCCAGGAAGGTTTTGTCGCCTGCGTCACCCGCCGCAGTGCGGACAAGCTCCAGCCACTGGTGGATGCCATCGAGGCCGATGGTGGCGAGGCCCACGGGTTTGCCTGCGATGCACGTAAAGAAGAAGACGTGATCGCGCTGGTCGAGCAGATCGAAAGCCAGATCGGCCCCATCGAGGCCTTTGTCTTCAACATCGGCGCCAACGTGCCTTGCAGCATTCTCGAAGAAACCGCCCGCAAGTATTTCAAGATCTGGGAAATGGCCTGTTTTTCCGGTTTTCTCAACGCGCGTGAAGTGGCCAAGCGCATGGCCAAGCGCCAGCGGGGCACGATCCTGTTCACCGGTGCCACCGCAGGCATGCGTGGTGCTGCCGGGTTCGCCGCATTTGCGGGTGCCAAGCACGGCATTCGTGCACTGGCGCAAAGCATGGCCCGGGAGCTCGGGCCGATGAACATTCACGTTGCCCATATCGTCGTCGACGGCGCCATCGATACCGACTTCATCCGTGAAAGCTTCCCCGAAAAATATGCCACCAAGGATCAGGATGGCATCCTCGATCCCGAGCATATCGCCGAAAACTACTGGTACCTGCACAGCCAGCCCCGCGATGCCTGGACCTTCGAACTGGACCTTCGCCCTTGGAGCGAGCGCTGGTAAGCCCTTCCCTACAACAAAAAGCAGAGCGCACCGACCATGAGCAAAACCGTGGAATTCCTTTTTGACCTGGGTAGCCCCACCACTTACCTGGCGTATACCCAGCTACCGGCAATCTGTGAGCAAACCGACAGCCAACTGATCTACATCCCGATCCTGCTCGGCGGTGTGTTCAAGGCCACCGGCAACGCCTCCCCGGCGACCATTCCGGCCAAGGGCCACCATATGATTCAGGACCTCGACCGTTATGCCCGGCGCTATGGCGTGCCACTGAAATTCAATCCGCATTTCCCGATCAACACCCTCATGCTGATGCGTGCCGTGACCGGCATTCAGATGCACCATCCCGAGCGCTTTGTCGCCTTCATTGACTGCCTGTTCAACGCCCTGTGGGTCGACGGCCGCAACCTCAATGACCCGGCAACCGTGGCGGCGGTGCTGAGCGGCAACGGTTTCGATCCCGATGAGGTGCTGGCACTGACCTCCGACGAAACAGTCAAGGCAACGCTCAAGGACAATACCGAGAAAGCGGTGCAGCGCGGCGTATTCGGCGTACCGAGCATGTTTGTCGACAACCAGCTGTACTTCGGCCAGGATCGACTGGACTTCGTGCTTGAAGCCTTGAGTTAAATCTCGACCACCAACCGCCCCTTTGCCGCTCCCGACAAGAGCAGTGCATGGGCGGCTTCTGCGGTCTGCAATGTGAACGAGTGCGGGTCAAGCAATGGCAAGAGCTTACCCGCCTCTATCAACCGTGCCGCCACGGCGATAGATACATGCCGTATCCCCGGCGAATCGTCGCCAATCCGCCAGGGTCAAAGCCTTTGTCGACTATATGGCTCAGGCGCTGGATAACGCGCCTGAGTTACACAGAAACAAATAGCTACACAGAAACAAATAACTGCACCCGATCAAATAGCCGTAGTGCGGCTATTCAGCCACTCCAGTGCTGCACCCTCGACCAACGGGCTCAGGCGTTCGCGCACTTCAGCGTGATAGGCGTTGAACCATTGCTTTTCCTCTTCGGACAGCAGTGAGGTTTCCAGGCAGCGCGTGTCGATCGGGCACAGGGTCAGAGTTTCGAACTTCAGGAACTCGCCAAATTCGCTTTTGCCTGCCTCACGGTTCATTGCCAGGTTTTCGATCCGCACCCCCCAACGACCCGGACGATAGGTGCCCGGCTCGATGGACGTGATCATGCCGGGCAACATCGCGGTTTGCGGTGCAGGTGCGGCCTGATAGGCGATGACTTGCGGACCTTCGTGGACGTTCAGGAAGTAACCGACGCCATGCCCGGTGCCGTGACCGTAGTCGACACTTTCCGCCCAGATGGGCGCACGGGCGATGGCATCGAGCAGCGGCGACAGAATGCCTTTCGGGAACTGCGCGCGGGACAAGGCAATCACGCCCTTGAGGACGCGGGTGCAATCGCGTTTTTGCTCATCGGTCGGTGTGCCTACCGCAACCATCCGCGTGATGTCGGTGGTACCGCCCAGGTACTGGCCGCCGGAGTCGATCAACAACAGACCGTCCCCTTCGATCACCGCGTGTTCTTCTTCAGTGGCGTGGTAATGCGGCATCGCGCCATTGGCGTTGAACGCGGCGATGGTATTGAAGCTCAGCGACACATAATCCGGACGGCGCTCACGGGCGGCGGTGAGTTTTTCGTCGATGGTCAGTTCGGTGATGCGCTCGCGGCCCAGTGCAGAGTCCAGCCAGGCGAAGAATTCGCACAGCGCTGCGCCGTCCTGTTCCATGGCCTGACGGATGTGTTCGGCATCGGCCAGGCTTTTTTGCGATTTGGCCAGGGTGGTCGGGTTCAGGCCTTCGATCAGTTTCACCCCGCTGTCGAGGTTGTCCAGCAACCCCGCCGTGACCCGCGCCGGGTCGACTTGCAGGCTCGCGCCACTCGGCACGGCGCGCAGTGCGGCAGCGACTTCGCTGTAGTCGCGCAAGGTCACACCATCCTGTTCGAGGATTGCCCGCAACTCGGCGCTGACTTTGCTCAAGGCGACAAACAGCGTGGCCTGTTGCTGATTGATCAAGGCGAAAGAAACGAATACCGGGTTGAATGACACGTCGCCGCCACGCAGGTTGAACAGCCAGGCGATGTCATCGAGGGTGGCGATGAAATGCCAGTCGGCACCCCGTGCCTTAAGGGCTTCACGCAGCTTGGCGAGTTTTTCGCCACGGCTGACAGTCGCTTGTGGTGGCAAGTGCTGATAGATCGGTTCGTTCGGCAGGCTTGGACGGTCGTTCCAGACTCCGCTCAACAAGTCGATGTCGGTGCGCAGACGGGCACCACGCTCTTCAAGTTTACCGCCCAGGGTTCGTGCCGAAGCCACGGCCATCACCGCACCATCGACGGCGACAACGCCACCTTCGGGAGTTTGCTCGGCCAGCCATTCCAGTGGCCCGGGTTGCCCCGGTTGCAGCTTGACCAGATCGATTCCGCTGCCCTTGAGTTCCTTGGTCGCCTGCTCCCAATACCGGCTGTCGGCCCAGACGCCGGCAAAATCCGGGGTCACGATCAGGGTGCCGACCGAACCATGGAAACCCGACAACCACTGGCGCCCTTGCCAGTAACCCGGCAGGTATTCAGACAGGTGCGGGTCGGCCGACGGCACCAGCAAGGCGTGAATGCCTTCCCGGCTCATCAGTTCGCGGGTTTGCGCCAGGCGCTGGGGCACCGATCCATTGATCGAAAGCTGCGTATTCATCGTGTCTCCTGCTAACCACTTCATCATTATTGTTGAGGGCCGATCAACGTCGGCACTTCGTCGCCCTATTGCCAGAATGCCGGAGCACTGGCGCAGGCTGCCTTGATCAGTTGAACCGCCTGGTCGATATCCTGCTCGGTGGTGAAACGCCCGAGGCTCAAGCGGATGGTGCGACTGGCCGAGCGGGCATCAAGCCCCAGGGCCAGCAGTACATGGGATGGGGTATTGCTGGCGGAATTGCAGGCCGAGGTCGCGGAAAACGCGATCGAAGCCAGCAGTGCTGCCGGGTTGAACTCGCCTTCGCCGAATGTCAGGCTCAGGGTATGGGGAATGCGCCGGGTCGGACTGCCGTTGAGACGTACACCGGGAATACTCTGCAATTGCTCGAGCAAGCGTTCACGCAAACGCACGATGCTGGCTTTCTCTTCATCGAACACAGCCGCAGCCAGTGCGAAGGCCAAGCCCATGGCCGCGATCTGATGGGTCGCCAGGGTGCCGGAACGCAAACCGCCCTCATGCCCACCGCCATGGATCTGCGCCTGTAAACGCTGTTGTGCACGCGGACCGACGTACAACGCACCGATGCCTTTGGGGCCGTACAGTTTATGCGCGGAAAAAGACATCAGGTCCACCGGCCACTGCGCGAGGTCGATCGCCACTTTGCCCGCGCCCTGTGCGGCGTCGACATGGAACAACGCCCCGCGATCACGCACGACCTGACCGATGGCGGGAATGTCGTTGAGGGTGCCCAGTTCGTTGTTGACCAGCATCAGCGAGACCAGGAAGGTATCCTCGCGCATGGCTTCGCTGACCGCTTGCGCGGTGATCAGGCCATCGGCGTCCGGCACCAGATAAGTCACCGCTACACCGGCATCCTGCAGTTGCCTGGCGGTATCGAGAATGGCCTTGTGTTCGATCTGGCTGGTGATGATATGACCACCGCCAGTGCCGCGGCCCTGGGCTACGCCTTTGAGCGCGAGGTTGTTGGATTCGGTGGCGCCTGAGGTCCAGACGATCTGCTCGGGTATTGCGCCGACCAGTTCGGCGACCTGGCGTCGCGCCTGTTCCACCGATTGCCGGGCCTGCTGGCCAAATGCGTGGGAACTGGAGGCCGGGTTGCCGAAATTGCCGGTAAAGCCCAGACACTCGACCATCACCTTGATGACCCGCTCATCCACCGGCGTAGTGGCGGCGTAGTCGAAATACAACGGACGTTTATTCATAAAAGACTCGCAGAGCGTGTTCCGGGGTCAGGAAGCTCGTGACTGCAAACGGCAAAGCGCAGCCTTGTGAGCTGCGCGCGGTTTTCAGAACGTTACCAATACCTGATCGGATGCCGTTAAAGAAGAACTACTTCATTTAATAGTGCGTAGGAACGCTCCTGAAAAGTCAGCTTAACAGGCATCGGGCAACCGGTTGAAGCAATGCGTCAGCTAAAGCTTTCGAGCAACAGCGGATACAGCGAACCCACGAGCAGCGCGGCCATGCCCCAATTGAACAGGCGCAGCCAGCGGCGGTCCTTCAGAACGTTGCGCAACAGCGTTCCGCAAGCGGCCCAGACACCGACGCTCGGCAGGTTGATGATCGCAAAGACGGCCGCTATCACGATCACATTAGTGAAGTAACCCTGCATTGGCGTGTAGGTGCTGATGGCGCCAATGGCCATGATCCAGGCCTTGGGATTGACCCACTGGAATGCGGCGGCGCCCAAATAGCTGATCGGTTTCGCCTCGCCCTGCTGGCTTTCCGACATTGGTCCGGAATGGGCGATTTTCCAGGCCAGATACAGCAAGTACGCCGCCCCCACATAACGCAGTACGGTGTAGAGCAAAGGGTAAGTCTGGAACACCGCGCCAAGGCCAAAACCGACCGCCACCACCAGTACGAAGAAGCCACAGGTGATGCCGAGCATGTGCGGAATCGTGCGGTTGAATCCGAAGTTCACCCCGGATGCCAGCAACATGGTGTTGTTCGGGCCGGGCGTGATCGAGGTAACGAGGGCAAACAGGGCGAAGCCCAGCAGCAGATCGAGTGAGAGCGTCATGGGTGGCAGTCCGTCAGGGTCGGTCAGGTGTTGACCCTATCGCACACCTTGGGCGAAACCCACGGACAGTTACGCGAAACTTGGAGCAGTACAGTTTTGTCTCAGCTCGGACGACCGTGCAGCTGTACAGATCGCCCGGCGTTCATTTCACCCTGGTTGTCGAAGCCGAACGCCTTCTGCGGCTGGCCGAGCAGTTCGGCTTTTTTCGCATGGTATTCGTCGAAGGACAAACCGCGGCGGTTCAGCGCCTCCAGTGCCAGTTCCTTGCTTTCTTCAGCCGTGTAAGGGCGAAGTTCAGGGGAAACATGGCTGGCACATCCGGCGAGTACGGAGACGGCGAGCATCAGCAAAGTGGCGATCATCGGTTTCATTTTGGCGTCCTGGCGACTGGGTTCGAGGCAATGAACACAGGCTACCCGCGCCTCCCGGGCAGCAGAAATCAACGCTTTCAATAGTGGCTATCAAGAAATGGCGATCATTGTCGATGTGCCGGGAGAGCGCGGGCCGGGAGCGCACTGGCTGGAGCCGACTTGATGGCACTTGTGTGGCGCGACTGCTCGTCGGGTGTTCGGTGAGACGAAAGAGGCTGACCTATATTAATTCGGCCGAATAACGGCGCAGGCACTGTCTATCTATTCGCAGAACAGGAACAGGGAGATCCATCATGAGCGTCAAACCCATTCCAGAGGGGTATCACAGCATCACCCCCTACCTGGGCATCAACAAAGCTGCCCAAGCCATCGATTTCTACAAAAAAGCCTTTGGCGCCATTGAAGTCATGCGCCTGGCCATGCCCGATGGCAGTGTCGGTCACGCCGAACTGCGCATTGGCGATTGCCCGATCATGCTAGGCACACCGTGCGATCAAGGACCGCTGAGTAATCCGGACAATTCGTCGTCCGTGGGTCTGCATTTGTACGTGACGGATGTCGACAAGTCCTACAAACAAGCCATCGATGCCGGCGCAACCGTTGTATCCGAGGTCAAGGATCAGTTTTACGGCGACCGTACGGGCACCTTGAAGGATCCCTTCGGGCACGTGTGGTTCCTGGCTACGCGCAAGGAAGACCTGACCCAGGAACAGATTGAACAGCGGGCGAAGGAGATGTTTCAGCAGGGTTGAAATCTTCGCGAGCAGGCTCGCTCGGACTCTGTGGGAGCGGGCTTGCTCGCGATGAGGCCGGCACATCCAATAGATATGTTGACTGACATTCCGCCTTCGTCGGAACGCCGCCCGGAGCCAGCCCGCTCCCACAGTTTGATCTTCAGTGAATGTAAATCCTGCGGCCGGCCGTGCGCGGATTGCTCTGCCTCTCTGCCTCTCGCGAAACATTTTCTTTCACTTCCCCTTTCGGGATTTCCCCTGCTCATCCGTCCTACCTAGATGCAGTCCTTTCGCGTAGGCAAAAGCCATGACTGGACCTTTACGGCACTCAGCCCTGCGAAGCCCGCAGCCGAGCGGCCACTCATCCAGGCAAGACCTCCAACATGTCAAAGAAGTCCCGTTCAAAAATCTGGTTCCTGGTCCATAGCTGGCTGGCGCTGCCGATCTGGTTTTTCGTACTGATTGTGTGCGTGACCGGCACCCTGGCTGTCATCAGCCAGGAAATCGTCTGGCTGGCCAACCCGCCAATGCGTGCCACCCAACCCTCGGACGATGCTCCGCTGCTCAGCTATCAGCAGGTCATCGAGGTCATCAACAGGGCCGAACCGCAGACCTTGGTGCAGAGCATCAGCCGCCCCGACGAATCGCACTTTGCCCTGGATGTCGAAGTCAGCTACCCCGACGGGCGCTCGGTGGTGATTTATGTCAATCCGTACAGCGGCGTGATCCAGGGTGTCGCGCCGGAGTTCAACTTCCGCGCCTTCACCCGCGCCTTGCACGCTTGGTGGCTGGTACCGTTCACCAATGGTTACAGCTGGGGCTGGTACCTGGTGTCGTTTCTCGGTCTGCCGCTGCTGGCTTCGCTGGTCACGGGGCTTGTGGTCTACAAACGTTTCTGGAAAGGTTTTTTCCGCCCGACCTTGCGTATTCGCCACGGCGCGCGGATTTTCTGGGGCGACTTTCACCGCTTGAGCGGCATCTGGTCGATCTGGTTCATCGCGCTGATTTCCATCACCGGCACCTGGTTCCTGATCCAGGCCTTGCTGTCCGATAACCAGATTTCCATTTCCACGGAAAAGATCATCCCGGCGATGTCCCGCGAAGCGGTGCCCCTGTCGCCTGATGGCTCGCCCCCGCCACGTATCGACCTCGACCGCGCAATTGAAATCGCCACGCAGAAAATCTCCGGCCTGGAAGCCAGCTTCGTCAGCCTGCCGGGCAATGCCTACAGCCACCTGGATGTCGGCGGACGCGGTTGGTATCCATTGATGTTTCAGACCGCCACCCTCAACCCGTACAGCGGCGAAATCGCCGCCACGCGCTTGATCTCGGACCGCTCGGCCCTGGAGTTCGTCACCGAGTCCATGCGCCCGCTGCACACCGGAGATTTCGGCGGACTGTGGATCAAACTGATCTGGGCATTCTTCGGCCTGCTGCTGAGCATGATGGTGCTCAGCGGTCTGCTGATCTGGACCAAACGCACGGCACTGGCCACAGCCAATGCCTTCAAACGCAGCCACAAGAAACAGCGCGGCACCGCGGCGCAACCGGCCACGAACAGCGAAGCGTCGGAGGCCAACCTGTGAGCAAAGTCACTGCGGCCTCGCAACCCTCGCGCCTGAGCGTGTTCTGGCACAAATGGCGCTTTCACCTGAATGTCCTGTTGCTGCTGATTCCACTGGGTTTCATGCCCAAGTATTTCGCCGACGAAGCGTTGATGCGTGGCGACAGCGGCCTGGGCGAACGCGAAGTCGGCGAAGTCCGGGTCGGCCCCTGGAGCCTGCGCCTGGCGGAATTGCGCAACTCAGCCCCGCTGCTCGAAGGGCCGGCCGGTTACATGAAAGGCTTCAACGCCGCGCTGTGCGATGCCTGTATCGGACAGGTCAAGGCCACATACTTGCGTATCGGCAAACCCCGCAGCCTGCGCGCCGCCGGGGTGATTTTCTTCGGCGCCCCGTACCGCATGGGCGCCTCACTGCCCGTCTCGGAAAAGACCACGTCCGACGCTGAACTGTGGATCACCATGGAAGGCTGGGACGGCACCTTGCATCAGGCATCCATTCCGTTGAGTCAGGCATCCCCCGCCACCATCGCCTGGCTGAACAAACAAGGAAGCAAACCATGATCAACCCTCTTCGCCCGCTCAACGCTGTGTTGCTGGTGCTCTGCGCCGGCTTCAACACCAGCGCCCTGGCCCACAATCCGATGTGCGAATGCAAGGCCATCGACGCCGAACAGATCCAGTGCACCGGCGGTTTTTCCGACGGCAGCGGCGCTCCGGGCGTGACCCTCGATGTGATCGGCTACGACGAAACCATTCTGGTGCCGGGCAAGCTCGGACCTGATTCGACCCTGACCTTCAAGAAACCCGGCGCCGAGTTCTATGTGCTGTTCGATGCCGGCCCCGGCCACGTGGTGGAAATTGACCAGGCGGACATCGAAGCGCCATGAGCACTCCAACGACCCAAGTCGTGCGCCCGGCCGGGGCCGGCCACGAAACCCTCTACATTCTGCTGCTGTGTCTGGTGATTCTCGCGGTCGCAGGGACTGTGGTGCTCTGGCGCGGTGAAGCCCATGAGGTGAGCAGCGTCAGCAGCCATCAACTGGATGCCCGCCGCGACCTCAGTGCTGCCGAGCAAGGCGTCTACGCCGATTTGCGGGTGACGCTGGACGAGATCCATTTGCTGCGTCAGGAACAGCAAACGCTGCCAACTCCCGAGGCCCTCGCCGAAGAAGGCTTTGCCCCATTTGCCCAGGATGCCAGTGCCGTCAGTCGTGGCGGTCACGCCTGGCATCTGCTCGAAACCAAGGCCTACTTCGGCCAGAGCCAGAAGCCGACAGTCGCCGGTTCGTTTCTGCTGCGCATGAGCGCAACCGACGATGCCGCACCGGACATCTGGCTCAACCGCGACAACAGGCTCACGGCTCCGGCCGACCTCAGCGACGCAGCGCTCGAAAGCGCCGGCTGGCAGCAGATCGTCGCGCAATTCGATGCCGGCGTGACCCGCCAGCACCGGCACTGAACCCTCACCCGAGAGAAGACCGCTTTCCCATGCCTATTTCATCTCAACGTTCTTTCCTGCGACTGCTGCTGGCGGGCCTGCTGGCTTGCCTGCTGCCATCACTGGCCAGCGCCGACGAAACCAAGCGCCTGCGCATCGGCATCACCCTGCACCCTTATTACAGCTATGTGGCGAACATCGTTGGCGACAAGGCTGACGTAGTGCCGCTGATTCCGGCCGGTTTCAATCCGCATGCCTATGAACCCCGCGCCGAAGACATCAAGCGCATCAGCGGGCTGGACGTGATCGTGCTCAACGGCGTCGGCCATGATGATTTCGCCGACCGCATGATCGCCGCCAGCGAAACCCCAAATGTCCCGGTGATCGAAGCCAACGAAAACGTGCCGCTGCTGGCCGCCACCGGTGTTGCCGCGCGCGGTGCGGGCAAAGTGGTGAACCCGCACACCTTCCTGTCGATCAGCGCCTCGATTGCCCAGGTCAACAACATCGCTCGCGAGCTGGGCAAGTTCGACCCGGCCAACGCCAAAACCTATACCGAAAACGCCCGCGCCTATGGCAAGCGCCTGCGCAAAATGCGCGCCGACGCCCTGGCCAAACTGACCCAGGCACCGAATGCCGGACTGCGAGTGGCGACGGTGCATGCGGCCTACGACTACCTCCTGCGCGAATTCGGCCTGGAGGTGACGGCCGTGGTCGAACCGACCCATGGCATCGAACCGAGCCCGAGCCAGTTGAAAAAGACCATCGACCAACTGCGTGAGCTGGACGTGAAGGTGATCTTCTCGGAGATGGATTTCCCGTCCACTTACGTCGACACCATCCAGCGCGAATCCGGCGTGAAGCTGTATCCGCTGTCGCACATCTCCTACGGCGAATACGCCGCCGACAAGTACGAAAAGGAAATGACCGGCAACCTCGACACCGTGGTGCGGGCGATTCAGGAGCCGGGCGCATGACATCGAAAGAAACGCTCACCACCCCAAGCGCCGAGTACCCTGTCGCACCGCCGCTCCCACAGGTTTCGGGGCCGACCCTGGATTTTGCCGGGGTCAGCCTGACGCTCGGGCGCACGACGATCCTCGACAACGTGACCTTTCAGGTCAGCCCCGGCAGCGTGCACGCACTGGTCGGCCCCAACGGCGGCGGCAAGAGTTCGCTGATCAAGACCCTGCTCGGGCAAATGCCGCATCAGGGCCGCTTGAGCCTGCAATGGTCGGCCGAACCGGGGACCATTGGCTATGTGCCACAGGCGCTGGAGTTCGACCGGGGCTTGCCGATGACCGTCGACGATTTCATGGCTGCCATGTGCCAGCGTCGCCCGGCTTTTCTCGGTTTGAGCAAACACTACGCGGCGGCGATTGGCGAGGCACTGGAACGGGTCGGCATGCAGGACAAACGCAAGCGACGCATGGGCGCGCTGTCCGGCGGTGAGCGCCAACGGGTGTTGCTGGCACAGGGACTGATCCCGCCTCCGCAACTGCTGGTGCTCGACGAACCGATGTCAGCCCTCGATGAGGCCGGCATTCAGGTGTTCGAGCGCTTGCTCGGCGACTGGCGAGCAGCGGGCATCACCGTGCTGTGGATCGAGCACGACCTGGAAGCGGTCGGGCGCCTGGCCGATCACGTCACTGGGCTCAATCGCCGGGTGCTGTTTGACACCACGCCGCAACAGGCGCTGACACCAGGGCGTCTGTTGACGCTGTTCTCGACCCACCCACGGAGCCTTGCCTGATGAGTTACGAAGCTTTTCGCCTGATGGTCCAGGGTTGGGCATCGTCGGGTTATCTGCCCGAGGCGCTGGCCTATGGGTTTGTGGTCAACGCCCTGCTCGCCGGCCTGCTGATCGGCCCAGTGCTGGGTGGTCTGGGCACGCTGGTGGTGGTCAAGCGCTTCGCGTTTTTTTCCGAGGCGGTCGGTCATGCTGCGCTGACCGGCGTGGCCATCGGCATCCTGCTCGGCGAACCCTATACCGGCCCCTACGGCAGCCTGTTCGGCTACTGCCTGCTGTTCGGCATCCTGCTCAATTACCTGCGCAACCGCACCGGTCTGGCGCCGGACACCTTGATCGGCGTGTTCCTCTCGGTGTCCCTGGCGCTGGGGGCGAGCCTGCTGCTGATTCTGGCGGGCAAGATCAACGTGCACATTCTGGAAAACGTACTGTTCGGCTCGGTGCTGACGGTCAACGGCAATGACCTGTTGGTGCTGGCCATCGTCGGTTCGCTGGTCATGGCCCTGGCCTTGCCGCTGTACAACCGCATCATGCTCGCCAGTTTCAATCCGCAACTGGCGGCGGTGCGCGGGGTGGCGGTGAAAGCCCTGGATTACCTGTTCGTGATTCTGGTGACGCTGATCACCGTCGCCGCCGTGAAGGTCATCGGTGCGATTCTGGTGGGTGCCCTGCTGGTGATTCCGGCCGCCGCGGCACGCCTGCTCAGTCAATCGCTGAAGGGCTTTTTCTGGTGTTCGGTGTTGATCGCCACCGTCAGCACGCTATGCGGGATTCTCGCACCGATTGTCTTCGACCTGCCGATCCCGTCCGGCGCCGCCATCATCCTCGTGGCCGGTATCGCCTTCGCCCTGGCCGCCATCGCGCGCGGCGTTGTCCCCAGCCTGAAAGGGAACCTTGGATAAATGATTTTTTCACTGCGTCAACTGACCCTGGCCGTTGCCCTGTGTGGACTGGCGACAACGAGCATTGCCGCCGACAACGGCAAACCGCTACGTGTGCTGGCCTCCTTGCCGATTACGTATGGGCTGGGCGAAGTGTTGCTCAAGGGCACCAATATCAGCCTCGAACGTGCAGCCCCGGCCAACCTGCCCGGCAGCCGCCAGACCGCCTACTTCACTGGCCGTGGCGCCCCGGCGCTGGCCAGACTGGCGGACGATGCCGATGCGGTGATCGGCCTGCGCTCACTGTGGCCGGATGACCCGCTGTACCCGATCGCGCGCCGCAGCAATATCCGTATCATCGAAGTCGACGCCGCCCGCCCGGTGGACGGCGCCCTGCCCGGTATTGCCGTGCAACCCGGCAACAAGGTCGACGGGCTGAACAGTCAGCCGTGGTTTTCCAGCAATAACATGGGGCGGATGGCCGACGTGATGGCGGCGGATCTGGTGCGCCTGGCCCCCGAGGCCAAGCCGACAATCGACGCCAACCTGGCAGCACTCAAGCAGCGCTTGCTCAAACTCAGCGCCGCCAGCGAGGCGCGCCTGGCCAACGCGGATAACCTCAGTGTGATGAGCCTGAGCGATCACTTTGGCTACCTGATCGGCAGTCTCAATCTGGAGTTGATCGGCCAGGACGCACGCCCCGAGGCCGAGTGGACACCCGAAGCACTCAAGCAGTTGGCCACGACACTCAAGGACAATGACGTGGCGGTGGTGCTGCATCATCGGCAGCCGTCGGATGCACTGAAAGCGGTGATTGCCGAGTCGGGTAGCCGGTGGGTGGTGTTGAGTACCGATGCCGAGGATCCGGTGGCTGAACTGGAAGGGAATGTGGACTTGCTGATCAAGGGGCTTGGCGGGGCGTGACCTCAGTTGGGCCGCGTTATCGTTCTTCGCGAGCAAGCCCGCTCCCACATTTGGAATGCGGTCACCTGTGGGAGCGAGCTTGCTCGCGATGGACTCAAGAACACCGCGTGCATTCAGAAAGCACGCGTTATCGTTATTGACCATCGCGAGCAAGCTCGCTCCTACAGGGGGGTGGTGTTTTTCAGGCCGGCTGCAGCGGCATCGTCAGCTCGACCCGCAAGCCGTCCGGCCGGCTATCGAAATGCAACGTGCAACCGCAACGCTGAACGATGGCCTGGACAATCGCCAGGCCCAGACCACAACCGGTGCTCTGGCCGTTGCGCCAGAAGCGCTGGGTCAGGTGTTGCAGATCTTCTTCGGCAATCCCCGGCCCATGGTCGCGCACCACGAACTGCACACGATTGCCGGTGGTTTCCAGGCTCAACTCCACCGCTTTGTCGGCGGGGGTATGACGCAGAGCGTTGTCGAGCAAGTTGCGCAGCGCGGCAATCGACAGCACGGCGGGCATTTGTAGCGGTGCAGCGGAGACCTTGCCCGGGGCCTGAAACCTGATGCGCTGACGATCGCCGCTCGCCGCGTCCTGGATCGCCAGTTTCGCCACTTGTTCGGCGTTGCATTGCACACCGTCGTCGAACGACAGACTGCCCTCGACGCGCGCCAGCAACAACAATTGTTCGAGGGTCCGGTGCATGCGGTCCGCCCCCTCTTCGGCCCGGGCCAGGGACTGGTCCCGGGCGTTGCCGTCGGTCATCCGTGCCACCTGCAAGTGGGTCTTGATCGCGGTCAGCGGGCTGCGCAGTTCGTGAGCCGCGTCTCCGGTCAGGCGACGTTCGCGCTCGATGGTCTTGCCGATGCGCTGGAGCAACTGGTTCTGGGTTTCCAGCAACGGTTGCAGCTCGCTGGGCAGCGGTTGGATCTGCAAGGGCTCGAGGGAGTCGGCACTGCGGCGCATCAAGGCGTCGCGCATGCGGTTGAGCGGCGCCAGCCCCTGGCCGATACCCAGCCAGAGCAGGCACAGGCAACCGAGCAACGCCACGCCCACCGGCACCGAAGCAGCCAGCAGGATCGACATGTTCAACGCCTCACGCTCGATCTGCCGGTCGGCGGTGGTGATGCGCAGATCGCCCCGGGCCAATGTGAAGCTGCGCCACGGCGCGCCGTCGATCATCTGATCGTGAAAGCCGAGTTTCTCGGCCTCCAGGGTCTGCTGCGGCTCGGTGTGACTGCGGGCGAGGATTTCACCGCGCAACGAGCTGACCTGACACGCCATGCCGCCCGGAATGTTCAATTGTTCGGCGCTGAAGTGGGTGCCCTCGCCTTTGCTCGGCACGGGCGGCAGTTGCTCCATCAGGCCGGCGACCATGCGCGCCGACGCCACCAGGCGCTGGTCGAGGGAAAACATCATTTGATTGCGCAAATCGCTGAGCATCCAGGCCGCGGCCAGGGCCCAGATCAGTGCAAAGGCGGCGCCGAGCGTCAGGCTCAGGCGCAAACGCAGACTCATCACTTCGATTCTTCTCCGCCATCAGCCGGCCCCAGGCGATAACCCAGGCCGCGCACCGTCTCGACAATGCCGTTGCCGAGTTTGCGCCGCAGGTGATGGATATGGACGTTGAGGGCGTTGCTTTCCAGCTCGTCGTTGAAACCGTAGACGCTGTCCTTGAGCTGCTCGGTGGACAGCACCCGGCCACGGTTATGCAACAAGGCTTGCAGCAACGACTGCTCGCGACGCGAGAGGTCCACCGGCTGGCCAGCGAGTGTGGTTTCGCGGCTACTCGGGTCGTAGGTCAGGGCGCCGTGTTCGATCAGGTTGATGCTGCGGCCCGCTACCCGTCGCAACAGCGTATGCAAGCGTGCAGCGAGTTCGCGCAGGTCGAATGGTTTGAGCAGATAGTCGTCGGCACCGGCTTGCAAGCCATCGACGCGGTCGGTGACCGAATCACGCGCGGTGAGAATCAAAACCGGCAATTCCAGGCCTTGATGGCGTAATTGCTGCAACAGCTTGAGGCCGTCTTCGTCCGGCAGCCCGAGGTCGAGCACCATGACATCAAACTCCGCCACCCTGAGCATTGCCCGGGCGGCGGACGCCGTAGCGACGTGTTCCACGGTCAGGCCCTGGGCGGTCAGGCCGGCGACGATGCCGCTGGCGATCAGCTCATCGTCTTCGCAAACCAGTACGTGCATGGTGAAACCTTCGCAAATATGACGATTGAATACACCGTCGATTAACCCCGGATTATGTCTGCGACCCGGAGGGTAATGATGGTGCACCCGGATTGATTGAATGCAATACATATGTACCGCATCCATCCCCCCCCATCTCAATAGTCTGTGTCGGGTAGCACTCAAATTCAATTCAAAACCGGTACCCACTATGTACACCCACGAATCTGCGCTCAAGACACTTTTCAATCTGCGTGACAGTCTGGTCATGCAAACCACGCAAATAACCGAACTGCAAACACAAGCCACGACGAAGGGGTTGGCATTGTACAACCTGGGTGAATTCACCCAGTCGCAACCCTATCTGACTATCGGTGCGACGGTTGGCAATCGGGATGCGCAATACGCCTTGGGCGAAGTCTTCAGGCGTCGGGCAAACGGCCTGACCGATGACGCCAAAAAGTGGTATGGACTGGCTGCGGCACAAAAACACGTGTATGCCCTGATGCGGCTGGGCGACGCGGACTCACTGAAAAAGGCCAGGGAGCTGGCTCAGGCAGAGGCGGATAAAGGCAATGCCGACGCCATGCTTGAGCTGTACGAACTGGACCAGAACATTGCAACGCTGAAAAAAGCGGCCGATGCCGGATCGATGGAGGCCCAGTACATTCTCGCGATCAAGTATGACGCTGACAAAAATCTCATTACCGATAGCATCGAACGGGAAGCGGCCATTGACGCATTGCTGAAAAAAGCCGCCGAGGGCGGTCTTTCGAGGGCGATAACCTGGTACGCCAATCGTCCCCCATCAATCGGAATCTGCCTGTCAGGCGTCAATGGCTGGAAAAACGTATACAGTTCAATGATGTCCATGCGTTGCTGAACTATGGCCGTGCCGTCGGGGGCTTTTACACAGACAATAACGGGAATGATGAGTATGGTTTCACGGAAGATCTGGTCAAAAGTTACGGTTTGTTCTGGCTGATCACCGAAACCACCCGGGAGTTGTCCGTGCGTACCCAGGCCGCGCAGGACCTCCAGACCATTGCAAAAGACATGACAGCCGTTCAGATCGACGAGGCGAAAGTCTTTGCCCGGCAATGGGAGGCTGATCATCCGCCAATGTCCGAGTACAGGCTGACCTATAGCTCGGTCAGGTGATCGGGCCAGGTCAACGACACCTCATTGCATCTGTCACAGCAAACACTCGACTCCACTGCGTTAACACCCGGTTAATCGATGGCCATCATCGTGAACGGATTATGTAAACCTCCAGGTGTTGTCGATGCGTTACTTCGTTTTTTTGCTGCTGGCATTGATTGCCAGCCTGGGTCAGGCCCAGGCTGGCAACAATCCATTTGAAACCAAACCCGACTTTCTTCCAGTCGACAAGGCCTTCACCTTTACTTCCGAACGCCTGGAATCCGGTGAAACCCAGCTCTATTGGCAAATTACCGATGGCTATTACCTGTATCAAAAACGCTTGAAGTTCGACGGATTGCCTGTCGCGCAGCACCCCGCATTGCCCCTAGGCGAAGATCACAGCGATGAGTTCTTCGGTCAGCAACAAGTCTATCGCCAGGCCCTGGAACTGAAGATTCCAGCCGGGGCCGGTGGCCAGGTGAAAGTCAGTTACCAAGGTTGCGCCGATGCGGGTTTGTGTTATCCACCGCAAACCAGAATCGTCGATCTGGGCGATGTCCGTGTGACGAACACGGCCACTGAAGCACCGGACCAGGCGCTGGCCAGCAGCCTGCAACAACGGGCGTTGGGCTGGAGCCTTTTGCTGTTCTTCGGCCTGGGCCTGTTGCTGGCCTTCACGCCTTGTTCATTGCCGATGCTGCCGATTCTGGCCGGATTGATCGTCGGCAGTGGTGCCACGCCCAAGCGTGGTTTCGCCCTGGCCAGCAGTTACGTGGTCAGCATGGCGCTGGTCTATGCGGCGATGGGTGTCCTGGCTGCATCCCTCGGGGCGAACCTGCAAGCCTGGTTGCAGAACCCTTGGCTGCTGGGGAGTTTCGCGGCGATTTTCGTGCTGCTGGCACTGCCGATGTTCGGCTACTTCGAACTGCAACTGCCGGTAGCCGTGCGCGATCGCCTGGAAAACGTCTCGCGCAATCAACGCGGCGGCAGTCTGATCGGTGCCGGGGTGCTGGGGGCGCTGTCCGGTCTTCTGGTCGGCCCGTGCATGACCGCACCGCTGGCCGGCGCCCTGCTCTACATCGCGCAAAGCGGTAACGCGCTGCATGGCGGATTGATTCTGTTCACCATGGGCATCGGCATCGGTGTGCCGCTGCTGTTGCTGGTGACCGTCGGCAATCGCTTCATGCCCAAGCCTGGCGCCTGGATGAATCTGGTCAAGGGCATTTTCGGCTTCCTGTTCCTCGCCACCGCATTGTTGATGCTGCGCCCGGTGCTGGACGAATCCCTGTGGGTCGGCTTGTGCGGTGCACTGCTGTTGATCGCGGCCTACAGCGCCTGGAAACAGTCGGAAGGTTTCGGCCGCGTCGCGCACCTGTTTGGCGCCAGTTCGTTGTTGTTCGGTTTGTGGGGTGGCCTGTTGGTGATCGGGGCGGCCGGTGGCAGTGATGATCCGTTCAATCCATTGCAGGTCTACCGCGCCTCGAACCAGGCTGTAGCCGCCGTACCGGTTGGCCACGATGCCTTTACCACCATCAAGGATCCGCAGGCACTGCAACGGGAACTCGACGCCGCGCAGGCTCAGGGCCAGTGGGTGCTGCTGGACTACTACGCCGACTGGTGCGTGTCATGCAAGGTCATGGAAAAGCAGGTGTTCGGCAAAGCCCGTGTCCTGGAAGCCCTGAGCGATGTGCGCTTGCTCCGACTGGACGTGACCGCCGACAATGCCGCCAGCCGCGAACTGCTCGGCCGTTACAAAGTGCCAGGGCCACCGAGCCTGCTGTGGGTTGGCGCTGACGGTGAAGAGCGTCGCAGTCAGCGCATCATCGGCGAGGTCGATGCCGATACTTTCCTGCAACGCTGGACCACCACCCGAGACGCCCGTTAATGCTGACCTTCACCCTCGGCACCTTTGCCATCGCGCTCAATCACCTGCTGTTGATCAGTGCACTGGCGCTGGCCACTTTTGTTGGCTGGCGGGTGGCCAAGCGAGGAGGAGATAACCCCGAATCGGTACTGTTCAGCCTGTTTCTGATGGGCATGCTCGCGGCCCGGATCAGCTTCGTGGCGGTCTATTGGGCGCACTATCGCAACGATCCGTGGCAGGTTATCGACCTGCGCGATGGCGGTTTCCTTGCCTGGCCGGGGGTGATTGTCGTTTTGCTCGCCGCGCTGCATCGCGCCTGGCGTCGTCCGGGTTTGCGCCGGCCATTGGGCTTTGGCGTGGCCAGTGGCCTGGCGTTCTGGTTGTTGGCGACGTTCTCCCTGTCGATTTATGAACAAGGCACACGCCTGCCGGAAATCAGCCTGAAAAACGCCGCCGGAGAAGTCGTGCAACTGGCCGACTACAAAGGGGGCCCGTTGGTGATCAATCTCTGGGCCACCTGGTGCCCGCCATGTCGTCGGGAAATGCCGGTGCTGGAAAACGCCCAGCAACACCGGCCGGACCTGACGTTCCTGTTCGTCAATCAGGCGGAAAGCATGCAAAGCGTCGCGACCTTTCTGGAAACCCAGGGCCTGAGCCTGACCAACGTGCTGTTCGACGGCGGCGGGCGTCTGAGCCAGGCCGTCGGTTCCATGGCATTGCCGACTACGCTGTTCTATAGCCCCGAAGGTCGCCTGCTGGGCAGTCATCTGGGCGAGCTGTCGGAAGCCAGTCTGGCCCGCGCACTGGAAAACTTCGACACCGTACCCGTCACCTCTTCAAGGAAACTGCCATGCCCCGCCTCCGCCACCTGCTGACCCTGAGCCTCGGTGCTGCCCTGTTGCACCTGCCGTCGGTACAGGCCGAAGAGCTGCCCGATGCCATCAAGAAAATCGAGGCCAAGGGCGCGAAAATCGTCGGTCAGTTCGACGCCCCCGACGGCTTGCGCGGTTATGCCGCGCAATACCAGAGCCGCGGCATGGCGCTGTACCTGACTCCGGATGGCAAACACGTGTTGCTGGGCAACCTGTATGACGCCGAAGGCAATGACCTGAGCAGCGCGCCATTGCAGAAACTGGTGTACGCACCGATGGCCAAGGAAGTCTGGGCCAAGTTCGAAACCAGCAACTGGATCGGCGACGGCAAAAAGGATGCGCCGCGCGTGGTGTACCTGTTCAGTGACCCGAACTGCCCGTACTGCAATATGTTCTGGGAACAGGCCCGGCCGTGGGTCAAGGCGGGCAAGGTGCAGTTGCGCCACATCATGGTGGGCATCATCCGCGAAGACAGCCCGGGGAAATCCGCCGCACTGCTCGCGGCCAAAGACCCGGAAAAAGCCCTGCAGGATCACGAAGCCGCTGGCAAGGACAGCTCGCTCAAGGCCTTGAAGGAAGTGCCGCCAGCGATTCAGGCAAAATTCGCGGCCAACATGCAATTGATGGAAGAGCTAGAGCTGCAGGCGACACCGGCGATTTTCTACATGGACGACAAGGGTAATCTGCAACAACAGCAAGGCGCGCCTTCGCCGGACAAGCTGGCGAAGATTCTCGGGCCGAAGTAGGTTTTCGCTTTAAAAGGTCGCGACTGTAATGACGTCATCGCGAGCGAGCTCGCTCCTACAGGGATAGGCGATTACCTGTGGGAGCGAGCTCGCTCGCGATGGCGTCGGTAGATTCGACTAAGCTCTATCGGTCAGAAATGCCAGCAGGGTTTCAGTCACAAACTCAGGATTTTCCAGACTGGAAATATCGTAACCAGCACCCACGGGCAGCCAATCAACTCAGCCAATTCACGGGCTTCCTCCGGCGGACGCGGGATATCCTGGTCGCCGCATGTTACCAGCTTGCTGGCACCGTCGAGCTCACCCAGTCGGGCCATGAAATCCTCGCGGCCAAAGGTAATGCGCCCCATCGGCACGATGCTTTCACGCAGGCGATCGGAGGGCAATGGCGCCCGCCTCTTCGATCTGCTGCAATAGCGAGAGGTAGTATTGACGGGGCGGTTCCGGCTCGACACCGAGGCAGGTGTCCATCATCACCAGCCCGTTGATACGCTGCGGCACCCACATGGCCTGGTCCCACAGGAAACTGCCGGCCAGCAGCACCGCCGGGCCGGCGCCTTGGGGAACATGACTCATGAACGCTGACTACCTCTTCACTTCCACAGGTGTTTTCTTTTCGTCCTCGATCAGGTTGTAGCGATAGACTCGACCCGCTTGTTTGTCGAACGCGAAATCCTGACCTGGAATCAAGTGGACTTTTTTGGTCGGCTTGCAATCATCTTCGTTCTTCGCCGAACAATCCTTGAAGGAATCGATGACAACTACGCTATTGCCATTGTTTTTCACTTGATAACCATTAGCCGTGTTATCGATTCTGGTATCAAAACGGGTATTGGCCGGGCGAACAAAAAACACCATGCCATAACCGGCCATTACGTTAAAACCGGCAGACATTTCTTTTCCATAAGTCTCACGCTCAGTGTCCGAGACGGCAAATTTGTCTTCTTTTTCGGGAACGACGGGTAAAAAACGAACCCGAAAATACCGTTCTTTACTTCGATCGCCGGTATACAGCAGGCGAGTACCCTGAGTCCCTTTGGCCGGTACGATAAGCCTCGCCGGGCTGGCGACCAGACCGTCCCGGGTACTGCCATCGACACTCTTCAAGGGCACTTCGCGGGATTTTCCATTTTTCTGATAAAAAATCTCCTTGATCTCGATCTTGACGAACGCCGTTGAAGTACCACCGTTATGAATACGTTTCAGAAAGGAACTTTGATTGTCCTTCATAAAGTCATAGAAGGTACCAATTTGCAGGCTGGGGCCGGCATGCGCACACAGACTGAAAAAAAATGTGCACAACAACATATAAATGGATTTCATGAGATAAAGCCTCGTACTGGGACAACAGCCTGAGTAAGCCTCAGGCTTTGCTACTGCGATTAGATATCGGAATCAAAAGTTATATTAACGGTTCCTCGATAACTGCTATCGTCATGCATTGTTGCAACTGAATCTGGCGGCACTTCAAAATGCAGCAGGCTGGGTTGTCGTGTGGGCAATCCTATAGGCTTCAGATGCTCCAGGCCGGCACCGCCTATCGTCAGCGGGCGCCGTACTACCGGTTGGCCTGCATCGTCCACCCAAGGACTTGGCAGGCTGACACTGATATCGACAGGTACATCGTGGGTACCGTTGCTTATCAGACAGGTTCCAACTCCCAATTGACTGCAGCTGAGATCCATTTTAAACGGCGAAGAAGTCAAGATGAAAAACCGCAAGTCACCCAATATTTTCTCGGGTCGTCTTCCATGAGTGATCCACTCCATCCAGCCGCCCTTGGGTGCCAGGGCAACACTGTCGGCGGACATTTTGACGTTGACGTCCTGCTTTACCGCCAGGTTCAAATTGAATGTCATTGCACCATCATTGGGGGTCAAGACACCCATATCGAAATCGCCGCTGGTGGAGTAGGTATACGACCCTTGATAGTTACCACTTATCAATTGTTCCGGTCGAACAGCCCGCAACTCATAATGTACATCGAGCCTTTGCATGGTCATGCCGGGAATGTCGAAATCCGGACTCCTTTGGCAAGTAGTGACGTTCTCAGGTATCAACCAGAACGCGGTGAACTCTACTCCATTACCATAAGCACCCTGGGAAGTTTGGTTTACTGTTTGGCAAGGAGCAGTTGCCTCAGCCCACGAGGGATTCCAGAGATAGGCGTGATAGTCAAACGGAGGCCGCCCCGCCGGCATACCGGTTATCTGTTGTGCTGTAGTACCCAAGCGATAACGGGTTCCCGCTCCGGCAATGCGAATTTGAATCTCCGCCGTTTCGCCAGGAATACTCGAATGTGAGACAGTAAATGTGCGCCATGTTGCCGGAAAAGCAAAGGGGATCACCTGATCCTTGGGAATGAGCCCTGACCGGCTAAATTCAATAGGAAAGCTGTTACTTCGAATTCCCTTACTGCTGCAATTACTCGGAAATTCCGTGCAGTACCCGGTGACAGGTGTGTTGTTGACAATCTCCGCGCTTCCCGGATTAATCGGATCCGGCCTGATCTCGGCTTGTACTTCCAATACAGCGGCATTGGCTAAACTTGCAAACCCGCAAAGTGCCGATCCCAGCACCAGACGGTTGATTAACTTGTTCATTTGACTGTCCTGTGTACGCCATGTTCTGACTGCTGTTGTATAAGTGCCCATCAACTGGCTTTCTCAGACTTATAAGCAGCTTCGGCCAAGGTGTCCGGATGACACCGCAGATCCCCTACCATCAGCACATCATTCTCTCGACGCTGGGAGGCTGGATCGAGCCTGAACTGGCATAACAACTGACTGTCGTGCCGCACTTCGAGTGTAGGAGAATTCTCGCTAAGTTCCATGGAAAAGAACCCATCAACTTCGCTGACACCACGACTGGCGTGGTTGATAACGTGATGGCCTTTCAACGGTTTTCCACCCGCATCCACCAGGCGCCCCATCACGGTCACGGTCTTCAGAATGCGCACCTGGCGATAATCCACCCCTCCCTTGTTCAAGTGATAGGTGGTGCGCGCAGGCTGGATTGCCGCCGCGGGAACATCGGTGCCCTTGAAATCAAAATTCACCGTGCCGTTCTTGTACGCCGAAACGGGAATGAAATTGCGCCCCGGCCGCAATGTGGCGTGGGTACCGGCGAAGTCGTCGGCCCGCAGCTCGATATCATCGAGATCAGTCTCGACATCGACGATCATTCCCGCCTCTCCGGTCGAGGCCTGGCTACTCAATACGAGTTTTTTACCACTGACCGCCAAAGTACTGTCCAGATTCAAACCGCCGCTGATCTGACCGTTATAGGAGGAACGTTGCGCATGCATCGAACCGCTGACCTGGTCAGTTTTGAAATCAGCCGTGCCCGCCTGACCTGTCCCGAACACGTCTTTACTGACGGTTGCAGAAACACTTTGCAGGACGTGATCCTTGAGGTCGCGACGATAGGTGACGGACGCGTTGGGATCCCGTCCACCGTCACGCGACGTACGTTGACCGACGCTACCGGTCACCTGGTGACCGTCGGAACCCAGTGCCATGCGCAGGCTGATATCGACCCCTCGGTTTCGCTGGTCGGCAGTGCCAACCGTGCCTGGTCGATCGAACACCGCCACGCGCCAGTCGGCGCTGCTGCCGAACAACTGTGCGTTGCGGGTCCAGCTCAGGTCGATGCCCACGCCTTCGGAATAACCCTGACTTTGGGAGACTTGCGCACTGACCGAGCTCTTGCTGTTCAAGCGTTGATTCACTGACAGCGATGTATTGCTGGTTTGTCCGTTGTAGGTGTTGCGTTGACGGATGTGTGTCCCGTCCGGCAGCACTTCGTAAGTATTACGGGTGTCCAGCCAGCTGCGTTGATGGCGCAACACCACACTGCCGCCGTTGTAGCGATGCACACCTTGCACCTCCATCCCCGTGCCTTCTCCCTTGGTCTGGGAAAGGCTGGTGTAAACGGAAGTTTTCTCGCCCACCGTCAAGTCGGCAGAGGTGCCCAACTGCATCTGTTCCTTGACCTGACGGGCGGAAAGCCCCAGGACAACTCGCGGGTGCAGCAAGAAGTTAAAGGCTGCGCCTGCCGTCAGTTCACCGTCATCGCGCTCCTGCCAATTGCTGAGCAGTTTGCTCTCGCGACCGGCGAACAGGTTGTAGCGCCAGCGATTTTCCGGGTTGCGCCAGTTAGTGGGCTTGTAAATAAGCTCCGAAGTGGTGGTAATCACTTGACCGTCTTCGACCACACGTACTTCCACTTCGTAGATTCCGCCAGGCAGCGGACGTGTATCGAGCGTCTGCAGACCGCTCGCCACCTGCTGACTGTTGATCAGCACGCCGTTGCGATAGATTTCCACCATCGCTTGTCGGTTGGCGGTCACCGTTATGGGATAGAGACTAGGGTTGGCGTTATCGATCGCCAGGCTGTCGGAACTGCCGTACATGAGTCCCATTACCGTGTCGGGACCTCGCCCGATGGTGCGTACAGATCGAGTCAGACCTTGGGCACTGGGCGTGAAATACCCGGCACGGATGAAGGTGCCCTCCAGTTCCCGTTGGGTATGCAACTCATGGACAGCATGCTTGATGCCCGTGTCTATCCCTGACATGCGCGACAGTTGAGCATTGAACGTGTTCGTCCAGTTGCCCAGGCTCGCGGATGCCTCCAGGCCATAACGGCCGGCGACATTCTGCTGCTGACCGCCGCTGATGTTCAGTTGATTGTGCACAATCATACCGTGGCTGCCGCCTTCAGGCTGGTCATGGAACAGTCGGGTTTGCGGATCGCGCTCGGCGTTCGCCGTCACCAACGACACCATCGAGTCTTCCAGACTGTAGTGAACCGACTGCAATTGCCGAGGGCAGCCACTTTTACAGGCACCCAACGCCGCGCCTTGCGTAAGGAAAGCGGCCCACTCATCACGCTCGCTCGTAGTAAGGTCACTGTTGCGTGTATCCGTAAAGTTGATCAGCGTCACGCGCTCATCACGGGTCAACAGGATCATGGCTTCGCCCAGGAACTGTCGATCGACTTCGACTCGAACAGCCAATGGAACATCAAAAAAGAATTCATGAAACTCTGCAGGCAAACCTTCAGCCTGCTGGAGCAAACTTACGGACTTGTTCGCAGGCTTGCTTTCACTGGCAAGCGCACCTGCGCAAATAATTAGCGCAAGCGCTCCTGCGATAGGAGTCATCGAAAACATTGATCAACATCTCAAGTTAGCGCTTGCATATGCAAGAAAGAATGCGACCGGCTGCGCCGGCCACATAAAGGACATACTGTTATTTGGAACTTATCCAACAACCATCAAGGCGCGTCGAACATCACACGAACGTTTCCGGTGTAGTTACCTTCCTTGTAACCGGCGCCAGGTTCGATTGGCGTAATGCTCAGGGGAGCGATGATTTCAGTGGTTGCACCGCCAGCGGGAACAACATCTACTTCGCTGCCCAGAGTCAACGCAACGCTATTGAACTTGACTTCCAACTGAATTTCTTCTGTGCCAGCGGTCATGACTGCTGGGTCCAGCAGAGTTGCCTTGATGGCAGGACCAGCGGCAACGGCGCTTTTCGCCTTGAAGTCACGGCTGATGCCTTCCAGCTTGGAAGTTGTAGCATTCCAGAGCAATTGTTGAGGCATGGCTACAGTATCGTGGTTGACTGGCTGCACATAGAAGTCGGTGCTCGGGATATCAGCGACGACTTGAACGGTGTGAGTTTGTGGAGCAGCCATGGCAGCCGAGGAAACAAAAGCCAAAGCAAGCACCGGGGCAGAGATTGCAATTTTCTTGAACATTGGATTTACCTCTAAACATCTGATTAATAGTGCGTGCTTCGGCCAAGCGACAAAAGTCAGGCACCGGGTTATTGATCAACATCACTAAATATGATGTTGCGTTTCAACGGCGCGCATCTTCTCGTTTTCTGTAGTACCGGTATGCCAGAACTATCCGAACATTCTGTAGGATAAATCCCTGCGACTTAAACACCTTCGCGCGCGAATGATGAAAGAGGCCCGAGTGCCGCTGGCCCGTTGCGCAAGTGTTGTCAGGGAGTGTTTTGAAACTCTTCAGGGATGTCGGGAAGCGTTCAGCGAGGAGGCGGGGCGGTAGATCCCGGGGGGGAGGAGGCTGAAAGAGGTCCTTTATGTGAAAGTCAACCGGACGTGCTTACCGGTGCACAAAAAAATCCCGATGCACAGGCATCGGGACTTTTTCATGCACGCATGGTCAGCGACACAGGGAACGACTATTTCCTCTGAGGAGGAATACCCAGTACCGGATACTGAATGACCACCCTGTTCGACTTATTACCGGTTTCATCGGAGGCCGTCACTCCAATTTCATATTGTTTCCCCGATTGCAATCCGGTAAAAGTAAACTCCGGCTCCGTTGTAGTTCCCAATTGATTATCGACTCCCAGATCAACTGTATAAGTAACCCTCAGGGAACTGTCGTACGATGGGGTCCACTTCGCTTTCAACTGAACATCTTCGACACGCAAATTCGAAGGGTCTGTGGGTGGGGTAATGTCCTTGAAGCTGACGATTACACAGTGAGGCTCAGAACGATGAAACTCATCATCAATGGTACGTATGCAGTAAAGATGGTCCCTTCCCTGCTGAGGATTTGTATCTGTATAGGGAGGACGTGAAGGTGTCTCGATCAAATCCCCGTCTCTTTCTATTTCATAACGAAGCGGACCACCATCTACCACTCCTTCATTCCAATAGAAAGACACTTCTGTAAGCGTTTGACCAAATGCTTCGAAAAAACTTGGTGCTTCCGGAATCCCTCTAACTGCCGTACGTGTGTTGATCAAGGCCAGCTTAGTACTCTTCCCATCAGCATTTCTTCCACTAATAAAATAAGAATAGGCGGTATCTGACTTAAGCGATTCGATAGTAAATGTTGTATCGCCCCCTTGATAAATCACTCCCCCAGGATGTCCGCTTGCAGTAGCAAGAAAATATTCCACTACACCTGGGCGACGCTCCCACGACAGTTTTATAGTATTTCTTGTCACATGTTCAACTTTCCAGGTAAGAGGTGACCCATCGAAATTTGGCTTATTGAGAACTGGCTGATTCAAAACTGGCTGATTCATTTACCATCTCCAAAAGAAAAATTTTATAACTACAGTGCTTTTTTCATAAAAACACTCCGCACCTGCATTAACCCATAAAAAAGCCACCCACACACTAGCAGAACTGCTAGTACACTATAGAAATCACTTCCAACTCGCGAAAAGCTTCCACTTTTCAAAAACTTAACACCTAGCTTCCCATTCGCCTCAACAAACCCAATCGCTGCAACACGCATACACTCCCGAACAACAAAAAAAACACCATTAACTTAGCAAGCATACATTTGGCCCCTTAACCTACACTCGCAACCAGCCTGCGAAAAAAGCCCACCGACCTGTTATTTCTTACAGGTTCCAACGACGCTGAATCGCGCTATAAAAGAGTCCTGGAGTTACCCACCGCCCTCCAAGGCGCCCCTACCCCGGGAGACCAGCCATGCACACTGCGAGCCCAATCCAGTTCCAGCCTAAAACGCTACCCGCCAAGCCCCACAGCTATGCGGATACACCTCATATCCCCCCGAACCTCTCTGCCAAAGAGCAAGAAATCCTGAAATGGTGTGCCATTGGCAAATCGTCCTGGGAGATCGGACGGATCCTCAATTGCTCTGAGGCGGGAGTGAATTATCACTTCTGCAATATTCGTCGAAAATTCGGCGTCAGCTCGCGTTGGCTGGCGCTGATCAAAGCGCTGGAAATGGGAATGATCCATTTGGAGGGAGAGACAGAACTTCATCCAACGGTTGCGCAGCTAACCCGGTTAGCGTCGAAAAGTTTGTAGCGCACCAAATTTGCAGCAACCCATCGCGCAGTCCGGCGCTGGTCAGCAGCAAGCGCGGTTCGGCATCGCTGATGATCGACAACAGGCGTTCCTGGTGATGACGTCGCGTCGACTCCGGCGGGTAGGCCGGCACTGCGATCACCCCGGCGTACAGGCAAAAGAAGAACGCCGCGACGCAATCCGGGCCGCTGGGGAACAGCAACACGACGCGGTCGCCAACATCCGCTTGAGCCTGCAATGCGCCGGCAATCGTTCGCGCCCTCTGATCCGGTTCGCGATAGCTGAGCACCACCACTTGCTCCGGGGGCTCGGCGAGAAAACGCGGGGCCACCCGATCCGGCGTCAGGGCCGCGCGGCGCTGAAGGGCCTGGACCATTGTACTGGGGAGTTCGAACGCGTCGGTCATGAGGTTTCCTGCCTGGTTTCGGCTGTAGGAGCGAGCTTGCTCGCGAAAAAAAGGAGAGCGCCGCGGAGTGTCAGGCGCCCATCGCCATCGTTGACGACCATCGCGAGCTCGCTCCTACGGGGTTATGAGAATTGCGCTGTTCCATTCACCAATGAGAACTGATGACGTCTTGAATTAATTAGTCGCCAGGCCGGAACACAAAGCGGATTGAAGTGAGTCAGCGTGTCGCAGTTCTCACTTGGCATCGCTACAGCACACTAGCACCTTTCTCATTTGACAATAATTATCATTAAGCCTAGTTTGTCGCTCGATGTATAGGACGGCCCCCCGGTTTCTTCGCCGTCCCGCTAACCTTTTGGCAGCAGGGTGATTTCCATGATGGAACCAGTATCCACAAGCAGGTGCGATACACCGCTACTTCAGGTATTCGTCAACAATCGATTGTTTCTGGTGAACTTCATGATTCGTGATGCGCTGGTGCACTGCCGCAAGGTGTCGGGCAAGCGGGGCGATGCGGCTGCTCGTCGTTAATATCTGAAAAATCATTGCCCCTATCGCGAGCAAGCTCGCTCCCACAGGGTCCTGCGAACACAGGGCAAATGTGGGAGCGAGCCTGCTCGCGATGGGGCACTGAATATCGCCAAAGATCTAAAGCCTCAGGCCAGTCTGCTGCGATCAAAAATCCGCTCCCGCCCCAACACCATCAAGGCCGCATGCTTGTGCGGGAAGTCGAACTCTTTCTCGCAGTGAAAGCACTGGCTCTGCATGTACCCGATCATCTTCACGTTATCGGCACGAGGCTCGGCCACCACGCGCTGCGTGCGCGGATCATCAAGAAACAGGTAATGCACCAGCGCCGATAACCAGCTCGCCACCTTGTGCAGACCGCGGTGATTTTCTTCGCCCACCAGCATGTGGATGCCGCGGTCGTAATCCCCGGCCTCGTAGAACGGTGCGGCGCGATCTTCCCTGCCCTTCAGGGCGACCGAAATGCTCCTCCAGTTGCACGTGCAATTCGGGGCCACGCATCAGCCGCAGGGTGAGCAACGGTTGCCCCTCCAGGCTGAGACTCAGGCGGCTTTGCGTTTCATCAGCGGCAAGACGACTGCCTGTCGGTAGATACAGGGCAGTCAGGTCATTCAGATTGGGCATGGGTCAGGCTCACGATAACCGTCGACAGTTCAACGAGGTGACGTGAGCCACGGCGGGAAATTTAGGAAAAGACCATCACTTGGCAACCTGTGGAGCCGGTTCGTTGTGCGGGATCGGCACAAGCGCAATCTTGTATGGTTCGAAAATCTTCAGCATCTGGCCGTTGTCCCGCAAGCCTTGCAACAACTTGCCGAAGGCCTCGCCGCTGATGGGCGCGGTCGGACGCAGAATGGCGTAGTGGTGATAGACCTGATCGATACGATCGGACGCCAACAACTCCTTGGCGACATTCGGATTGCGCAAAAAATAGTCGTTCAGGTAAGAGCGCGTGACCAGGGCGATATCGGCGCGACCACGTAACACCATCAGCAGATTGCTGTCATGGGAATAGGTCAGCGTGGCGTTGTAGTTTTTCGCGAGGTACTCGGGCTCGGCATTGAAGTTGGCGAATTCGTAGTGATAGCCGCTGAACAGTGCCAGGCGCTTGCCGTTCAGGTCGGCAAAATAGCTTTGCTGTCGATCAGGCAGGCGTTGCGTGACAAAAATCTCGGCGTCCTCCAGGCCCATGTCGACGGCCGTGTGGGGGATGTCTTCCCAACCCCAGGCGGGATTTTCGAAGATGGCCATGTCGACCCGGCTTTGCTTGAAGTCACCGAAGCGCCGGGGAATGGAAGTGGGCACCAGGACAAACTGGTAGTCAGTTTGCGAGGCGTTCAGGGCCTCGACCAGTTGCGGCAGCAACCCGGTATCGGCCCCGGATTCCGGGCGCACGGTGTAGGGCGGAAAGTGCGCAGCTCCAATGCGCACCAGTTGCGCAGCCTGGGACGGCATCATCGTTGATGCCGCAAGCATCGCCAGCAAAAGCTGCGAGGCAGTCCGAATTGGCGAACCCATCAATACAATCCCACTCCCCAATAAAACGGCATCAATGCATTCAAGCTAGGCGGTTTCTTCCAATTAGCCAGTTTAATGCTGGCCAATACAACTTTATTGCCGCTCTTCCAGCACCAATATCAACGCCTCATCGGCCAACTGATCGAGGCTCATGCTGCCATCGGCGCGAAACCAGGTCGTGGTCCAGGACAATGCGCCGGTCAGGAACCGTCGGGTGATGAACACATCACCGCGGATAAACCCGGCGGTCTTGGCTTCCCCCAGTACTTGCAGCCAGATGTCTTCGTAGATGTCCCGCAGCGCCAGGACCTTGGCCTGGCCGTCTTCGGACAGCGAGCGCCATTCGTAGACCAGCACGGCCATGGCCTCGCCGCTGCCGCCCATGATCGACTGCAATTCACAGCGGATCAATGCCAGCACCCGCTCGCGCACATTGCCGGCCTCGGCGATGGCCGCACGCATCAACGCGGTGTTGTAGCGTATGGTTTCTTCCATCACGGCGCGCAGGATTTCGTCCTTGCTTTTGAAGTGATGGAAAATACTCCCCGACTGAATGCCCACGGCACCGGCCAGATCGCGCACGGTCGTGCGTTCATAGCCTTTATTGCGGAACAGGTGGGCCGCCACTTGCAGCAGCTTGCCACGGGCGCTATCCGGGTCGGTCAATTGGCCGTCGTCCACCAATTCGCGCATGACCCTCAGGGCTTTTTGCTCGTCCACCCGTTCTCTCCTACAGTCGATCAATCAGTAACGCCGATCCCCCCGAAAACAGCGGGGTTGCGCGGGCAATTTATGCTCATGGATGCAACCAAGCAAGCGCTTGGGCAGAAGATAATCAAGTCATTTACAAACCAAGCGCTTGCTTGGTAGTGTCGACACACTTCGGTTGGAGGTGGCTATGGAATGGACTGCGCCTAAAACAATTCGCATCGGTTGCGCCAGCGCCTTCTGGGGCGATACCTCGACCGCCGCCGCGCAACTGGTCAATCATGGGCACCTGGACTATCTGGTCTTTGACTACCTGGCCGAGATCACCCTGTCGATCATGGCCGGTGCGCGGATGAAAGATCCCCAGGCCGGCTATGCGGGCGACTTCATCGAAGTCCTTGCGCCCTTGCTGCCGCAACTCGCGGAGCAAAACATCCGGGTCATCAGCAATGCCGGCGGGGTCAATCCCCAAGCCTGCGCCGCAGCCCTGCAAACGGCCTGCGACAAGGCCGGGGTGGCGCTGAAGATCGCCGTGCTGCTGGGTGACGATCTGCAACCGCAATTCAAACAGCTGGGCAACCTGGGCATTCATGAAATGTTCAGCGGCGCGCCCCTGCCATCGATGTGTGTCTCGACCAATGCTTACCTCGGTGCACCCGGCATCGTCGAAGCCTTGCGTCTGGGGGCAGACATCGTGATCACCGGGCGCGTGGTCGACAGTGCCGTGGTCAGCGCCGCGCTAGTGCATGAGTTCGGCTGGTCGTGGCACGACTATGACAAGCTCGCCCAAGCGGCATTGGCCGGGCACATCATCGAATGCGGCGCCCAGTGCACGGGCGGCAACTTCACTGATTGGCGCGACGTCCCCGACTACGAACACATCGGTTTTCCCATCGTCGAAGTCAGCGCCGACAGCCAGTTCATCGTCAGCAAACCCGAAGGGACCGGCGGGCTGGTCACGCCGCTGACGGTGGGCGAGCAGATGTTGTACGAAATTGGTGACCCGCGCGCGTATCTGTTGCCCGACGTGGTATGCGATTTCACTCAGGTCAAACTGCTGCAACAAGGCAAGAACGCGGTGCAGGTGCACGGTGCCAAAGGTCTGCCACCGACGGCTCAATACAAGGTCAGCGCCACCTACCCCGATGGTTTTCGCTGCACCGCCAGTTGTCTGATTGCCGGCATCGATGCCGTCGACAAGGCGCGGCGAGTCAGCGATGCGATCATCAACAAGACCTCGGAAATGTTCCGCCAGCGCGGCTGGGCGCCATACAGCGACGTGAGTATCGAGTTGCTGGGCAGCGAGGCCACCTACGGCCCCCACGGCCAGCGTCAGGACAGCCGCGAAGTGGTGATCAAACTTGCCGTGCGCCATCCGGACAAGCAGGCCTTGATCGTGTTCTCCCGGGAAATCGCCCAGGCCGCCACCGGCATGGCGCCGGGGCTGACCGGGATTGTCGGTGGGCGGCCGACAGTGTATCCGCTGATCCGGCTG
>NZ_AKJL01000024.1 GCF_000282355.1 Pseudomonas sp. GM49
GGCTCGTGGGCAAAAGCCTGGGTGAGCTTACCCAGCCATGACTTCTGCCCGTTGCTCGATCGATCTTCGCTCATAGCGATTACTCTGAATCCTTTGTTGTTTCGGTAGGGGATAAATCGGCTTCGTCGTCCGCGTAGGGATCGGGAAAGCCCAGTTCTGCAAGCAACGTTCGTTCCAGTGCTTCCATTTCTTCGGCTTCGTCGTCATCAATATGGTCGTAACCAAGCAGATGCAAGCAGCCGTGAATCACCAGGTGTGCCCAATGGGCCTCGAGTTGCTTGCCTTGTTCGGCGGCTTCACGCTCGACCACGGCGACACAGATCACCAGGTCGCCCAGCAGCGGGATGTCGAGGAACTCATCCGGCACATCGGCCGGGAATGACAAGACGTTAGTTGCGTAATCCTTTTGCCGCCAGGTGTGGTTCAACTCGCGGCCTTCGGCTTCATCGACCAGACGAATGGTCATCTCCGAATCGGCGGTACGCTGGCGCAGGGCCAGTTCGCACCACTGGCGGAACTCGGTTTCGCTGGGGGCGCTGGCTTCGGTGGCGATTTGCAGGTCAAGCTCAAGCATCGCGGCGGCTATCCTTGGCGGCTGCATCATCGGTCGCATGGTTTTCGAAACGCTCGTAGGCTTCGACGATGCGCTGCACCAGCGGATGGCGCACAACGTCCTTGGGCTGGAAGTGGGTGAAGCTGATGCCCGGCACATCCTTGAGCACTTCGATCACGTGGCGCAGGCCGGACTTGGTGCCGCGTGGCAGGTCGACCTGGGTGATGTCACCGGTGATGACGGCCGTGGAGCCGAAGCCGATCCGGGTCAGGAACATCTTCATTTGTTCGACCGTGGTGTTCTGGCTTTCGTCGAGAATGATGAAACTGTTGTTCAGCGTACGGCCGCGCATGTACGCCAGTGGCGCGACTTCGATCACCTGGCGTTCGATCAGCTTGGCGACGTATTCGAAGCCGAGCATTTCGTAGAGCGCGTCGTAGAGCGGGCGCAGGTACGGGTCGATCTTTTGGGCGAGGTCGCCGGGCAGGAAGCCGAGTTTTTCACCCGCTTCGACCGCTGGACGAACCAGCAGGATGCGGCGAATCTGCTCGCGCTCCAGTGCATCGACCGCGCAGGCGACGGCCAGGTAGGTCTTGCCGGTACCGGCCGGACCGATGCCGAAGTTGATGTCGTTACCGAGGATTTCCTTCACGTAGCGTATTTGATTCAAGCCACGGGGGCGAATCATGCCTTTCTTGGTGCGCAGGGCCACGGACGGTTCGGCGGGGGAGTGGTTGTCCAGCTCTTCGACGGCCGATTCCTGCAAGAACAGGTGAACCATGTCCGGCGACAGCTCGGTACCCTTGGTTTCCCGGTACAGGCGGCGCAGGAGGTTTTCCGCGGAGGTGGTGTGTTTGGGTTCGCCGATCAGCTCGAACTGGTTTCCGCGATTGCGGATCTCGATGGTCAGGCGCTGTTCGATCAAGCGCAAATGCTCGTCGAATTGCCCGCACAGATTGGCGAAGCGGCGAGCTTCAAAAGGCTCGAGGATGAAACGATGTGGTTCTATGGGTGCGTTCAAGGTCGTATTTAGCCGCCCTGGGGCAATTGGGATGAAATCAAGGATAACGCCAGTGGCGTGGGTGCGAAAGCTCTTAAATGAGGCAACCCGATTCCCGCCTCTGGCGCTGTACCTGTGGGAGCGGGCTTGCTCGCGAAGACGGAGTGTCAGTCGACATTAATGGTGCTGACAGACCGCCTTCGCGAGCAAGCCCGCTCCCACAGGGATATTCGGTGTTATTGGATCAGCGAACCCCGCAGCGAGTGCGGCTGCGCGGCATCGATGTGCACGTCGGCGAACTGGCCGATCAGGGTCGGATTGTCGCAGCGGAAGTTGACGATACGGTTATTCTCGGTCCGGCCTTGCAGCTCGCCCGGGTCTTTTTTCGAATAATCGGTCACCAGGATCCGCTGGATCGAACCGACCATTTGTCGGCTGATCTCGAAGCCTTGCTGGTTCAGGCGATGCTGCAGGGCGTTCAGGCGCTCTTTTTTCAGTTCTTCCGGGGTTTCATCGGCCAGGTCGGCGGCCGGTGTGCCCGGGCGCTGGCTGTAGACGAACGAGTAGGAAAAGTCGAAACCGACGTCGGCAATCAGCTTCATGGTTTGTTCGAAGTCTTTTTCGGTCTCGCCCGGGAAGCCGACGATGAAATCCGAGCTGATGCAGATCCCCGGCACGGCGGCGCGCAGCTTGCGCAGTTTGGATTTGTACTCCAGCGCGGTGTGGTTGCGCTTCATCGCCGCGAGGATGCGGTCCGAGCCCGATTGCACCGGCAAGTGCAGGTGCTTGACCAGCTCCGGCACGTCGGCGTGGGCCTGGATCAGGCTGTCGGAAAATTCCAGTGGATGCGACGTGGTGTAGCGGATGCGGTCGATGCCGTCGACAGCGGCGACCACGCGGATCAGCTCGGCCAGATCAGCCAGGCGCCCGTCATGGGTGAGGCCGCGATAGCCGTTGACGTTCTGCCCCAGCAGCGTCACTTCCCGCACGCCGTTTTCGGCCAGGTGAATGATCTCGGCAATCACGTCGTCGAACGGCCGGCTGACCTCTTCGCCGCGTGTGTAGGGGACCACGCAGAACGTGCAGTACTTGCTGCAACCTTCCATGACCGACACATAAGCGCTCGGGCCGTCGACGCGGGGCTCGGGCAAATGGTCGAATTTTTCGATTTCCGGGAACGAGACGTCGACTTGTGGCAGCTTGCTGATGCGCGCGGCGTCGATCATTTCCGGCAGGCGGTGCAGGGTCTGCGGGCCGAAGACCACGTCGACGTACGGCGCGCGATCACGGATGGCGGTACCCTCCTGGCTGGCCACGCAACCGCCGACGGCGATCACCATGTCCGGATTGGCCAGTTTCAGTTCGCGCCAGCGTCCGAGTTGGGAGTAGACACGGTCCTGCGCACGTTCGCGGATCGAGCAGGTGTTGAGCAGGATCACGTCGGCGTCTTCAGCGCGGGCGGTGACTTCCAGGGCCTGATGTTCGCCCAGCAGATCGACCATGCGCGAGCTGTCGTACTCGTTCATCTGGCAACCGTGGGTTTCGATGTAAAGCTTCTTGGCCATGGAAAGAGTCATCACCTGATTCAAAGAACCGCGCATTATAGGGAACATGTCCCGTGGTTCCTACCGTTGCGCGTCCGACGGCTGTGCTATAGTTTGCGCCCTCATTTTTACCCCGATGTGTTACCCGCCCACCATGACCAAACGTGAAGCTCCAATCTACAAGGTGATTTTCCTCAACCAGGGCCAGGTGTTCGAAATGTACGCCAAACAGATCTATCAAAGTGATCTGTGGGGCTTTCTGGAAGTGGAAGAGTTCGTCTTTGGCGAGCGCACGCAAGTGGTCGTCGATCCGAGCGAAGAAAAGCTCAAGGCTCAGTTCGAGGGCGTGGTGCGCAGTTTTGTGCCGATGCATTCGATCGTGCGTATCGACGAAGTCGAGCGTCTGGGGACACCGAAAATCAGCGAAGCCCGTGGCGCGGTCGGCAATGTAATGCCGTTTCCGATGCCGATGCCTGAGAAGTAAGGTACAAGATCGAGTCGCCCCTATCGCGAGCAAGCTCGCTCCCACAGTTGACCGAGTTCTCATATGGGAATGCAGTCGAATGTGGGAGCGAGCTTGCTCGCGATGGGGCCAGTCAGATCAACGCAAAAATCAGGGCAGCGGCGCGAACGGCGTACGCCCGTCAGCGCTCTGCAATTCCATCAGATATTTACGGAAAATTTGCCCGAGCACCTGGGTGGCGAGTTCGAGCTCTTCGCGGGGCATTTTTTCGGTGACTTCGTCGGCGGTGTCCAGTGCGTCTTCGGCGCCGTTGACCGCCGCCATCTTCAGCAGGATGTACGCCTGAACGTTATTGGCCGGCACGCCTTCGCCGTGGAAGAACATGGTACCGAGCTTGAATTGCGCCTGGGCATGGCCTTGCAGCGAAGCCTTTTCGAAATAGCTCAGGGCTTGATTGAGGTCGCGTGGCGCGTTTTTACCTTCGTAGTAGAACTCACCCAACTCGTATTGCGCTTGTGCATCCCCTTCATCCGACGCTTTCTGGCAGGCGGCGAGCGCCTGTTCCAGGTCTTGCGGCTGGGTATTGAGGGTGCAGCGACCCATCGCTGGGATTAACAACGAGTTGCCGCCTGCTTGTGCGTGCGCGAGCAGGGGCTGAAGAAGCAACAGGCAGCCCAGTGCAAGGGCGCGGCCGGTGCGGTTCATGGGAATCGACTTACCTCTGAAGGGCGCGCGGACCCATCAAGGGATCCAATAAGCGCGCATTATGAAATAAGCAGGGGCAACCTTACAAAGTCTTTACTCGTTTTTCTGCTGCGCGGGAAATTAATCGCCCACTTTGCGGGGGATTATTAGCAGGCGAGTAGGAAAAACCGTGGGAATGCAGGCGAAAGCTGACGCTGGCAATGGCCAACGTCAGCATTTCAGCGTTACTTCAAGGCCGCAAAGGCGCGCTCGGCGGCGTCCAGGGTCAGCTTCAGTTCGGCTTCACCGTGGGCAATCGAGGTGAAGCCGGCTTCGAAGGCGCTTGGTGCCAGGTAGACGCCACCTTCCAGCATCAGGTGGAAGAAGCGTCCGAACAACGCTGCATCGCTGGCAATCACGTCATCGAAAGTGACGATGTCGTCAGCACCACTGAAGTACAGGCCGAACATGCCGCCGGCTTGTGTGGTCACGAACGGAATGCCTGCCGCATCGGCGCGCTGTTGCAGGCCGTCGAGCAGGCGAGTGGTGTAGTCGGTCAGCTCGGCGTGGAAGCCCGGACGGCTGATCAGGCGCAGAGTGGTCAGGCCGGCGGCCATCGCCAGCGGGTTACCGGACAGTGTACCGGCCTGGTAGACCGGGCCCAGCGGGGCGATACGCTGCATGATTTCACGCTTGCCACCGAAGCAGCCGACCGGCATGCCGCCACCGATGATCTTGCCGAAGGTGGTCAGGTCCGGGGTTACGCCGTAATAAGCCTGGGCGCCGCCGAGGGCGACACGGAAACCGGTCATCACTTCGTCGAAAATCAGCACTACACCGTGCTTGTCGCACAGGGTCCGCAGGCCTTCGAGGAAACCAGGTGCCGGCGGCACACAGTTCATGTTGCCGGCCACTGGCTCGACGATGATGCAGGCCACGTCCTGGCCGACTTCGGCGAGCATGGCTGCAACGGCGTCGATGTCGTTGAACGGCAGGGTCAGGGTATGTTTCGCGAATGCCGCCGGTACACCGGCCGAGCTCGGTACGCCTTGGGTCAGTGCGCCGGAACCGGCCTTGACCAGCAGGCTGTCGGAGTGACCGTGGTAGCAACCTTCGAACTTGATGATGCTGTCGCGGCCGGTGAAGCCACGGGCCAGGCGGATTGCACTCATGGTTGCTTCGGTGCCGGAACTGACCATGCGCACCATTTCCATCGATGGCACGAGCGAGCAGACCAGGTCGGCCATCTGCGTTTCCATCTCGGTCGGGGCGCCGTAGGACAATCCGTGCTCCAGCTGCTTGCGCACCGCGTCCAGCACATCCGGGTGGCTGTGGCCGAGGATCATCGGGCCCCAGGAACCGACGTAATCCACATAGCGCTTGTTGTCTTCGTCGGTGACGTAGGCGCCTTCGGCGTGCTTGAAGAACAACGGCGTGCCGCCGACGCTCTTGAACGCGCGAACCGGCGAGTTCACGCCACCGGGAATGTGTTTCTGGGCATTGGCAAACAGCGTTTCGGAACGAGACATGATCGGGCTCTCAAATCAGATTTTAAGCGACTTAAATAGAAAACAGTTCGTTGAAGGCACGGGCACGGCGGGTCACTTCGGCCGTGCTCTGGGCGCCGAACAGGCCATGCACTACCGCCAGCAGATCGACGCCGTGGGCCACCAGCGGGGCGGCGTTGTCCAGGGTGATGCCGCCGATCGCGCAGATCGGCAAGTGCAATTGCTTGCGGGCCTGATCGAGCAGTTCGAGGCTGCAGGTCGGTGCGCCGGGCTTGGTGTTCGAATTGAAGAAGCGGCCGAAGGCGACGTAACTGGCGCCTTCCTTTGTCGCTTGTTCGGCCAGTTCGAGTTGCGCGTGGCAAGTCGAGCCGATGATGGCTTTGGAACCGAGCAGAGCGCGGGTCGGTGACAGTGGGCCATCGGTCTGGCCCAGGTGCACACCCACATTGAGGCGGGCGGCCAGTTCGGCGTCGTCGTTGATGATCAACCGTGTCTTGTAGCGTTCGCACAGCTCGCGCAGGGCTTCGGCCTCACGCAGGCGGCGGGCCTCGTCGCTGCTTTTGTCGCGGTACTGCAGCAAGGTGACGCCGCCTTCCAGCGCCGCCTCCACGTACTTGAGCAGCTTACCGTCCAGCAAATGGCTGTCGGTAATGGCGTACAGGCCACGTAGTTTCATCGGACAAGCCTCACCGCATTACAAATAGAAGTTACGAACAGAAATCCAGAGGCAAACGGCGCGGCACAAACTGGCCTTTGCCCAGCTGCTCGGCGTCACGCAAGGTGCGCCATGTGTAGTTAAGCGCGGTCTGCACGGCGCTGGCGAGGTTTTCGCCCTGGGCCAGACGACCGGCCAGCGCGCTGGCCAGGGTGCAACCGGAACCGTGATAACTGCCGGGCAGGCGCTGGCAGGTAAAGGTTTGGCGCAGGCCGTCGCGGCTGTACAGGCGATTGTGGATTTCGGTTTCGTCGCCATGGCCGCCGGTGATCAACAGGTGTTTTACGAACGGCAGGAGTTTTTCAGCGCACTCGTCCGCGGTGCCTTGGGGCAGTTCGGCGAGGATACGGGCTTCGGGAAGGTTGGGGGTGGCAATGATCGACAGGGGCAGCAGGCGTTCGCGCATGGCGTAGCCGACTTCGTCCTTGCCCAGGCGTCCGCCGCCGCCGGCGCGCAGTACCGGGTCGCAGACCACTGGCAAATGCGGGTGCGCCGAAAGCAGTTCGACCACGGTGTCGACCATTTCCAGTGAACCGAGCATGCCCAGTTTGACCGCCGCGACTTCGGAATCGTTGAGCACGGCATTGGCCTGGGCCAGTACCCACTCACGGTCGAGGACGCGGAAGTCAGTGACATTGACGGTGTCTTGCACGGTCAGGGCGGTGACGGCCGGAGCCGCATGGCATCCCTGAGCGAGCAGGGCTTCGATATCTGCCTGCAAGCCGGCGCCACCACTTGGGTCGTGGCCGGAGAGACAGAGGACAACGGGGCGAGAGCTGTAGATATTCATGGTGCGCGAGCTTACCACCAAACGTCGATTTTCGGGTGTGGTGACATCCAGTCTGCCTGTTCCATTGTGGCAGTGATTTGCTTGCCTCTGATTATGTCCTGGTAGTGTCTCTGGAACGCCCGTTCTAGAGCCTTTGTAGGAAATATTTCAATGGTATTTAATGGCCATCAACGGCTATGCTAGAGTGGATCCAAACCAATAACAGGTGATACCGGTTTACGTCTGCTCAAAAGGAATGGGGGGCTTCCTGACAGAACCGGACAGGCCACGCTGGGGCTTCAATGCGCTATTTGCTTATGTTGCTGTTGTGTTTGCCCCTCCTGGCAAACGCCGTCGAGTTCGATGAGTACACTCAAAGCCTCCCCTTGGGCCGATCCCTGCAGGTCTATGAGGATGCAGGCGGTCAGGCGACCATCAATGATATCCGTGCACAAGCGGCGGCCGGCACCTTCACACCACACCACAAAGACACGCTCAACGCCGGGTACTCGCGTTCGGTGTTCTGGCTGAAAATCGACCTGCATTACCGCCCGACCAATCCGGCTGCGCAACGGACCTGGCTACTGGAACTGGCCTATCCGCCCCTCGATCATCTCGATCTCTATTTGCCCGATGCGGCCGGCAACTATCAGTTGGTCAGGCAGACCGGCGATGCCTTGCCGTTCGCCAGTCGCCAGATTCGTCAGAACAACTATTTGTTCGACCTGACGTTCAAGCCTGATCAGGCCGAAACCGTATTCCTGCGATTGCAAAGCGAAGGCTCGATCCAGGCGCCGGTGACCTTGTGGTCGAGCACCGCGTACCTCGAAGAGCAGCCCGTGCGCCTTTACGTACTGGGATTGATCTACGGCGTGTTGCTGGGGATGCTGGTCTACAACCTGTTCATCTATCTCAGCGTGCGCGACACCAGTTACCTCTACTACATCTTCTATATCGCCTCGTTCGGCTTGTATCAGCTGTCGGTAAACGGTGCGGCCGTGCAGTATTTCTGGCCGGACAACCCTTGGTGGGCCAACGCCGCGACGCCGTTTTTCATTGGCTGTGCGGGACTGTTCGGCAGTCAGTTCGCCCGCAGTTTCTTGCAGATGGCCACCCACAGTCGCTGGCTCGACCGCTTGTTGCTGGCGCTGGTTGCCTTCGGTGCGCTCGTGGTCGGCCTGTCATTGATGACCAGCTACGCTCTGGCCTTGCGCCTGGCCACGGCCCTGGCGCTGACATTCACTGTGGTGATTTTTGCCGCCGGGATCTTTGCCTGGTTGCGAGGCCTGCGTGTGGCGCGGTATTTCATCATTGCCTGGTCGGCGTTTTTGCTCGGCGGTATCGTCAATACGCTGATGGTGCTGGGCTACCTGCCGAACGTGTTCCTGACCATGTATTCCAGCCAGATTGGCTCGGCCATCGAAGTGGCGTTGCTGTCCCTGGCGCTGGCCGACCGCATCAACGACATGCGCGAGCAGCAGGCACAAACCCTGTTCGACGCGAGCCAGAAGCTTGAAGTCCTCAACCAGCAGCTGGCCCGCAGTAACAAGCTCAAGGACGAATTCCTGGCCACCCTGACCCACGAACTGCGCACACCCATGAACGGTGTGATCGGTTCGCTGGAACTGATGCAGACGGTCGAAATGGACCCGGAGCTCGAGCAGTATCAGCAGACGGCTGCGGGATCGGCCCGGGACATGATGCGCATGGTCAACGGCATCCTCACCCTCACCGAATTGCAGGCCGGCAAGCTCAAGGCCTCGACCGACACCTTCAGTTTGCGCGGTATGGTCGAGGCACTGCGCTCGCAGTTCGAGGGCAACGCATCGAGCAAGTCGCTGGACTTCAAGGTCGATGTCGCCACAGGTGTGCCGGATCGCGTGCACGGTGACAACGTCAAGATCGCGCAATGCCTGGAATGCCTGCTGGATAACGCCATCAAGTTCACCCGGGTCGGCGGCCTGGCCCTGCGGGTGACCGGCAAGGCCCTTGAGCCCGACCGGCTGGCGTTGACCTTTGCGGTGATCGATACGGGCATTGGCTTCACTGATTTGGGGGAGGCCACGATGTATCAACGGTTCTTCCAGCTCGATGGTTCAATGACCCGTGAATACGGTGGCCTGGGTGTTGGCCTGGCGATATGCCGACAGTTGGTCGAATTGCTGGGTGGGCGCCTGACGCATCGCACCGAGCCAGGACGCGGCAGCCGGTTTCAGCTGGATGTCGAAGTTGGGCTGCCGGTGCCCGAACGTCCGGTGACGCCGTTGATGCCCCGGGATTTTCCGCGCCTGCGCTTGCCTCAGGATTGTGCCGTGCTGTTGGTGGATGACAACGGCATCAGCCAGTTGGTGATGCGCGGCATGTTGCTCAAGCTGGGGTTCCGCGTGCGTACGGCCGATAGCGCCGACGTTGCGCTCGATCTCTTGCAGCGCGAAGTGTTTGACGCAGTACTGGTTGATTGTCAGTTGCCGCTTCAGGACGGTGAGTCGGTGTGCTGCCAGATCCGCGCGTTGCCGGATTATGCCGAACTGCCGCTGTTCATGATCGCTCTGGGTGGTGACCGTGAGCGCTGCCCAACCGGCGCGGTGATTGATCACTTGAGCAAACCAGTGAAATTCGAAGACTTGCAGGCCGCGCTCTACCGCCGTGTGCTTTGCCCGCGACAGGGCGAAAGCGCCGATAGTTAGGCGGATATGACACTTTGAACGACCGAGGGGCGGTGCTTAACTGAAGTCCCTTGGCCGACCAAAGGAGCCCTGTCATGAACCTGCATCAGTTCGCCGAAACCCACGAAGTCACCAACCAGCCACCGTCACTGGATGGCGCCAACCTGTACCGCATCGACTTGCCGTTGCAGGAGTGGTCGCGGCGGTTCGGGGCCGGTTGGGCCGAATCGCGGATCGACGCCTACGGCGCTCTGGCCGGTGGCCCGTTGATGGAAGCCGGGTTCCTGGCCAATCAGAACAAGCCGGTGTTCAACAGCCATGACCGGTTTGGTCATCGCATCGATCTGGTGGAATTTCATCCGGCCTATCACCAATTGATGCGTACGGCGGTCGAGCACGGCTTGACCTCGCTGCCCTGGGCGCACCCGCAGGACGGCGCCCATGTCGCCCGCGCTTGCATGTCATATCTGCACAGCCAGGCCGAAGCCGGCAGTGGCTGCCCGTTGACCATGACCTTCGCCAGCGTTCCGGCCATGCGTCTGCAACCGGACCTGGCGGAAAAATGGCTACCGAAAATCCTCGCCACCGAATACGACCCGCGCAACGTCGGCATGGCCCACAAGGCCGGGGTCACCATTGGCATGGCCATGACCGAGAAGCAGGGCGGCACCGATGTCCGGGCCAACACCACCAAGGCGTATCCGGTCGGTGTCAGCGGTCCGGGTCAGGCCTATGAGTTGGTGGGGCACAAGTGGTTTTGCTCGGCGCCAATGTGCGACGCCTTCCTGACCCTGGCGCAGACCGACAAGGGCCTGACCTGTTTCCTGTTGCCGCGCCATCGTCCGGACGATACGCGCAATCAGTTCTACATCCAGCGCCTGAAGAATAAGCTCGGCAATTGCTCAAACGCCTCTAGCGAAGTGGAGTTTCGTGGCGCACTGGCGTGGATGATCGGTGAAGAGGGCCGTGGCGTTCCGACGATCATCGAAATGGTCGCCATGACCCGTTTCGATTGCATGGTCGGTTCCAGTTCGCTGATGCGTCAGGCATTGACCCAGGCCAGCCATCACTGCGCCCACCGTTCGGTCGGCGGCAAGCTGCTCAGCGAACAGCCCTTGATGCAGAACGTGCTGGCGGATCTGGCGCTGGAAAGCGAAGCCGCCCTGGCCTTGAGCCTGCGCATGGGCCGGGCACTGGATCATCTGGACGATTCACAGGAAGCCAAATTCGCCCGATTGGTGACGGCGGTGGGCAAGTACTGGATCTGCAAGCGGGCGCCAGCGATGATCAACGAAGCGGCCGAATGCATGGGCGGCGCGGGTTATGTCGAGGAAAGCATCCTGCCGCGGCTTTACCGCGAGGCGCCGGTGAATTCGACGTGGGAAGGTTCCGGTAACGTGCAATGCCTCGACGTGCTGCGTGCCCTGTCGAAGGAGCCGGGCGTGCTCGATGTGCTGTTCAACGAGCTGGGCGATGGCCATGGTGACAAGCGCCTGGCTGCGCACATCAATCAATTGCAGGCGGCCTTCAAGGACTCCGGCGACATTCAGTACCGCGCCCGGCAACTGACTGAAGACATCGCTCTGGGGCTGCAGGCCAAGTTGTTGCTGGAAGCCGGGAATGCGGTGGTCAGCGATGCCTTCATCGCCAGTCGTCTGGAGGGTGGCGGCCGAGTGTACGGCGCATTGCCACGTGGCCTGGACGTGGAAGCGATTGTTGCCCGTTCGACTCCACAGGGCTTCTGACCGCGATTAACTCAGCACCGCAAACCTCTGTGGGAGCGAGCTTGGTCCGGGCGGCGTTCCGACGATGACGGATAAACATTCAACAATGATGTTGACTGATACGCCGCTATCGTCGGAACGCCGCCCGGACCAAGCTCGCTCCCACAGTTGTTCTCTGTTTACAGTCAATGCCACTGTTCCCGTGAAGCAACGATGCAGGCAAGATGAAGGTCTGCAAGTCAGAACACAGGATGCTGATCGTGACCGAAGCTTTTATTGTCGTTCAAACCGCCGAGCAAGCCGTGGATCGGCTTGCACACTTGCACAATCGTGCAACCACCGCGCTGAGTCAGGCGCTCAAGCGCTACCTCAAGGATCGCGTCGAGCCTGATGCCGAACAGCGAGCGTTGTTCCGGTATCCCGAGCTGCGCCTGACCTACCATTGCCAGGGTGAAGTCCCGCAGACCACCCGCGCCTACGCCAAGGTCCAGCTGCCGGGCACCTACAGCGTCACCGTCACCCATCCGTCGGCTTTTCGTAAATACCTGCTGGAACAGCTTGTTCCATTGATGCATGACTTCACCGTGACCGTGGAAGTCGGTGTCAGCCAGCAGAACATCCCGTATCCGTATGTGGTCGAGCAGGGCGATGAGCTGGGAGGTTCCGGCGTCACCGCAGCCGTGCTGGCGCGGGTGTTCCCGAGTACCGACCTGTCGGCCGCGACCGACGGCATTGCCGACGGCTTGTACGACTGGGAAAACACCGATCCGCTGCCCCTGGCCCTGTTCGATGCCGCACGGGTGGATTTCTCCCTGCGCCGGCTGGTGCATTACACCGGCAGCGACTGGCGGCATGTGCAGCCGTGGATCCTGCTGACCAACTACCACCGCTACGTCGACCAGTTCATCGTCCATGGTCTGGAGCAACTGCGCAAAGACCCGCGCTTCGTGCGCATGGTGTTGCCGGGCAACGTGATCATCGAAAAGAGCATGGATCACGGCGAGGCTTCAGCAATCGCCGCCGGCGTGGTCTGGCACCGCTACCAGATGCCGGCCTATCACCTGATCGCCAGTGACGGCCACGGCGTGACCCTGGTCAACATCGGTGTCGGCCCGTCCAACGCCAAGAACATTACCGACCACCTCGCCGTTTTGCGTCCGCATTGCTGGCTGATGATCGGCCACTGCGGCGGCCTGCGTCAGTCGCAAACCATTGGCGACTACGTGCTGGCCCACGCTTACATGCGTCGCGACGGGATTCTCGACCGGGTCGTACCGCCGAACATCCCGATTCCGGCCCTGGCCGAGGTGCAGCTTGCGCTTCAGCAGGCGGCGGCCAATATCACTGGCGAGAGGGGCGACGAGCTGAAGAAACGCCTGCGTACCGGTACCGTGTTGACCTACGACGACCGTAACTGGGAACTGCGCTGGGCGCAGGAAAGGCCGCTGATCAACCTGTCCCGCGCCGTGGCGGTGGACATGGAAAGCGGCACCATCGCAGCGCAAGGTTATCGTTTGCGGGTGCCGTACGGCACGTTGCTGTGCGTATCGGACAAACCGCTGCACAGCGAAATCAAGCTGCCGGGCTCGGCCAATGCGTTCTATGAGCGCGCGGTCAGCCAGCACTTGAAGATCGGTATCGAGGCGGTGGATCTGTTGCGTACCGAACTCAACTCACTGCACTCGCGCAAACTGCGCAGCTTCGACGAGCCGCCGTTCCGCTAACGGTTGTCATGGTCATTTGGCGGTCAGGGCACTAGCATTAGCAGCCCTGACCGTTAGATGTTGTTTTGCCCATGTCGCGTCCACCTCGTCCACCTTCCCGTCGCCCCGGCGCGAAGCCATCCCCATCAGCCCAGCGGCGCGTCGCCAAGGCTCCGCCGGCCGAGCCGAAGCTGATCCTGTTCAACAAACCGTTCGATGTGCTGACGCAGTTCAGTGACGGCGAAGGGCGCGCAACGCTCAAGGATTACATCGACGTACCGGGGATCTATCCGGCCGGACGGCTGGACCGCGACAGCGAAGGCTTGTTGCTGCTGACCAACGACGGCCAGCTACAGGCGCGGATCGCCGACCCGAAACACAAACTGGCCAAGACCTATTGGGTACAGGTCGAGGGTGAGCCGAGCGCTGAGCAATTGCAGCGCCTGCGTGACGGCGTCGAATTGAATGACGGCATGACCTTGCCCGCCGAGGCGCGGCAACTGGACGAGCCCGAACTATGGCCACGCAATCCGCCGGTGCGCTTTCGCAAAAGCGTGCCGACCAGTTGGCTGGAGTTGGTGATTCGCGAAGGGCGCAACCGACAGGTGCGGCGCATGACTGCGGCGGTCGGTTTGCCGACGTTGCGCCTGGTGCGGGTCAGAATCGGTGACTGGACGATCGAAGGGCTCGATCAGGGGCAGTGGAAAGAAGTACCGGCGCGCTTATAAGGCGCCGGATTCGATCAGGCCGATCACCACGCTCTTGATGATGAACGCGGCCACGCCCAGGCCCAGCACGAAGAACAGGATGAACGAGCCAAAGCGCCCGGCCTTGGACTTCTTCGCCAGATCCCAGACGATGAAACCCATGAAAATGATCAGGATCGTGACCAGTCCGGTCATCATCCACTCTTCGAAAACGGCAGGATCCATCGAACATCTCCAGCGCGGGCGCGGCTAAAAGGACGCGGGGAGTATACGCCTCGCAGGCTGCGTGCAGTATTGACCTGCGTCGGTGTGTCGCACCTGTGGCGAGGGGGCTTGCCCCCGTTGGGCTGCGTAGCGGCCCCGAAAGCTGTCTCTGAGTTTAATCTGATACACCGCATATTAGTTTTGCGACCGCTGCGCGGTCGAACGGGGGCAAGCCCCCTCGCCACAATCAGCTACGCAGATGAGTCAGAGGCAGTTCGGTGCTATTCAATACCTGATTCAGCACAAAACTCGAACGCACACTGGTCACCCCTTCAATCCGCGTCAGATGCCCGAGCAGCAGTTTCTGGTAGTGATCCATGTCCGGCACCACGACCTTGAGTTGATAGTCGGCATCCATCCCGGTCACCAGGCTGCATTCGAGCACTTGGGGCAAGGTGCGGATGGCCGCTTCGAAGTTTTCGAAACGCTCCGGTGTGTGACGGTCCATGCCGATCAGCACGTAAGCCGTCAGGCTCAGGCCGAGCATTTTGCGGTCGAGCAGGGCGACCTGACGGGAAATGTAGCCGTCGTCTTCCAGTTGCTTGACCCGCCGCGAGCACGGCGAAGGCGACAGACCGATGCGCTCGGCCAGCTCCTGGTTGGAGATGCGTGCGTCGCGCTGCAATTCCGCCAAAATACTCAGGTCGTAACGGTCGAGCTTGCTCATCAATCGATCCTTTGTCGTAACTATTGCGGAGGATTATGTGTCAGGGGTTAAAAATTGCGCAAGTGATGTTTAATTCAGCAATCTTCGCAATCCTCTGCCGGCGCTCCCAGCCTATTCTTATCACCAGAATCACTGCTCGGACAAACAGTCCAGTGCGGCTCGCCCAATCAGGCCCGCCGCGGTCGCCACCCCCACCGAGGATGTGCCGGCCCCCGAGCTACACACTGTCCAGAAGACGGCGTGAGGTGAGCCGACGTCAAAAGCGTCGAGCCAGGACGAAGTTCTCTAAGGGGAGGCCGACGGGTCTCCCCTTTTTCTTGCCTGAAATTTGTTGCCGGCTCTCAATAAATAAGTTGCGCGACTGATAACCTGATGCAGAACCGGCCTGAGGTTTTCCAGTCTTACGTACAGGCCCTAACCTTCCGTGAGGAAAAGCATGAAGTCGCGCATCTGGCGTTTAGCCGGTGTCGGTTTGCTGTGTGCCAGCGTCGCTGCGCAAACGCTGGCCGATGAACAGCAAAACCGTGGTCATGATGGCGGACAACATGGCCAGGATGGTCGTCAGGGCAACAATCAGGGCCATGGCGGCAACAACCAGCCGCCGCAAAACAGCCAGCAGCAGAATCAGCCTCGCGCGCAGAACAACGACAACCGCCATGACGAGCACAACGGCCAGAATCAACATCAGAACAACGGACAGTGGCAGAACCGTCCAGCGCCGGATTTCAACAGCCGGGTTCGCTCGCCGCCGCCACCGCCACAGTTGCCGGCCACTGACATGCCGATCCAGCCCCGTCCCGACACCGTGCACCAGACCCAGCAGCCGCAGCGTGGTTACTACCAGGACCAGCCGCGTCGCAACAATTACAACCAGCACTGGAGTGGCTACACAAACGCACCCTCCTATGACAATCACTGGCAGGGGCGCTCAAGTGGCTATGGTAACGGTTGGGGGCCAGGCCCCAGGTATCGCCCCGGCCAGGTGATCGACCGCTTCCCCGAGCGCAACTTCCGCGTGCCTTACCGTGGCATGGATTACTACTATTCCGGTGGCTACTGGTATCGCCCGCTGGGCCCGCGATATGAGGTGGTAGAGCCACCGCGCGGGATTCGCGTCAGATACCTGCCCGATTACGCCCAGCAGGTGTGGATCGGCGGGGTGTTGCTGTTCCTGGCGGCCGGTTCGTATTACGCCTACCAGGAGAGCACTCAGGACTACGTCGTGGTCGAGCCGCCGGTTGGCCAACCGCAGTCGCAACCGCCGGCCGCCGGCAATGGTTATGACGTGGAGGCGTATCCAGCCAACGGACAGTCGCCGGAGCAAGTCAGCCGGGATGGCTACGAGTGTTATCAAGACGCGGTGCAGCAGAGTGGTTTCGATCCACGAACCGCCACCTACCAGCCAGACCCGTCGGTGGTGCAAGCCTACCGACAGGCTCAGGGCAACTGCCTGAGCAGTCGCGGTTATCAGGTGAATTACTGAGCCCGGGCGGCTTTCACCACTTCCCGCGGGTCGGCGTGCACCAGAACTTCGGCGCGCGGGTAGGCGCTGTGAATGGCCGCAGCAGCCTGATCGCTGATGCCGTGGGCGACTGACAGCGTCAGTTCCCCCGGCAACTCCAGATGCAACTGCACAAACCACTGGTTGCCGGAGATCCGCGTACGCAAGTCATGCGCACCCAACACACCGGGCACGCTGCATGCCAGTTCCAGCATGTGCTGGCTGACATCCGGCGGCAGTTCTTCATCCATCAACACCGCAAAGCTCTCCCGGGCGATCCGCACCGCGCTCCACAGAATGTAGGCGGCGATGCCCAGGCCAAACCAGGCGTCGACCTGATACCAGCCAAACCCGGCCAGTACCAGTGCCAGCAGAATGCTGCCGTTGAGCAGCATGTCCGAACGGTAATGCAGCGAGTCGGCACGCACGGCGTTGGAGCCGGTTGCCTTGACCACCCGATGTTGCAACATCAGTAAGGCCAGGGTCAGGGCGAGCGAGAACACAATCACGCCGATACTGATCCACGGCGCGCCGACCGGTTCGGGATGTTTCAGTCGATCGTAGGCCTGCAATGCAATCAGTACCGCACTGCCGCCAATGAATAGCGCCTGGGCCATGCCCGCCAATGACTCGGCCTTGCCGTGCCCGTAGCGATGATCATCGTCGGCGGGGCGCAGGGCGTAATGCACCGCCAGCAGGTTGAGCAATGATGTGACACCGTCGAGTGCCGAGTCGGTGAGCCCGGCGAGCATGCTCACCGAGCCGCTCAGCCACCAGGCGATGGCTTTGGCTACGATCAAGGTGCACGCCACCGCCACCGAGGCACGGGTCGCCAGCCGCAGCAGGCGGGCGTGTTCGGAGCTGGAGGTCATAGTGGCCATCGTTTCTTGAGAGTCCTTTCTTGCGCAGGGATTACGCGGCCGGTTGCAGGCCGAACATCGCGAGTTGCTGGGCGCTGCCCTTGCTCTGGATCAGGCGTGGATCGTCCAGCGGGAAGCTGCGGCCCAGTTCGCTTTCCAGAATAGTCTGCAACTTGCGGTTATCGACTTTGCCATCGGGGCCGATGGCGTCCTTGAGTTTTTGCGGGTCGATCTGGGCGGTCTTGCCCGGCTCGAAATAAATCGCGCCGGTGGCGAAGTCCACGGCAAACGCGATCAGGCCGGGGATGATGTAGAACAGCAGGCCCACGGCGTCGAGTGCGGCGATGGCCGGGTCGATCTTGCCTTCGATCTGGCCACGGCGATCGGGGTAGAAGATCGAACCGCAGGCGGTCACTTGAGTCAGCAAGGTTGCGACCAGAACACCGCCAATCAGGCGAAAGGGAGCACGCATATGAAATCTCCTGAGTAGAACGCCAAGAACGTTACTGGTTAGAGCCCAGACTACGCCAAACAGTTCGCCGTTATACTCGGCCCTCTGTTTTGGAGCCAGCATGATTTCTTTGCCGATCGATGAAGTTTTACCCGCCCTGCGTGAAGCCCTCGCTACACGCCATGAAGCCGTGCTCGAAGCGCCGCCCGGCGCCGGTAAAACCACCCGCGTGCCTTTGGCCCTGCTCAATGAACCGTGGCTGGCCGGGCAAACCATTCTGATGCTCGAACCACGGCGGTTGGCCGCGCGCGCAGCGGCGGAACGGCTGGCCAGTGAGCTGGGGGAGAAGGTCGGCGAGACCGTGGGTTATCGCATTCGGCTCGATAGCAAGGTCGGCCCGAACACCCGTATCGAAGTGGTCACCGAAGGCATCCTCACCCGGCGCTTGCAGGATGATCCGGCGCTGGAAGGCGTGGGCCTGCTGATTTTCGACGAGTTTCACGAGCGCAGCCTCGACGCTGACCTGGCCTTGGCCCTGAGCCTTAATGGCCGCGAGCTGTTCCGGGACGATCAGCCACTGAAAATCCTCTTGATGTCCGCCACACTTGAAGGCGAACGCTTGTCCGGGCTGCTGGACGACGCGCCGATCCTGCGCAGCGAAGGGCGCATGTTCCCGGTGGCGATGCGCTGGGGCCGGCCGTTTCAGACCGGTGAATTCATCGAACCGCGTCTGGTGCAGACCATCCTCGAAGCCTTGAACGACGAGACTGGCAGCGTGCTGGTGTTCCTGCCGGGGCAGGCAGAAATCCGCCGCGTGCATCAGCAACTGGCGGATGCGCTGGGCGATAACCCACAGGTCCTGCTGTGCCCGTTGCACGGTGAACTGGATCTCGCCGCACAACGGGCGGCAATCGATCCGGCGCCGCCGGGCAAGCGCAAAGTGGTGCTGGCCACCAACATTGCCGAAACCAGCCTGACCATCAATGGCGTGCGCGTCGTAATCGATGCCGGGCTGGCGCGGGTGCCGCGTTTCGACCCCGGCAGCGGCATGACCCGTCTCGACACCCAGCGCATTTCCAAGGCCAGCGCCACCCAGCGCGCGGGCCGGGCCGGGCGCCTGGAACCTGGCGTGTGTTATCGCTTGTGGTCACAGGATCAGCACGAGCAACTGGCGGCCTATGGCAGTGCGGAAATCCTTTCGGCGGACCTCGCCGGGCTGGCCTTGCAGCTGGGGCGCTGGGGTGTGACGCCGGGGCAACTGGTGTGGCTCGACGTGCCGCCCGCCGCCGCGTATGCGCAGGCCCAGGACTTGCTCGAACGCTTGGGCGCACTGGAGGGCGAAGCGCTGACCCGTCACGGTCAGGCCATGGCCGAACTGCCGGCGCATCCGCGCATCGCGCATTTGCTGTTGCGTGGTCAGGCACTGGGTCTGGCGGACATGGCCTGCGACGTCGCTGCACTGCTCGGTGAGCGCGATATCCTGCGTGGCGCTGGAGCAGACCTGCACAGCCGACTGGTACTGCTGTCTGGCGAAGAGCGCGCCGCACGCGGTGCCCAAGGGGGCGTGCAGCGGGCACGGCAACTGGCGCGGCAATATCGTGGTTACCTGCGCGGCAAAGCCGCGGAGCCGGTCAGCGATCCGGATCACCCGCGTTGGCTCGGTGCCTTGCTGGCGCTGGCCTATCCCGACCGCGTCGCCCAGCAGCGGCGGGCCGGTGGTGCGGAATATCGCTTGGCCAACGGACGTGCCGCACTGTTCGCCGAGGCCGACAGCCTGATGAAGCAACCGTGGCTGGTGATCGCCGATCTAGGCAGTCGTCAGGGGCAGCGTGAGGAGCGGATTTATCTGGCGACGGACTTCGATCCGACGCTCTTCGACTCAGTACTGGCCGAACAGGTGCGCTGTGTCGATCAACTGGATTGGGACGAGCGCGAAGGCATGCTGCGGGCCGAGCGTCAGCGCAAGGTTGGCGAACTGATCCTCAGCCGTGAGCCGCTGACAGGCCTCGACGAAACTGCCCGCAGCCAGGCACTGGTGAACCTGGTGCGACGCAAAGGCCTGGAGCTGTTGCCGTGGACCCCGGAACTGCGTCAGTGGCAGGCGCGGGTCGCGCTGTTGCGGCAACTGGACCTCGCCGGCAAAGGCGAGAGCGAGTGGCCGGATGTGAGTGACGCTGCGTTGCTCAAGCATCTGGAGCATTGGCTGATGCCGTATCTGGGCAAGGTTTCCCGGCTCAGTCACTTCGCCAGTCTGGACCTGTCGAGCATCGTCCACAACCTGCTCCCGTGGCCGTTGCCGCAGCGACTCGACGAGCTGGCGCCGCATCATTTGAGCGTGCCGTCGGGATCGTCGATTGGTCTGGATTACAGTGAGCAGCCACCGATTCTGGCGGTGCGCCTGCAAGAGCTGTTCGGCCTGGCCGAAACCCCGCGCATCGCCGGGGGGCGGCAGGTGGTGAAACTGCACTTGCTGTCCCCGGCGCGGCGGCCGGTGCAGGTGACACAGGATCTGGCCAACTTCTGGCGCAGCACCTACGCCGAGGTGAAGAAGGATTTGAAGGGGCGCTACCCGAAACATTATTGGCCGGATGATCCGCTGGTGGCCGAAGCGACTGCGCGGATCAAACCCCGGAAATAACGTTTAACACTGGACTCTGTGGCGAGGGGGCTTGCCCCCGTTGGGGCGCGAAGCGGCCCCAAAACCTGCTACCGAGTGGTGTCAGATTCTCCGCATCCAATGTATTGCGACTGCTTCGCAGCCGAACGGGGGCAAGCCCCCTCGCCACAGTGGATCACTGTGATCTTTCGGATTTCGCGGTGAGCTGTTCGCGGCAGTAGTCAGCAAACAGCTGCGCCGGTTTGGTCAGTTGCCCGCGCTTGAGCCATGCCGCCACCAGGCCGGAACCGGTGACGTCTTCGGCGATGTCCACGCACACCACTTTCTGCCCGTCGTAGGTGCACTCCGAATGCGGTTTGGTCACCAGGATCGAAAACCCAAAGCCCTGGCCGACCATGCCGCGCACCATCTCGATCGATGGCGAGCTGAAGGCAATGCGTGGGGTCAGGCCCAGCTCATCGAACAGGCTGACGAAGTAGGTCCGGCTCGGCTGCACGTCCAAAAGAATCATCGGCTCCAGGTACAAGTCCCGCAATGACACCTGGGCCTGTTGGGCAAAGCGGTGATCCGCCGGCAGCAGCGCGTAAGGTCGTTGCGCCGGCATCAGCGGTTCGGTTTCGATGGTGCCGTCGAGGTCATGTTCATAGAGGATCGCCAGGTCGAACGCGCCGGACGTCAGGCCTTGCACCAGCTCTTGCTGCTCGCCGTCGCGGATGCGGATTTCCACTCCCGGATACAACGCCGAAAACCCGGCGATCAATTGCGGCAGGTACAGCGGCGCGACGGTTTCGAAACAGCCGATATCAATCTGCCCGGAGACCACGTCGTTGTCGGCCAGGGCGTTCTGCTCGAACTCCTTGGCCATGCGCAGCAGTTCCTGGGCCTTGCGGTAAAAGCGTGCACCGCTGGGGGTCAACGATACGCCCTGAGCGTGATGGCGAATCAGCAGTTGCACACCGAAGCTGTCTTCCAGCCCTTTGATGGCCGTGGAGATCGAAGGCTGGGCGATGTACAGCTTGCGCGAGGCCTCGGCGACGCTGCCGCATTCGACGGTGGTGATGAAGTATTTCAGTTGACGCAGATTGTAGGCAGCCACAGCAAACCTCGGGGGAGAACGGATCAGGCATCCTGGCAATTTGCGCGCCACCCCTATCCGCTCGGGTAGCGATTTGTTGTGGTTGAACAATAACCACATGCTGCGCCAGAAGGGAGATTGGCTACGTAGTTTTTTCTTGGCCTGCGAACACATTTTTACTGGTTTTCCACCGCTTGGGCCTGAGCGACTATCCAATACACAAGAATGTCCTCTGGAGCATCCGATCGTGTTCGAGCTTGAGTATTGGCAACGCAAGGCCGCTTCCCTGCGGTTTCCCGACCAGGCCGTAATCGACGGCCAGCGCCGAGCGGCGCAATCGGGGCAGACTTTCGCCGCAATCAATCCAGCCACCGGGCAATGCCTGGCCAATGTCGCGGCCTGTGGCGAGGAAGACGTGAACGCGGCGGTGCGCAATGCGCGGCAAGTGTTTGAAGCCGGTACCTGGTCGGCACGTTCGCCGACCGAACGTAAACAAGTGCTGCTGCGCCTGGCCGACTTGATCCTCGAAAACCGTGAAGAACTGGCGCTGCTCGATTCGCTGAACATGGGCAAGCCCGTCACGGACGCCTACAACATCGATGTGCCGGGTGCTGCCGGGGTGTTCCGCTGGTACGCCGAGAGCCTCGACAAACTCTACGACCAGATCTCGCCGAGTTCGCAGAACGTGCTGGCGACCATCACCCGCGAAGCCCTTGGCGTGGTGGCTGCCGTGGTGCCGTGGAATTTTCCGCTGGACATGGCCGCGTGGAAACTCGCCCCGGCCCTGGCCGCTGGTAACTCGGTGATTCTAAAGCCGGCCGAGCAGTCGCCGTTTTCGGCCTTGCGTCTGGCTGAGCTGGCACTGGAGGCGGGTATTCCCGCCGGTGTACTCAACGTACTGCCGGGCCTCGGCGAGCAGACCGGTAAGGCCCTCGGCCTGCACCCGGACGTCGATTGCCTGGTGTTCACTGGCTCCACCGAAGTCGGCAAATATTTCATGCAGTACTCGGCCCAGTCGAACCTCAAGCAGGTGTGGCTGGAGTGCGGTGGCAAGAGCGCGAACCTGGTGTTCGCCGATTGTCAGGACCTGGACCTGGCCGCCGAGAAAGCTGCGTTCGGCATCTTCTTCAATCAGGGCGAAGTCTGTTCGGCCAACTCGCGGTTGCTGGTGCAGCGTTCGATTCATGACGAGTTCGTCGAACGCCTCAAGGCCCAGGCCGAGCGCTGGCTGCCGGGCGATCCGCTGGATCCGTCGAGCGCTGCCGGTGCCATCGTCGACAGCCGTCAGACCGCGCGCATCATGAAGTTCATCCAGCAGGCCGAGCAGCAAGGCGCAACCAAGGTCTGCGGCGGTCGGCAGTCGATTTTCAACGGCTCCGACAACTTCATTCAGCCGACGATTTTTACCGGCGTGACGCCGGACATGCCGCTGTTTCGCTATGAAGTATTCGGCCCGGTGCTGGCCGTCACGGCGTTCGACGACGAGGCCCACGCCTTGCACTTGGCCAACGACAGCGTCTACGGGCTGGCGGCTTCGCTGTGGACCGACGACCTCAACCGCGCCCACCGCGTGGCGCGACAATTGCGGGCGGGTACGGTGTCGGTCAACAGCGTCGATGCGCTGGACGTGACCGTACCGTTTGGCGGCGGCAAGCAGTCCGGTTTCGGCCGCGACCTGTCCCTGCATTCATTCGATAAATACACCCAGTTGAAGACCACCTGGTTTCAATTGCGCTGATAACAAAACGGAGAACTGGCGATGACCACACCACGTGAAACCCGCGACTACCAGGCCGCCGACGCTGCGCACCACATCCATGCGTTCGTCGATCAGAAAGCCCTCAACGACGAAGGGCCACGGGTGATGGTCCGTGGCGAGCGCCTGCACCTGTGGGACAACGACGGCCGGCGTTACCTCGACGGCATGTCCGGGCTGTGGTGCACCAACCTCGGTTACGGGCGCAAGGACCTGGCGGCCGCGGCGAGCCAGCAACTGGAACAACTGCCGTACTACAACATGTTTTTCCACACCACCCACCCGCAGGTGATCGAGCTTTCCGAGTTGCTGTTCAGCCTGCTGCCGGGTCACTACAGCCACGCGATCTACACCAACTCCGGCTCCGAAGCCAACGAGGTGTTGATCCGCACGGTGCGTCGTTACTGGCAGGTGCTCGGCAAGCCCGAGAAGAAAATCATGATCGGCCGCTGGAACGGTTACCACGGTTCGACCCTGGCCGCGACGGCACTGGGCGGCATGAAGTTCATGCACGAAATGGGCGGCATGATTCCGCACATCGAGCACATCGACGAGCCGTACTTCTTCGCTCATGAGGGCAACCTTACGCCAGCCGAATTCGGTCTGCGTGCGGCGCAGCAACTGGAAGCGAAGATTCTCGAACTGGGTGCGGACAAGGTCGCAGGCTTCATCGCCGAACCGTTCCAGGGCGCTGGCGGGATGATTTTCCCGCCAGAAAGCTACTGGCCGGAAATCCAGCGCATCTGCCGCAAGTACGATGTGCTGCTGTGCGCCGATGAAGTGATCGGCGGCTTCGGTCGTACCGGCGAATGGTTCGCCCATGAGTACTTCGGTTTCGAGCCCGACACCCTGTCCATCGCCAAGGGCCTGACCTCGGGTTACATCCCCATGGGCGGCTTGATCCTGTCGAAAAAAATGGCCTCGGTGCTGGTGGAGCAGGGCGGTGTATTTGCCCACGGCCTGACCTATTCCGGGCACCCGGTGGCGGCGGCGGTGGCGATTGCCAACCTCAAGGCGCTGCGCGATGAAGGCGTGGTGACGCGGGTCAAGGATGACATCGGCCCGTACCTGCAACAGTGCCTGCGCGAAGTGTTCGGCAAGCACCCGCTGGTGGGTGACATCCAGGGCACGGGCATGGTCGCGGCACTGCAACTGGCGGAAGACAAAAACAGCCGTAAGCGTTTTGCCAACGAGAACGACATCGCCTGGCGTTGCCGCACGATTGGCTTCGAGGAAGGGGTGATAATTCGCTCGACGCTGGGCCGGATGATCATGGCGCCGGCGTTGATTGCCAGTCGTGAAGAGATTGATGAGCTGGTCGGCAAGACCTTGAAAGCGGTGGATCGAACGGCGCAGGAATACGGCCGGCTCTGATCTCACCTGAAGGTCCTGCGGACCTTAATCGCGAGCAAGCTCGCTCCCACATTGGCTTTGTGTCTGACACAGCCTCCCTGTGGGAGCGAGCTTGCTCGCGATAGCTATTGCTCAAACAACACATTTCCCAAGTCTTGCACCCACCCCGTGCATCCCCGCCCACAACGCCCGTTCGCGGTGCGCGCTAACGAGTTTTTTCATCGTTCGCATCCACATATTTCCTCATTTTCCTAATCCCGCCCTTGGGCCAACATCGATCTCGCCAGCCCGCCGAGTGCTGCCCGCCGAAGGGTCCTTCAGAGACCACAGGTAGCAGCCGATTCAGGGCTCGCCGTACTGCCCATGACAAAACTAAATCAACAGCTTTGGGAGTGCTCCATGATCAAGTCCTTGCTTACGCGCGTTGCCCATCCACTGGCGATCACCGCCATCGCCGCGACGGTCGCTACCAGCGCCCAGGCCGGCACCCTGTCCATCGGTCATACCACCTGGGTCGGCTACGGCACCCTGTACCTGGCCCAGGACCTTGGCTACTTCAAGGAAAACGGTTTGACCGTCGAGTTGCCAGTGGTCGAAGAAGCGGCGATGTACATGGCCGCACAAGCATCCGGTGAGTTGTCCGGCTCGGCGTCGACCATCGACGAGGTGCTCAAGTACCGTCCGCAATTCTGCTTCAAGGCCGTGGCCGCACTGGACGACAGCCATGGTGGCGACGGCGTGCTGGTGGGCAAGGACGTCAAGAGTCTGCAAGAGCTCAAGGGCCAGGCCGTGGCGGTGAACGAAGGTTCGACCTCGCAGTTCTGGTTGTCGTATCTGCTGAAAAAGAACGGCATGAAAATGAGCGACATCACCGTGCAGAACATGACGGCCGACGATGCTGCTACCGCGTTCATCGCCGGTCGTGTACCCGCTGCCGTGACCTGGGAGCCACACCTGTCGATGGTGCGTGACAAGAAACAGGGCAAGGTGCTGGTCGACAGCAGCAGCACGCCGGGTGTGATCGTCGACGTGGTGGCATTGAACTGCACCGTCATCGAAAAACAGCCGGAAGACGTCAAGGCACTGGTGGCCGGTTTGTATAAAGCCGTGCAGTACACCAAGGATCATCCGCAGGAAGCCTACAAAATCATGGCCAAGGGTGTTGGCGGATACCTGGCCGATCCGAAGGAACTAGAAGCGGCCGCCCAAGGCGTGCGGTTCTACGATCAGGCCATGAGCGAAAAACTGCTGGGTGCGCCGGGCAAACCGGGTGACAGCGCGCCGCTGATCAAGCTGGCCAACGAGACCGCCAGCGAGCTGCAAGGCAAGCCCTACAACGTCAGCAATGACGACCTGATCGACAACCGCTTCGTCACCCCGCTCTAGGAGGTTTGCATGTTCAAGCGCAATTCATGGCTGAGCCGATGCATCACGCCCAAGACCGGCCTGCCGGTGTCGGTGATCTGGAGCGCGAGCGGTCTGGCCTGGGTGCTGCTGGTCGGCCTGTGGGCCGGCTTGTCCTACGGTGGCGTGGTGCCGGGCATGTTCCTGCCCACACCGGGCGCGGTGGTCGAGGCCGCCGTACGCCTCGGTCGCGACGGCACCCTCGGCCAGCATGTGTGGGCCAGCGTCGAAGTGGTGATGGTCGGTTTCATCGTGTCGTCCCTGGTGGCCGTGCCGCTGGGACTGTTGATGGGCAGCTTCCGCATTGTCCAGGCGTTCCTGGAGCCGATGGTCAACTTCATCCGCTATTTGCCGGTGACCTCGTTCGTACCGCTGTTCATCCTGTGGATCGGCATCGGTCTGGAACAGCGGGTTTCGGTGATCATCTTCGGCGTGTTCTTCCAGCAACTGGTGATGATCGCGGACGTGTCCAAAGGTATTTCCAAGGACCTGATCAATGCCTCCTATACCCTCGGTTCCAATCGCCGCGATGCGGTGCTGCATGTGATCGCCCCGGCTTCCCTGCCAGGCGTACTCGACACCCTGCGCGTGACCATGGGCTGGGCCTGGACTTACCTGGTGGTGGCTGAACTGGTCGCCGCTTCCAGTGGCCTGGGTTACCTGAGCCTCAAGGCCATGCGTGGCTTCCAGGTGGATGTGATTTTCCTCGCCATCGCGATCATCGGCCTGCTGGGCCTGGTCACCGATCAACTGTTCCGTTTTCTCCGTCTGAGGATCACCGCATGGGCTCAGTAACCGCCGCCACTCATCGTTTTGTCGCTCCTCAGATTGCCCCGGTGAACGCACCACGGCTGCAAGTGGACAAGGTCAGCCTGCGTTACAAGAAGCCCGATGGCGGAACCTTTACCGCGTTACAGGAGGTGTCGTTCGAGGTGCCGGACCAGCAATTCGCTGTGCTGGTGGGGCCTTCGGGCTGCGGCAAGTCGAGCCTGCTGTACCTCACCGCCGGCCTGGCCGAACCGACCTCGGGCGAGATTTACGTCGGCGGCCAACAGGTGGAAGGCCCCGGTGCGGATCGCGGCATGGTGTTCCAGAGCTACACGCTGTTCCCATGGCTGACCGTGCGGCAGAACGTCGAGTTCGGCCTCAAGCGTCGCGGCATGCCGGCGGCGCAACGCAAGGACATAGTCGACTACTACGTCAATGAAGTGGGCCTGAGCGGCTTTGCCGACAACTACGCCAAGCAGTTATCCGGCGGGATGATGCAGCGTGTCGCCATTGCCCGCGCGCTGGCCAATGACCCGCAGATCCTGCTGATGGACGAACCCTTCGGTGCCCTCGACAGCCAGACGCGCCTGCAAATGCAGCAGTTGTTGCTGCGGGTGTGGGGCAACAGCAAGAAGACCGTGTTGTTCGTGACCCACGACATCGACGAGGCGATTCTGCTCGGCGACCGGGTCTATGTCATGGGCGCCAGGCCTGGGCGGATCAAGCAGATCCTCGATGTGCCGATCGAGCGTCCGCGGAACCTGGACATGGTCATGGAGCGCTCGTTCATCGAGATGAAGCGCGAGATCTTCGGGCTGCTGCATGATGATCTGGAAGAGGTGCATTAAACCTGATTCGAGCCGATGCACCATCCCTGTGGGAGCGAGCCTTTGTGGCGAGGGGGCTTGCCCCCGTTCGGCTGCGCAGCAGTCGTAATCTGGCCGATTTACTGTTTCTGATAAATCATGGTTGCTGCAAATGGGGCCGCTTCGCAGCCCAACGGGGGCAAGCCCCCTCGCCACACAAGCCCGGAGCCTACAGGTTTATGTATCAGGGCGCAGCCGGCAACAGGAACCGGGCAATCACCGGCAAGTGATCGGAGATACGCAATGTATCGTCTTGCCTCACCATGGCTTCGACCCGTTTGATCCGCGGACTGTAGAACAGGTAATCGACGGTCCGGTCCGGGCCGTTCAGCCCGGGATCGTTCGGGTAATGCGTCAGCCAGCGCTCGCGGTCGATACCACTGGATTCGTGGTTGGTCGGGATCATCGGGTACTTGTCCCACAGCACATGCAACGCACTGTCGGCGGAGTAGGGTGTGCGTTGCACATCGGGCAGGCGTCGATACTGGCCCAGCGGCAACAGGTTGAAATCCCCACCGATCAGCCACGGCGTGCCACGGCTTTCGAATTTATCGAGGGCCCTGGCCACGGCGTTCACCTGGGTTTGCAAGGTATTGTCGACTTGGGTGGCGCGGTCCAGATGGGTATTGAGCACCGCCAGCTGCCCGCCATCACTCAACGGCAAGTAGCTCACCAGCAATGCGTCTCTGGGTTTGAACTGGCGGCTGACCGGATTGCCCGAGGCGACGGGCAGTTGCAGGCGTTCGGCATGTTCGATCTGGTAACGGCTCAGGGTTGCCAGTTGCCGACCGACGCTGCCGAAAATGTGCGGGTTCGGCACGAAGTCGGCCTTCCAGTCGAAGGCGCTGGTGCCACACGGATACAAGTCGGCGAGCCGTTCCTGCAGCAGTTTGAACTGGTGCTGGTAATCGCTGGCCTTGGCGCCGTCGTCCAGCTCCTGCAACAGCACGATGTCCGGTTGTTCGTCGCGAATCACCCGCGCCACTTCGTCAAGGCTGAAGGCCATGTCTTCCGCTGTGGGGCGTTCGTCGGTGCCGGCGGCCAGGTCATTCCAGAACACGTAACGCTTGCCGGCCAGGTACTGGACGTTCCAGGTCATCACCTTCAGCGCCTGCCCGGGGACCAGGGTGGGTGCCTGGGCACTGCAACTGACTGGCAAAACTTCTTTGGTGTCGGGGCGCCAGGTCAGGCTGTAGATCGTCACGGCGATCAGACCGGTCACGATCAGCAGGCCCAGCAGGGTGTAGCGCAGTAGACGGGTCATGGCTCGGCTTATTGGCGTTACAAAATTGTTCCCGAGCATACCCGAGAGCGATGGTCGCGCCCTGGGTCAGAGCGAGCTGTCATTTCTCTCAGGCAACGGGTTGATCAGCATGAACAAACGGAACAGCACCACGCTGGTAAACAGCTGCAGGAAACTGTGGGCGCTGTCGATCAGCAGCGAAATCACCGGGTTTTGCGGTTCCGGATACACCGCCAGGGTCGCCCCCTTGAGCAACCACAACGGCCCCATCACACACAGAATGCACAGCAGGATGCGCAGAAAGTGACCTTGGGTCATGCGCAGGCTTTCCTTCATGGCCGCCAGCGGCGCCAGGCCTCGCAACACCAGCAGATACTCACCAAACGCCAGGGTCACCATCAGGTAGATACCCGGCAGGAAGTACAGCGACAGGCCGAGCAGAATCAGCACGGTATTGAGTGCCGTCAGCAGGGCGAAGCGTGGCCACAGGCTTGCTGCCATCGCCAGCAGGTCGCGGTTGCGCGGCGACTCGCCCCGGCTGCGGGCGTCGAGAAACAGAATCAGCGCGGCGGTGTACAGCGGGTACACCAGCAGGCCGACAATCACGCTGATGCCGGGGAAACTGTCCGGCTCCGTGGAGTGGTCGACCACTTGTTGCAGCAGCGCCTCAAGCATCACCAGCGGCAGGCACAGTTGCACGATCTGGCCCAGATTGCGCTTGAAGAAATACAGCGAGTCACGCAGGACATCTAACGGATTCATCAGTTGGTATCGCAGGTTGGAAGCAGTGGCTCACTTTAACCGATCAAACGCTCGGGGACGCAAACGTAAACGTTCGGTAAAGGTCATTGAAACATCTTGTTTCAGCCTCCATTAAGGTTGAGCACCTTATCCTCAGTGGATAAAGGCAACGATTTTTCCGGCAATCTACGAGGTCGCCATGAACAGCGAAGAACAAACCCTGATCGATGGACTGTTTTCCCGGCTGCAACAGGCCGAAACGGACTCAGCCCCGCGCGACGCCCAGGCCGAGGCGCGGATCAAGGAACACCTGACGCGCCAGCCTGCGGCAGGCTATTTCATGACCCAGGCGATTCTGGTGCAAGAGGCGGCGATCAAGAGCCTCGACGAGCAGAACCAGCAACTGACCCGGCAAGTCCAGCAATTGCAGGCCGAGCTGCAACAGGCCAAGGCTCAGGCAACCCCGGCTCCGGCACCGGGTAGCGGTGGCTTTTTGTCGAGCATCTTTGGCGGCAGCTCTCGTGAGCCACAGCCGGCACCCACCCAGAGCGCACCGCCATCGAGCGGTGGCTGGCGTGAGCCGGGGCGTTCGTCGTTTGGCGCACCACCGCCCCAACAGAACTTCGGCGCCCCGCAGCAAAACTTTCCACAGCAGGGCTATGCACCCCAGCAACAGGCCCCGGCAGCGGTCGGCAGCAGTTTCCTCGGTGGTGCGCTGAAAACCGCTGCTGGCGTGGCGGGTGGCGTGATGCTGGCTCAAGGCATCAGCAGCCTGTTCCATCACAATCAGCAACCGGAAATCGTTGAAGTCATCAAGGAAGAGCCGGCCCAGGTCAACGACCAGGGCAACAATGGCTGGGGCGATGACCAGCGCATGGCTGGTAACGATTCCTACAGCAACGATCAGAGCGGGTTCAGCGACGCTGACTACAGCGATGACTCGTTATTCGGCGGCGACGACGATTCCTTCGTCTGACACACCTGTGGCGAGGGAGCTTGCTCCCTCGCCACATAGCCGATTATTCGCGGAACAATCCTTCGGGCTGGCATACTGGGCGACTTCTCGGGCCTGGTGCCTGATTCAGCCTTTGAGGAAAGCCGGTGAAAAAAATCGCAGTGTTCGCCGATGTCCAGAACCTCTACTACACCGTGCGTCAGGCCTATGGTTGTCACTTCAACTACGCCGCGCTGTGGGCTGACATCAGCAAACAGGGCGAGATCGTCGAAGCCTACGCCTACGCCATCGACCGTGGCGACAGCAAACAGCAGCAGTTCCAGCAGATCCTGCGCAACCTTGGTTTCACCGTGAAGCTCAAGCCATACATCCAGCGCAGTGATGGTTCGGCCAAGGGCGACTGGGACGTGGGCATCACCCTCGACATCATGGATGCAGCCGATCATGTCGACGAAATCGTGCTGGCCTCCGGCGATGGCGATTTCGACATGCTGCTCGAACGCATCATCAGCAAACATGGCGTGCAAGCGGTGGCCTACGGCGTACCGGGCCTGACCGCCAACTCGCTGATCCGCGCCGCCAGCCGCTACGTGCCAATCGAAGGCGCGTTGCTGCTCAAGAATTGATTTTTACGGAGTTGAACCAGGTTTGGAACGCATAGCAGTCATTGACTTTGAAACCACCGGGATCTCCCCGAGCAGCAGCTGCCGGGCCACGGAAATTGCCGTGGTGATCCTTGAGCAGGGGCGCATCGTCGAGCGTTACCAAAGCCTGATGAACGCCGGCGTCCGCGTCCCTGCCTTCATCGAGCAGCTCACCGGCATCAGCAACGCCATGCTGCGCACCGCGCCGTCGGCAGAGCAGGTGATGAACGAAGTGAATGAATTCGTCGGCACCACGCCGTTGCTGGCGCACAACGCGGCATTCGACCAGAAGTTCTGGGACTTCGAACTGGGGCGAATCAAACGCACCCGATTGCAGAACTTTGCCTGTTCGCTGCTTTTGGCCCGGCGCCTGATGCCCGCCGCGCCGAACCACAAACTCGGCACCCTCACCACGTTTGCCAACCTGCCCCACACCGGCAAGGCCCACCGGGCCATGGCCGATGCCGAGATGGCCGCCAACCTGATGGCGCACCTGGAGGAAGAGTTGCTCCAGAAGCATGGTTTGCGCGAGCTATCCCATGACCTGCTGTGCAAGTTGCAGAAGGTGCCAGCGGCGAAAGTGGGCGAGCATCTCAAGCGTTATCGCTGATCCCGAACACACCGCAAATCCCCTGTAGGAGCGAGCCTGCTCGCGATGAACCCGAGAACAGTGCGGGGTGTCAGGTTTCCCGCGTTATCGTCGGCGACCATCGCGAGCAGGCTCGCTCCTACAGGTTCCGCGTTCGATCAAAGCTTGCCATTCCCTTCGATATGCCCCAACGGCACCCGCTTCTCTATCGCACTCGACAGCACAATCGACGTCTTGCTAAACCCGAACGTGGCAATCCGATTAATCAACTCTTCCAGCTCTGGCATCGAGCCCACCGCCGCTTGCATGATCACGCAGGGATCGCCGGTTACCCGATGGCATTCGGTCAATTGCGGGATTTTGATCAGGTCGTCGTAGGCTTTTTGGTTGCCGTGCTGGTTCAGGCGCAGTTCGATCACGCACTGAATCGGCAGGCCGAGCTTGGCCATGTCGACTTTCGCCTGATAACCGGTGATCACGCCGCTGGCTTCCAGTTTGGCCACGCGCTCGGCCACGGCCGGGGCGGACAGGTTGACCTTGCGCGCCAGGTCGGCGTACGACGCGCGACCGTTTTCCAGCAGGGCGCTGAGCAGCATGCGGTCGTATTTGTCCATGGGACGACTCCTGAAAATGACTGGCTTTCGAAAACACGGTTTATCGCAAGAAACTCCGTGTTTTGAAAAGTTTACCGGTGCGATAAACAGGTTTTGTAACTTATTTTCCGCCGTTGGCCTTTCTAGAATAGCCGTTCACTTGTCTTGCCTGCGAGCTGCCCCCATGCCTGGCCCACGTCGCTTTCCCTTGCCACTGATCGCCGCCTTCTTCGCGCTGTACGTGATTTGGGGCTCGACCTACCTGGTGATTCGCATCGGCGTGGAATATTGGCCGCCGCTGCTGCTCGCCGGGATCCGTTTCGTCATCGCCGGGACCTTGATGTACGCCTTCCTGCGCTGGCGCGGGGCGCCCGCGCCGACCTGGGCGCAGTGGAAAGCCGCCGGGGTCATCGGCGTGTTGCTGCTCGCCTGTGGTAATGGCGCGGTCAGTGTCGCCGAGCACACCGGTGTGGCTTCCGGTGTCGCCGCGTTGGCGGTGGCGACGGTGCCGCTGTTTACCTTGCTCTGTGGATATTTCTGGGGCGCGCGTAATACCCGTCTCGAATGGGCCGGGATTGTGCTCGGGTTGATCGGCATTGCCATGCTCAATCTTGGCTCCAACCTGCAATCGAGTCCGTTGGGCGCGGCGTTGTTGATTTTCGCGGCAGCGACCTGGGCCTTCGGTTCGGTCTGGAGCAAACACTTGCCGCTGCCCCAAGGCGCGATGGCCAGTGCCGTGGAAATGCTGGTGGGTGGCGTGGTGCTGCTGATCGGCAGTGCGGTCAGTGGTGAACACCTGGAGAAAGTGCCGCCGATCGAAGGCTGGGCCGCGCTGGCTTACCTGACCGTCTTCGGTTCGATCATCGCCTTCAACGCCTACATGTATCTGTTGAAACACGTGCGCCCGGCGGCGGCCACCAGTTATGCCTACGTCAACCCGGCGGTGGCAGTGTTGCTGGGGATCGTGTTCGTCGGTGAAACCATCGGCATCGAAGAAGCCCTGGCGATGGCGGTGATCATCAGTGCCGTGGTGCTGATCGGATTGCCGCAGTGGCGTCGGGCGCCGGTAAAGCCTGTGGTGACGGTGGTGCCGACAGAATCCCGTGTGAATTAGGGTAAACTGCGCGCCATTGCATCTCGTTTTGCACACTTGTTTTGAACAACCCGCGCTGATTTTTCCTACGGTACTCCCATGACTTTCGCCACCCTTGGCCTGATCGAACCCTTGCTGCGCTCCCTCGAGACGCTCGGCTACCAGACTCCGACGCCGGTTCAGGCGCAAGCCATTCCGGCGGTGCTGGCCGGTCGCGACCTGATGGCCGCCGCCCAGACCGGCACCGGCAAGACCGCCGGTTTTGCCCTGCCGCTGTTGCAACTGCTGGCCTTGGAAGGGCCGAAAGTCACCGCCAACTCGGTACGCGCGCTGATCCTGGTGCCGACCCGCGAGCTGGCCGAGCAGGTTCACGAAGCCGTGCGCCAGTACGCCGAGAACCTGCCGTTGCGCACGTATGCGGTGTACGGCGGCGTCAGCATCAACCCGCAAATGATGAAGCTGCGCAGCGGTGTCGACCTGTTGGTGGCGACCCCGGGCCGCTTGCTCGACCTGTTCCGCCAGAACGCGCTGAAGTTCAACCAGTTGCAAACCCTGGTTCTGGACGAAGCCGATCGCATGCTCGACCTGGGCTTTTCCGAGGAGCTGGCGAACATTTACCGCGCGCTGCCGAAAAAACGCCAGACGCTGCTGTTCTCCGCGACTTTCTCCGACGACATCCGCCTGCTGGCCGGGCAGATGCTCAACGACCCGTTGAGCATCGAAGTCAGCCCGCGCAACGTCGCGGCCAACACCGTCAAGCAATGGATCGTGACGGTGGACAAGAAGCGCAAGCCGGAGCTGTTCGTGCACCTGATGCGCAAGGGCAAGTGGAAGCAGGTGCTGGTGTTCGCCAAGACGCGCAACGGTGTGGACGCGCTGGTGGAGAAACTTCAGGGCCTGGGCATCAATGCCGACGGCATCCACGGCGACAAACCCCAGGCGACCCGTCAGCGCGCACTGGACCGTTTCAAGGCAAGTGAAGTGCAGATCCTGGTCGCCACCGACGTCGCCGCCCGTGGTCTGGACATCGAGGACTTGCCGCTGGTGGTCAACTTCGACCTGCCGATCGTGGCCGAGGACTATATCCACCGCATCGGTCGTACCGGCCGCGCGGGTTCGACCGGTGAGGCGATTTCCCTGGTGTGCGCCGATGAAGTGAATCTGCTGTCGGCCATCGAGATGCTGACCCGCCAGACCCTGAAGCGTCAGAACGAGCCGGACTTCGAGCCTGAGCACCGGGTGCCGGATACCGATGCCAGTGGTCAGGTAGTCAAGAAACCGAAAAAACCGAAGAAGCCCAAGGCTTCCGGCGGTGGCGGTGGTAAACGCAATCTTGGCAAGTGGGTGGATAGCGGAGAGGTTGCGCCGGCGGAGCCTTCGATCAAGCCTGTGCGCAAAGTGCCGGTGTTCAATACCGGGCCGCGTAAGCGCAAACCTTAAGATACGCAGCGTTAATTAAGCCGCCTTCGCGAGCAAGCCCGCTCCCACAGGGGATTTGTGCACGACACAGACCCAGTGTGGGAGCGGGCTTGCTCGCGAAGGGGGCGCCTTGGTTTTCAAGCCTGGCGCTTCAGCCACTCCACCATCCCCAACCCCGCCGCTTGCCCACTGGCGAAACACGCGGTCAGTAGATAACCGCCCGTCGGCGCTTCCCAATCAAGCATTTCCCCGGCGCAAAACACGCCAGGCATTTGCTTGAGCATCAAGCGCTCATCCATCGCCTCGAACAACACGCCGCCCGCGCTGCTGATGGCCTCGTCCAGTGGACGGGTTTTCATCAGTGTCAGAGGTAATGCCTTGATCGCGTTGGCCAGCAAGGCCATATCGGCGAAGCACCCGGCGCTGGTCAGTTCACGCAATAGCGCCGCTTTTACCCCATCGATGCCCAACTGATTGTGCAGGTGTTTGGCCATGGAGCGCGATCCCCGGGGCTTGCTCAACGCCGCCTGAACTTTATCCACAGGCCGGCCGGGCAGCAGGTCCAGATGAATCGTTGCCGAACCGTGCCGGTTGATTGCTTCGCGGATGGGGGCCGACAGGGCGTAGATCAAACTGCCCTCGATCCCGGTGGCGGTGATCACACATTCGCCGAGTCGGGGCACGTCATCGTTGAGACCGATGGCGATATTTTTCAGCGGCGCGCCGGCGAATTTGCTGACCATCAATTCGCTCCAGGCCTGCACCTCGAAGCCGCAATTGCTCGGTTGCAACGGCGCCAGTCCTACACCGTGCTGCTCCAGTGGCTGCATCCATGCGCCGTCAGAGCCCAGGCGCGACCAACTGCCGCCACCGAGGGCCAGCAGGGTGGCATCGGCTTGAACGGTCTTCTCGCCTTCCGGGCTGTCGATGCGCAATCCGCCAAGCTCGTCCCAGCCCAACCAGCGGTGGCGGGTGTGGATAACTACGCCGCTGTCGCGCAGGCGCTTGAGCCAGGCGCGTAGCAGCGGCGCGGCTTTCATGTCGGTGGGGAACACCCGGCCGGAGCTGCCGACGAAGGTTTCGATACCTAGCTCGTGAATCCACTGGCACAGCGCTTCGGCACCGAAGCCGCGCAGCAGCGGGGCGATCTGCGGGGCGCGTTCGGCGTAGCGCGAGAGAAACGCCGGGTAGGCTTCGGAGTGAGTGATGTTCATGCCGCCGACCCCAGCCAGCAGGAATTTTCGCCCGACCGAAGGCATACCGTCGTACAGGTAGACCTTGATCCCGGCCTGGCTCAACACTTCAGCGGCCATCAAACCGGCAGGGCCGCCGCCGATGATGGCGACGCGGGAAGGGGAGGCGGTTGAGGGCTGGGTCATGATGAGAGCTGCGGCATGGCTGGATAAGCCGCGCATTCTAGCAGCCCGAATCCCTGTGGGAGCGAGCTTGCTCGCGATAGCAGTGTGTCAGATACATAGGCGTTGAGTGTGCCGACGTCATCGCGAGCAAGCTCGCTCCCACATTTGAGCTGTGGTGTTTTCAGCGGTGGTTAAAAAACAATCAGGATTCTGCAACCCATGGCCCGTGAGGGCTGTAAGCCCTTTCACTCAGGTTATCCACAGGCAGTTCCACAGGCATTGTGGGTAAAGCATCCACAGCTCAATGACAACCTGATGACTGCCAGACGCGCTGCGCACTGTGATGAAGGATGCCGTGACGGCGGGCCAGGGCCTGGCGGTCCTTGCTGTAGCCGCCGCCGATCACCCCGACCAGCGGAATGTCGCGGCCCAGGCAATGGCGCATCACACTTTCATCGCGGGCGGCGACGCCTTCGTCTGTCAGCTTCAGATAACCCAGGGCGTCGTCCTTATGCACATCGACCCCGGCGTCATACAACACCAGATCCGGCTGGTAGAGCGGCAGCAGGTAGTTGAGTGCATCGTCCACCACTTTCAGGTAGTCGGCATCGCCCATGCCGTTGGGCAGCGGAATGTCCCAATCACTTTCGGCTTTGCGTGCGGGAAAGTTCTTCTCGCAGTGCAGGGAAACGGTCACCGCCTCTGGAGTGTTGTGCAGTATTCGTGCAGTCCCGTCGCCCTGATGCACGTCGCAATCGAAGATCAGCACCCGATTCACCCGACCACTTTCCAGCAGGTAATGGCTGATCACCGCCAGGTCGTTGAAGATGCAGAACCCGGCCGGGTAGTCGTAGTGCGCGTGGTGGGTGCCGCCCGCCAGGTGACAGGCCAGGCCATGTTCCAGCGCCTGCTCGGCCGCCAGCAACGAGCCACCGACCGCCCGCACCGTACGCCGGGCCAGGGCTTCATTCCAGGGCAGGCCTAGGCGGCGCTGGTCTTCGCGGGATAGTTCGCCACTCATGTAGCGTTCGATATACGAAGGGTCATGGGCGAGAGCGAGAATGTCTGCGGGACACAATTCCGGGCGCAACAGGTCGGCGTCGCGGGTCAGGCCACTGTTCACCAGGTGATCGCGCAACAGGCGAAACTTGTCCATGGGGAAGCGGTGGTCCGCCGGAAACTCGGGGCTGTAGTCTTCGTGATAAATCAGCGGGAGCGGCATGATGATTTCATTCAGGAATGAGAGACGGATCCTACCAGCGTTGTAGAATTGCGACATTGAAATGGAGGGGCGGGGCACGATGGAGCCAATTCTGGAGCTTGAAAGTGCACGACTGCTGTTGCGCCAGTGGCGTGATGAAGATTTGCCGGAGTTTGCGGCGATGTGTGCCGATCCGCAGGTCATGCGCTACTTCCCGGCGATCATGAGCCGACTGGAAAGCGCATCATTGATCGGGCGAATTCGTGGTCATTTCGCCGAGCATGGTTATGGTCTCTGGGCCTTGCAGCGAAAAGACTCTGGCCAATTCATCGGATTTACCGGGCTCAGCGTGGTCGGATTCGACGCGCCTTTC
>NZ_AKJL01000025.1 GCF_000282355.1 Pseudomonas sp. GM49
CCTGCCAGTCCTGCCAGTGGCTGTGGGAGCGAAACTCCCAGCCTTGTACGCCGATGCACTGGGTTGAATAGGTCGCTTGCAGGTCGCTCACCGAATGCTCGGCCAATCGGGCCTGGATGTCCTTGCCGAGGACGAAGAACGTCCCGCTCATGTTCGATTTGCGCAGGTACTCGGTGACCCAGGCGGTGTTATCCGGCACGGCGTTAGCGGCGCTGTCGAAGGTCAGCAGAAACAGCCGGTCGTGCATCCCGTCGCCGGTGCGCTCATAGTCGCCAAAACGATCGACTTCGCTGCTGGTTTGCGGGAACAGCGCGGCCTTGCGCAATTGTTCGTCCAGGTACTGGGAGTGGAACACACGACTCGGTTCGGCCCACTTGATGTAGTAGCTGTCTGCACTGACCTGGAACCTGGCAGCTTGTTCGCGCAGGGTGGGCATGTCTTCGACCAGAAAACAGAAGGAGGCATCCTGGTCGCAACTCTGTTGGGCGAAGCTGTAGCTGGTCAGCAGCCGTTGCCACATACGCTGGCGAACCCGGTTGACCGACTCCAGATTGATCGTGCGCAGGCCCAGGCGCTGGGCCAGGGCGGGTTCATCCAACGACTCGCTGGTCAGCAGTACACTGGAAAACATCAGGATCTCAGCCCTCGACGCCACGTCGAACAGCGTCGGGTTGCCGAGTTTTTCTGGCCAGGTGCTGCGATCGAGCGTCGCCACATCGCCCGGTGCCGCGATGGCAGCGACGCTCAGTAGCCAGATCGAGATGAGTAAAGCGATACGCAATGGGATGTCTCCATAACAAAACCCGCGCGGCACTATAGCTGATCGCGGCCCTCATTCCCGCAGCAACCCCAATCTCCTGTGGGAGCGAGCTTGCTCGCGATGACGGTGCATCAGCCAACATCTTTTCCGAATGTCAGACCGCTATCGCGAGCAAGCTCGCTCCTACAGGTTTGGTGCAAGGCCACCGGTTATCACCTATGGACGCCATAGCTGGAGTCAACACCGACAACCCCCTAGAATCGCCGCCACGATTAAAGGAGACGACTTCATGCTGATGGTGATTTCACCCGCCAAGACCCTCGACTATGAAACACCGCCGGCGACCCAGCGCTTCACCCAGCCGCAGTACCTCGACCACTCCCAGGAGTTGATCCTGCAATTGCGCGAACTGACGCCCGCGCAAATCAGCGAGTTGATGCACGTCTCCGACAAGATCGGCGGGCTCAACGCCGCGCGATTCGGCAGCTGGACCCCCGCGTTCACCCCGGAAAACGCCAAGCAGGCGTTGCTGGCCTTCAAGGGCGACGTGTACACCGGCCTGAATGCGCAAACCTTCAGCGAAGCCGATTTCGACTATGCCCAGCAGCATCTGCGCATGTTGTCCGGTCTGTACGGACTGCTGCGCCCGCTGGACCTGATGCAACCCTATCGCCTGGAAATGGGTACCAGGCTGGCGAACGCCCGGGGCAAGGACTTGTATGCGTTCTGGGGCACACGCATCAGCGAATGGCTGAACGAAGCCCTGGCCGATCAAGGCGATGACGTGCTGCTCAATCTGGCGTCCAACGAGTACTTCTCGGCGGTCAAACGCAACGCGTTGAACGCGCGCATCATCAATACCGAATTCAAGGACCTGAAGAACGGCCAGTACAAGATCATCAGCTTCTACGCGAAAAAGGCCCGTGGCTTGATGAGCCGCTTCGTCATCGAAGAACGCATCAACGATCCGGCCGCCCTCAAGCAATTCGACATTCAGGGCTATCGCTACAGCGCCGAGCAGTCCAAACCGGACAATCTGGTGTTCCTGCGCGATCACGCACCAGAGTGATGCATCCAGTCGGCGCACGACTCCCACAACCCTCGTGCGCCGACCTTGGATTCACTTCAGACTTTCCCGCCACTTACGCCATTTTTATGGCGCCAAAAATACACCACCCAGTTTTCTAACTTTAGTTTCACTCGACTTCAATCATTTTTTTGCGTAGTGGCACTGATTTTTTTTAACAGTAGTGGCAAAAAACTATCCACCTCAATTATCCGCCTATATATAAAGGGCGAAACGGCAAGTGCTATCAGTTTGAGAGCAGTGCCATCTTTCTCAATATTTCAAAAAATTTCAGATTTCACGATGAGCGGACTGGAACTATGTCCAAACGCGCCGCTCATACCACCCGTAACGATTCTCGCCGAGCGTGTACGAGATAACTTACGCAGATAAGCGATTCTTGTAGCGAAGTTGTAATACTAACTTGCGCTGACTAATCACTGATTTGGACAACAGCAAGCGGACAGGAGATAAAGCGGTATGACTATCCCCTACAAGGCCACGGCTGCGCCCCTATAAACGTGCTCACCCGAGCACCCAACCGCTTGATCCACGGGCTTTCGGCCTGAGATCAAGCGTGCAGCACCTTTTTGCACCTGCATCCCCTGAAAGGAGGATCGGCTGCATAACAGGGCAAATAATAATTACAAGGCCTAGTTACGCACACCTTGAGTGCATTTATTTAGACACTCGTAACTTATATGCCAGCACACGGCATCGTTGCGCCTGTAAGGCGTACTTGCGAGTGCACTATCACCGCTGAACACCATTAACTCCGGCCATCTAATGGCTTGATCAATACAGAGGTAATTGCGATGCGCATCAGCATTTTTGGTTTGGGTTACGTCGGCGCAGTATGTGCCGGTTGCCTGTCTGCACGGGGTCATGACGTCGTCGGCGTCGATGTGGCCAAAGACAAGATCGATATGATCAATGCCGGCAAATCGCCGATCGTTGAACCGGGCCTGGGCGAACTTCTGTCCCAGGGCATCCAGACCGGTCGTCTGCGTGGTACCACCAACTTCGCCGAGGCGATTCGCGACACCGACCTGTCGATGATCTGCGTGGGCACGCCGAGCAAAAAGAACGGCGATCTGGAGCTGAACTACATCGAGGCGGTGTGCCGCGAAATCGGTTTTGTCCTGCGTGACAAATCTACCCGCCACACCATCGTCGTTCGCAGCACCGTGCTGCCGGGCACCGTGGCCAACGTGGTCATCCCGATTCTCGAAGACTGCTCCGGCAAGAAGGCCGGCGTTGATTTCGGCGTTGCCGTGAACCCTGAGTTCCTGCGCGAAAGCACCGCCATCGCCGACTACGACCAGCCGCCAATGACCGTCATCGGCGAATTCGACAAAGCGTCCGGCGACGTTCTGCAATCGCTGTATGAAGAGCTCGACGCACCGATCATCCGCAAGGACATCGCGGTCGCCGAGATGATCAAGTACACCTGCAACGTGTGGCACGCCACCAAGGTCACTTTCGCCAACGAAATCGGCAACATCGCCAAGGCGGTCGGCGTCGACGGTCGCGAAGTGATGGACGTGGTCTGCCAGGACAAGACCCTCAACCTGTCCCAGTACTACATGCGCCCGGGCTTCGCCTTCGGCGGCTCGTGCCTGCCAAAGGACGTGCGTGCCCTGACCTACCGCGCCGGTTCCCTGGACGTGGAAGCCCCGTTGCTCAACTCGCTGATGCGCAGCAACGAATCCCAGGTGCAGAACGCGTTCGACATCGTCTCCAGCCACGACAAACGCAAAGTCGCCCTGCTGGGCTTGAGCTTCAAGGCCGGCACCGACGACCTGCGCGAAAGCCCGCTGGTCGACCTGGCGGAAATGCTGATCGGCAAGGGCTACGACCTGAGCATCTACGACAGCAACGTCGAGTACGCCCGCGTTCACGGTGCCAACAAGGACTACATCGAGTCGAAGATCCCTCACGTCTCGTCCTTGCTCAACGCCGACTTCGACGCAGTGATCAACAACTCCGACGTGATCATCCTCGGCAACCGCGACGAGAAGTTCCGCGCTCTGGTGCAGGACGTTCCACACGGCAAGCAGGTAATTGACCTGGTTGGCTTCATGTCCAAGGCCACCAGCACCAATAGCCGGGCCGAAGGTATCTGCTGGTAAGGCAGCCGCAAGCTTCAAGCTCCAAGCCGCAAGTTCAAAGCTCCTCGCTTGGGGCTTGAAGCTTGGGGCTTGCAACTGACTTTAGGATTCCGATTATGCACAGGCTAAAACACGGCCTACTCCAGGCCGCCGGTTGGCTGTTCTACCTGAGTTTACTGATGGGCCTCGCCATGGCGCTGCCCGTGTCCACGTTCGACTCCGAGTCGAAGGACTTCATTTTCCTGATTGGCGCCGTGGGTATCTGGCGCTATTCGATGGGTGCCACGCACTTTGTGCGCGGCATGATTTTTCTGTACATCGTCTACCCGCACCTGCGGCGCAAAGTGCGCAAGCTGGGTAAAGCGGCAGACCCGTCCCACGTGTTCCTGATGGTTACCAGTTTCCGCATCGACGCCCTGACCACTGCGCAGGTCTACAGCTCGGTGATCCGCGAAGCCATCGACTGCGGCCTGCCGACCACCGTGGTCTGCTCCATCGTGGAAATGTCCGATGAGCTGCTGGTGAAAAGCCTGTGGAACCGGATGAACCCGCCATCCCGGGTCAAGCTCGACTTCGTGCGCATTCCCGGCACCGGCAAACGCGATGGCCTGGCCTACGGCTTCCGCGCCATCTCCCGGCACCTGCCGGACGATCGCGCGGTGGTCGCGGTGATCGATGGCGACACCGTGCTCGGCGAAGGCGTGGTGCTCAAGACCGTGCCGTGGTTCCAGCTGTTCGGCAACGTCGGTGGCCTGACCACCAACGAATTCTGCGAAGTGCGCGGCGGCTACATCATGAGCGAATGGCACAAGCTGCGTTTCGCCCAGCGCCACATCAACATGTGCTCGATGGCCTTGTCCAAGCGCGTGCTGACCATGACCGGCCGCATGTCGGTGTTCCGCGCCACCGTGGTCACCAACCCGGACTTCATCGCCGACGTGGAAAGCGACTCGCTGCAACACTGGCGCCTGGGTCGCTTCAAGTTCCTTACCGGCGATGACAAATCGAGCTGGTTCAGCCTGATGCGCCTGGGCTACGACACGTTCTACGTGCCCGACGCGGCGATCAACACCGTTGAACACCCGCCGGAAAAGAGCTTCATCAAGGCCAGCCGCAAACTGATGTTCCGCTGGTACGGCAACAACCTGCGGCAGAACTCCCGGGCCCTGGGCCTGGGGATCAAACGCCTCGGCGTGTTCACTTCGGTGGTGCTGTTCGACCAGCGCGTGTCGATGTGGACCTCGCTGCTGGGCCTGACCGTGGCGTTGATCGCCAGCTTCAAGTACGGCACCGCGTTCATCCTGGTGTACCTGCTGTGGATCGGTATCACCCGGTTCATCCTGACCTTGTTGCTGTCGTGCTCCGGACACCGGATCGGCCCGGCCTACCCGGCGATTCTCTATTACAACCAGATCGTCGGCGCGCTGGTGAAGATCTACGTGTTCTTCCGCCTCGACCAACAGTCCTGGACCCGCCAGCCCACCCACCTGACCCGTGATCTCGCCAGCTTTCAACGTTGGTTCAACACCTGGTCGTCTCGGACCATGACCTTCTCTGCCGGCAGCATTTTTGTCGCCGTGCTGCTGTTGATGGTCTGACCGCCCCCTTATTGAATTAACCAGGAAATCGCCTTTATGAATACCGCCGTCAACGCCAACGTAGTGCATGAATCCGAAGCCCAGCGCCAACACGCCCGAGTGAAAATCCCGGCCAAGTTGCGTTTCTTCGGCCCTGACCGGACACCGGTCGAAGCCCGGGTGATCGACCTGTCCGCCGGTGGCCTGGCATTCAACGCCGGCCAGTTGCCACTGAAGATCGGCGATGTGTACAAGGCCCGCCTGCAGTTTGTCATCGACAACCTCGGCCTGGCCATGGACGTCGAGTTGCAGGTCCGCTCCTTCGATCGCGAGACCGGACGCGCCGGCTGCCAGTTCCAGAACCTGGAACCACGGGACATCTCGACCCTGCGCCACCTGATCACCTCGCACCTGGCCGGCGACATCGTCAGCGTGGGTGAAATGCTGGCGACCCTGCAGCGCGACAACTTCACCAAGGCGCGCAAGGTCAAGGACGGCGGCCACGGCATGTCCGCGTTCGGGCGCATGAAAGCCGTGACTTTCAGCCTGGGGATCTTCGTGGTTGGTGTGGCCGCCTTCGGCTTCGTTTTCAAATCGGTGTACGGCATGTACTTCGTCAGCCACGCCCAGGCCGGTCTGGTCAGCGTACCGGGCGTGAACATCACCATGCCTCGCGACGGTACCGTGCAGAGCCTGGTGAAAGCCGACGGCGTGGCCGCCAAAGGCGCACCGCTGGCGACCTTCAGCACCAGCATGCTCGACGTGCTCAAGGGCCATCTGGACGAAGACCAATTGCAACCGGCCAAGGTTGAAGAACTGTTCGGCAAGCAGATGACCGGCACCCTGACCTCGCCATGCGATTGCACCGTGGCCCAGCAAATGGTCGCCAACGGTCAGTACGCCAGCAAGGGCGACGTGATCTTCCAACTGGTGCCGCGCAACAGTGAAGCCAACGTTGAAGCGCGCTTCTCCTATCGCCAGTTCGGCGACGTGCGCCCGGGCACTTCGGTGCGCTTCCAGATCGCCGGCGAGGACAAGTCCCGCACCGGCAAGATCGTCAGCAGCACCAGCCTGAAAAGCGCCGACCTGTCCTCGGACATCCGCGTCCTGATCCAGCCGGACGAAACCCTGGACAGCTCCCTCGCCGGCCGCCCGGCGGAAGTGAGCAGCGACCGTGGCCCGAACCTGAACTGGCTGATCGACAAAGCCATGGCTGTCGGTCTTTAAGTCGAGGACATGCCTGTGACTACTCCAACCCTCAACACGCCGCCGACCCTGTGGGAGCGAGCCTGCTCGCGATGGGATCGACGCGGTCTGTCTGATGCACCGAGCCAGCCGCATCGCGAGCAAGCTCGCTCCCACATGGGTCCGCTGTGTGCCATTGCATTGGCGGTGAGCCTGGCCGGTTGCGCCGGCCTCCCCGACCAGCGCCTGGCCAACGAAGCTCTCAAGCGCGGCGATACCGCCACCGCCGCGGCGAACTACCGGCAACTGGCAGACCTGGGCTACAGCGAAGCGCAGGTCGGCCTGGCCGATATCCAGGTCGACAGCCGCGACCCGGCGCAGATGAAACAGGCCGAGGCGACTTACCGCGCCGCGGCCAGCGTTTCGCCGCGTGCCCAGGCGCGCCTCGGGCGCTTGCTAGTGGCCAAGCCCGGTTCCACTGAAGCCGAGCAACACGAAGCCGAAACCCTGTTGAAAAAGGCCGCCGCTGCGGGCGAAGGCAACACGCTGATCCCGTTGGCGATGCTGTACCTGCAATACCCGCACAGCTTTCCCAACGTGAATGCGCAGCAGCAGATCAGCCAATGGCGTGCCGAAAACAAACCGGAAGCCGGTTTGGCACAAGTGCTGCTCTATCGCACCCAGGGCACCTACGACCAGCATCTGGATGACGTGGAAAAAATCTGCAAAGCCGCGCTCAATACCAGCGACATCTGCTACGTCGAACTGGCAACGGTCTATCAGAAGCAGGCCAAGCCGGAGCAACAGGCCGAGCTGATCAAGCAGATGCAAGCAGCCCATGCTCGCGGCAGCGTTTCGGCACAGCGCGTCGACAGCGTCGCCCGTGTGCTCGCCGATTCGACCCTGGGCAAGACCGACGAAAAGACCGCGCAGTCGCTGCTCGAGCCGATCGCTCCGGGCTACCCGGCGTCGTGGGTCAGCCTCGCGCAGCTGCTCTACGACTTCCCTGAACTGGGCGACGTCGACCAGATGATGAAGTACCTGGACAACGGCCGCGCCGCCGACCAGCCCCGCGCCGAGCTGTTGCTGGGCAAGCTCTACTTCGAAGGCAAACTGGTGCCGGCTGACGCCAAGGTCGCCGAAGCGCACTTCCAGAAAGCCGTCGGCCGCGAAGTCGCTGCCGATTACTACCTCGGCCAGATCTATCGCCGTGGCTACCTGGGCAAGGTCTATCCACAGAAGGCCCTCGACCATCTGTTGACCGCTGCGCGCAACGGCCAGAACAGCGCCGACTTCGCCATTGCCCAACTGTTTTCCCAAGGCAAGGGCACCAGGCCTGACCCGGTCAATGCGTATGTTTTCAGTCAATTGGCCCTGGCCCAGAACACCCCGCAAGCCACCGAGCTTGCGCAAACAATCCAAACGCAATTGCCGCCCGACCGGTTGGCCGAAGCCCAACGCCTGTTGAAACAAGAACAGGCCGTGCGCGGTGCCCTGAGCCCGAACACGCCGGAACTGCACACCCTGCAAGAAGAAGTCAGCGAGGAATCCCAATGAAGTTGAATCCATTCATGAAGGCCGGCATTGGCCTGACATTCGCGCTGATCTGGTCTTGCCCGACGCTTGCTGCGATGACTGAAACCAAGAACTTTGGCCTCGAAGTGAAAATCACTGGCCAATCCGAAGATGACCGCGACCTCGGCACCGCTCCCGGTGGTGACGTCAATGGCGTCGGCCTCGACCTGCGTCCGTGGGTCTACGGCGAAAGCGGCGCGTGGAGCGCCTACGCCATGGGGCAGGCGGTGACGTCCACCGACATCATCGAGACCGACACCCTGCAACAGTCCGATGGCGCTGAGAACACCGACAACAATGATCGCCAGACCAAGAAAAACTACCTGGCGATGCGTGAGTTCTGGGTCGGCTACAGCGGCTTCACGCCCTACCCCGGCGAGATCCTGAAGTTCGGTCGCCAGCGCCTGCGCAACGACGACGGCCAATGGCGCGACACCAACATCGAAGCGCTGAACTGGACTTTCGACACCACCCTGCTGCGCGCCAACGCCGGTATCGCCGAACGCTTCAGCGAGTACCGCACCGACCTCAAAGAGTTGTCGCCGCAAGACAAGGATCGCCTGCACGCCTACGCCGATGCGGCGTACCAGTGGACACCGGGCAACTGGGTCGGCATTCGCGGTCATCACACCCATGACAACGGCAAGCTCGACTTCCCGGAGCCGGGTGTGCCGGCTGATTCGCTGGACAAGAAACAGAACGGTGACATCAGCTGGATCGGCCTGACCGCCGACAGCGACGCCTACAACTGGCGCAACACCAACACGGTCAATTACTGGGGCAGCATCACCGGCATGCGCGGCGACGTCGACAAGGTCAACCCGCTGAACGCCGATGGCACGCCGCCGGCTGAAGCCAAGCGCGGTGAAGATCTCAACGGCTGGGCCACCGATGTCGGTGTGCGCCTGCGCCTCGATCCGCAATGGCAAGTCGGTGCCGCCTACGCCCGCGCCAGCGCCGATTACGAACAGAACGGCCTGGAAAGCAACCGCTCGAACTACACCGGCACGCGCTCGCGGGTACATCGTTTCGGCGAGGCCTTCCGTGGTGAAATGAACAACATGCAATCGGCCACCCTGTTCGGTTCGTGGATGCTCAACGACGAATACGACGCCAGCCTGATCTACCACAAGTTCTGGCGCGTCGACGGCAACAAGCCGGTCGGCAGCAATGGCATCAACGCCGTCCAGAACAACACCGACGACGTCACCGGCGCGATCCTCTCCAGCACTTCGCTGCCACTGAACGATGGCGAGAAAGACCTCGGTCAGGAGATGGACCTGGTGGTCACCAAGTACTTCAAGCAAGGCCTGTTGCCGGCGGCACTGAGCCAGTCGATCGACGAGCCTTCGGCCCTGGTGCGCTTCCGTGGCGGCGTGTTCAAGCCGGGCGATGCCTATGGCAGTCAGGTCGATTCGTACATGCACCGTGCGTTCATCGACGTGATCTGGCGCTTCTGATGCAAACCGCGAAGGGAGTGCCCGACATGAACAATTCGAAGCGAGGTTCGCTCACCTTGCTGACCGGCGCGATGCTGCTGGCAAGCTCGGTCGCCTTCGCCAACGTGGAGCCGGCAGCGCCTGCCAAACCGGCACATGCGGCCACCGTCGCCAAGGAACTGCAACAGGCCAAGACCTACACCGTCAGCAGCGCACCGACCGCACCGCTGGAGCTTGAAAAGCCGAAATTGCCGGACATTTCGGGCTACACAGCCGAGGCCATCGCGGCAAAAATCGTGCGCAGCAAACCGGGCAAAATCAGCCTGCGCCGGATGATGCAGGAAGACGCCCTGAAGGACTTCATCGGTGGCGACAACAAGATGGCCGAGTGGGTGGTGCGTCAGCACGGCATCCCCCAGGCGATCTTCGTCGACGACGGCTACATGAACCTCAAGGACCTGGCGAAAAAAGTCCCCAAGCAGTACTTCAGCGAAACCTCGCCGGGTGTGTTCCTGTCCCGGTTGCCGATCGTGGTCGGTCGTCACGGCATCCTCGAAATCGACAAGCAGACCCAGGAGCTGCGCCTGTCCCAGGAGGGCGGTGCGTTCCTGGTCAACGACGGCCAGTTGTTCGTGCGTGACACCAAAATCACTGGCTGGCGCGAGAAGGACAACGGCCCGGCGACGTTCACTTCGCCGAAGGAATTCCGCCCGTTCCTGCTGTCCTGGGGCGGCACCGAGACCTACATCGCCAACAGCAAGATCGCCAGTTTCGGTTACGCCAACAGTAAGTCCTACGGCGTGAGTATTTCCCAGTACACGCCGAACATGGCCAAGGTGCTCAAGCGCCCTGAACCGACCGGCTGGATCGTCGGTTCCGAGTTCTCGGACATGTGGTACGGCTTCTACTGCTACGAAACCCGCGACTTCGTGGTCAAGGGCAACACCTACAAAGACAACATCGTCTACGGCATCGACCCGCATGACCGCTCCCACGGTCTGATCATTGCCGACAACACGGTGTTTGGTACCAAGAAGAAGCACGGGATCATTATTTCCCGTGAGGTCAACGACAGCTTCATCTTCAACAACCGCAGCTACGACAACCACCTCTCGGGGCTGGTGATCGACCGTAACAGCGTGAACAATCTGATTGCCCACAACGAGATCTACCAGAACCACACCGACGGCATCACCCTCTATGAGAGTGCCGACAACCTGCTGTGGGGCAATCGCGTGCTGAGCAACAAGCGCCACGGCATCCGCATTCGTAACAGCGTGAACATTCGCCTGTACGAAAACGTCGCCATGGCCAACGGCCTGACCGGCGTCTACGGCCACATCAAGGACCTGAGCAACACCGACCGTGACATCAAGCTCGACCCGTTCGACGCCCAGGTGTCGCTGATCGTGGTCGGTGGTGAACTGGCAGCCAACGGCAGCGGACCGCTGTCCATCGACTCGCCGCTGAGCGTCGAGTTGTATCGCGTGTCCATGCTCGCGCCGGCCAAGGCCAGCGGCATCAGCTTCACCGGCATCCTTGGCGAGCGCCAGGATGAAATTCTCGACCTGCTGGTGCGCCAGCAGAAAGCCGTGCTGATCGACCCTGTCGAACGCCAGACCGAAATGCGGGACTGAGGATAATCTTATGCACCCACACTTGATCAAATTACTCAGCCTGTCGGCCCTGACCGCCGGCATTCTCGCGGCCAGCACTGGCGCGCGTGCCGATGAAGTTCAAGCGCCCAAGTTCAGCGCCGAACCATGCTGCAGCCTGTGCCCGGCCGCTCACGATGCGAAGAACTACACCACCCGTTATCAGCAGAACTTCACCACGCTGGTACAGGCCCAGGGCGACTGGCTGTTCCGTACGCAAGAAGACTTGCGCACCGAATTCGACACCACGCCCGCCGGCTACAAACGCATGAAGCAACTGCACGATGCGTTCAAGAGCAAAGGCGTGGAGCTGGTTGTGGTTTATCAACCGACCCGTGGCCTGGTGAACCGCAACAAGCTCAACCCGGCGGAGAAAGCCAGCTTCGACTTCGACAAGGCGCTGAAGAACTACAAATCCATGCTGGGCCGTTTCGCGCAGATGGGCTATGTCGTTCCGGACCTGTCACCGCTGACCAACGAGTCGTTGCCCGACACCCTGCCCGCCCACGACTTCTACTTCCGTGGTGACCAGCACTGGACTCCATACGGTGCCCAGCGCACGGCGAAAATCGTCGCCGAGAAGGTCAAGCAATTGCCTGAATTCGCCGACATTCCGAAGCGCGAATTCGAAACCAAAAAGTCGGGGCGCATGGGCAAGACCGGAACGTTGCACAACATGGCCGGTCAACTCTGTGGCACCAGCTACGCGATCCAGTACATGGATCAATTCACCACCGAGCCGAAGGGCGAAGCGGGTGACGGCGATCTGTTCGGCGACTCCGGCAATCCGCAGATCACCTTGGTGGGCACGTCCCACAGTGGCAAGAACTACAACTTCGCCGGTTTCCTCGAAGAGGCCATCGGCGCCGACATTCTCAACGTGGCGTTCCCCGGCGGCGGCCTCGAAGGTTCGATGCTGCAGTACCTGGGCAGCGACGAGTTCCAGAAGAACCCGCCGAAGATTCTCATCTGGGAATTCTCGCCGCTGTACCGCCTCGACCAGGAAACCATCTACCGCCAGATGATGGCGCTGCTGGACAACGGTTGCGAAGGCAAGGATGCGCAGATGTCCGGCAGCGCTACGCTCAAGCCGGGCAAAAACGAGTTGATGGTCAACAGCAAGAACATGGACCTGCGCAACAGCAGCCACCAGGTAGACATCCGCTTCGCCGATACGTCGGTGAAAACCCTGCAAGCCACCCTCTGGTACATGAACGGTCGCCACGAGGACATCAAGATCGACAAACCGGAAACCTCCGAGACTGACGGGCGTTTCGCTTTCGAATTGCGCACGGACGAAGACTGGGCCTCGCAGAACCTGCTGGCCGTTGAAGTCCAGGGCCCCGAAGCCGGTGCCGCGCCACAGAAAGTCGAAGCGAAAATCTGCAAACGCAACGTATTCCCGGGCGCCGAACAGCGTACTGCTTCGGTCGGGCAATGAGGTCTGCTATGCGCTATCCGAAATTTTCAACACTGTTGGCACCGACGCTCTTGAGCCTGGCGATGTTCGCCGGGGCCACACAAGCAGCTGCGCCACTGCGTCCACCCCAGGGCTATTTTGCGCCTGTGGATAAATTCAAGACGGGCGACAAAAGCGAAGGCTGCGATGCGATGCCGACGCCGTACACCGGCTCGTTGCAATTTCGCAGCAAGTACGAAGGTTCGGACAAGGCCCGCGCGACCCTGAACGTGCAGTCGGAAAAAGCCTTCCGCGAGAGCACCGCCGACATCACCAAGATCGAGCGCGGCACCAGCAAGCGTGTGATGCAGTTCATGCGTGACGGTCGCCCGGAACAGCTGGAATGCACGTTGAGCTGGCTGACGGCCTGGGCACAGGCCGACGCGCTGATGTCCAAGGACTTCAACCACACCGGCAAGTCGATGCGCAAATGGGCGTTGGGCAGCATGGCTTCGGCGTACATCCGTCTGAAGTTTTCCGACTCCCACCCGCTGGCCACCCATCAACAGGAAGCGCAAGTGATCGAAGCCTGGTTCAGCAAGATGGCCGACCAGGTGGTCAGCGACTGGGACAACCTGCCGCTCGACCAGACCAACAACCACTCGTACTGGGCGGCGTGGTCGGTGATGGCCACCTCCGTCGCCACCAACCGCCGCGACCTGTTCGACTGGGCGGTCAAGGAATACAAGGTCGGCGCCAGTCAGGTCGACGCCGACGGCTACCTGCCCAACGAACTCAAGCGTCAGCAACGGGCGCTGGCCTACCACAACTACGCCCTGCCGCCGCTGGCGATGATCGCCAGTTTCGCCCAGGTCAACGGTGTGGATCTGCGCCAGGAAAACAACGCCGCGCTCAAACGCCTGGGTGACCGGGTGTTGTCCGGGGTGAAAGACCCGGACCAGTTCGAGAAAAAGAACGGCAAGGAACAGGACATGACCGACCTGAAAGAGGACATGAAATTCGCCTGGCTCGAACCGTACTGCTCGCTCTACACCTGCTCGCCCGAGGTGCTGGCGAAGAAGCACAAGATGCAACCGTTCAAGACCTTCCGCCTCGGCGGTGACCTGACCAAGGTCTACGACCCGGCCAATGAAAAGGGCAGCAAGGGTTCTTGAAGACAGACACAAAACCTGTGGGAGCGAGCTTGCTCGCGATAGCGGTCTGACAATCAACATCGATGTCGACTGACACTCCCTCATCGCGAGCAAGCTCGCTCCCACAGGGTTAGTGCAAGACATAAGTTTTTGTGTGTTGCCCTCCAGATTTTCTTGGGGGGTTTGGGGGGGCCGTTGGCCCTTGACTGTTGGTTCAAACAAGGAGAGATCGGGATGGTTTTTTCGTCCAACGTGTTCCTGTTTTTGTTCTTGCCGATCTTTCTCGGCTTGTACTACCTGAGCGGGCAACGCTATCGCAATTTGCTGCTGCTGATTGCCAGTTACGTGTTCTACGCCTGGTGGCGTGTGGACTTCCTCGCGCTGTTCGCCGGCGTCACGCTGTGGAACTACTGGATCGGCCTGAAAGTCGGTGCCGCCGGGGTCAAGACCAAACCGGCGCAGCGCTGGCTGCTGCTCGGCGTGGCTGTCGACCTGTGCATCCTCGGCTACTTCAAGTACGCCAACTTCGGCGTCGACAGCATCAACGCAATGATGACGTCAGTGGGCCTGGAACCATTCATCCTGACCCACGTGCTGCTGCCGATCGGGATCTCGTTCTACATCTTCGAGTCCATCAGCTACATCATCGACGTCTACCGTGGCGACACTCCGGCGACCCGCAACCTGATCGACTTCGCGGCGTTCGTGGCGATCTTCCCACACCTGATCGCCGGTCCCGTGTTGCGTTTTCGCGACCTGGCCGACCAGTTCAACAATCGCACCCACACCCTCGACAAATTCTCCGAGGGCTGCACGCGGTTCATGCAGGGGTTCATCAAGAAAGTCTTCATCGCCGACACCCTCGCGGTGGTGGCCGACCATTGCTTCGCCCTGCAAAACCCGACCACGGGCGATGCCTGGCTTGGTGCGCTGGCCTACACCGCGCAGCTGTATTTCGACTTCTCCGGGTACAGCGACATGGCCATCGGTCTGGGCCTGATGATGGGTTTCCGCTTCATGGAAAACTTCAAGCAGCCGTATGTCAGCCAGTCGATCACCGAGTTCTGGCGGCGCTGGCACATCAGCCTGTCGACCTGGCTGCGTGACTATCTGTACATCACGCTGGGCGGTAATCGCAAAGGCACGCTGATGACCTATCGCAACCTGTTCCTGACCATGCTGCTCGGTGGTCTGTGGCACGGCGCGAACATCACCTACATCGTCTGGGGTGCGTGGCACGGCATGTGGCTGGCGATTGAAAAAGCCATCGGCCTGAACACCTCGCCACGCAGCTTCAACCCGATCCGCTGGGTAATGACCTTCCTGCTGGTGGTGATGGGCTGGGTGATCTTCCGCGCGGAAAACCTGCACGTGGCCGGGCGCATGTACGGCGCGATGTTCAGCTTCGGCGACTGGTCGCTGTCGGAACTCAACCAGGCCAGCCTCACCGGCCTGCAAGTGGCGACCCTGATCGTGGCTTACGTGACCCTGGCGTTCTTCGGCCTGCGCGACTTCTACACCAATCAGCCTCCGGTGAAGACCAAGCCTGCAGTGAACGTCGACGCCGACGGCCCGGCCGCTGCGACACCGGGAACGATCAAGGCCGTGCCTGGGGATAACCCGGCGAGCATCCATCAGCCTGGCTACACCGTCGGCGTCGAAGCCCAGGTGCAACCAGCTTATTGGACTGCTGACTGGTCACGCTACGTGATGCGTGCGCTGGTGCTGCTGTTGTTCATCGCCTCGATTCTCAAACTCTCGGCGCAAAGCTTCTCGCCGTTCCTTTACTTCCAGTTCTGAGGGATCTGACCATGACCCGCTCATTACGCATCTTCTACATCGCGCTGTTCCTGGTGACCTTGCTGGTGCTCGGTCTGTGGTCGGTGCGCAGCTTCTTCGGCTTCAGCACCAACGCCGATGCGACGGTACTCAACGGCCGCTGGACCAAGGCCGTGGAAACCCACTACGACGACGAGTTTCCGATCAAGCGCCTGGGCACCAATCTTTGGGCTGCACTGGATTTCAAACTGTTCAACGAAGGTCGTCCGGGCGTAGTGCTCGGTCGCGACCAGTGGTTGTACAGCGATGAAGAATTCCACCCGGTGGTCAACGAAGAACTGAACCTGCAAGGCAACTACGCGCTGGTCGAAGGCGTGCGCCAGACCCTGAAAGAAAAAGGCGTGCAACTGGTGATGGCGGTGGTCCCGGCCAAGGTGCGCCTGTACCCGGAGCACTTGGGTGAAGTGAAACCGGCGAGCATCCACGCCAACCTCTACAAGGACTTCCACCAGCGCCTGGCCGCCGACCGGATTCCGGCCCCGGACCTGCTCGGCCCGCTGCAACAGGCCAAACAGAACGGCCAGCAAGTGTTCCTGCGCACCGACACCCACTGGACCCCGGAAGGCGCCGAGATCGCCGCCAACCGCCTGGCCAAAACCATCGCCGACAAGTACCCGCTGAGCGGTGAGCCGCAGCGCTTCGTCACCGAACCTGCGGAAACCGTGACACACAAGGGTGATCTGCAGTTGTTCCTGCCGCTCGACCCACTGTTCGAAAACCTGATGCCGGCGCAAGAGCCACTGCAAAAGCGCAACACCGTGGCGGCGGACGACCAGCCGGCCGGTGACGATGCCCTGTTCGCCAACGCCGAAGTGCCGGTGGCCCTGATCGGCACCAGTTACAGCGCCAACCCCAACTGGAACTTCGTCGGTGCGCTCAAGCAAGCGCTGCACAGTGACGTGGTCAGTTACGCCGAAGACGGCCACGGCCCGATTCTGCCGATGCTCAGCTACCTCAAAAGCGACGCCTTCAAGAACAGCCCGCCACAGGTGCTGATCTGGGAGTTCCCTGAACGATATCTGCCTGTGAACAACGAAATCGGCGACGCCGACCCGCAGTGGGTCGCAGAGCTTAAACAAGCCGGCGCGCGCCAACAAAACGTAGCCATCAACAACAAATCCGAGACGCCCGACCGGGCGCAAAACTGAAAGAGAGGTACACCATGACTTTCACTACAACTCCGCGTCGTCTCGCCAAACGCTTTGCCCTGGTTGCCGGCCTCAGCGTGCTGTCGGTGCAGGCTTTCGCCGGTGGCGACGCCGCCCTGTATGGCCCGACCGCACCGAAAGGCTCGACCTTCGTGCGTATCTACAACGCCAGCAACGCCGAAGTCAGCGCCACCGTCGGCAGCACCAACCTGAGCGATGTCGCGCCACTGTCCAGCAGTGACTTCAGCTTCATGCCGGGCGGCGACTACAGCGCCAAGGTCGGTAGCCAGTCCCTGCCGGTGAAACTGGCCGGCGACCACTATTACACCCTGGTCAACAACGCCAGCGGCGCACCGCAACTGATCGAGGAGCCGCCGTTCAAGAACAAGCAGAAGTCTCTGGTACGCGTGCAAAACCTCAGCGACAAGACGCTGACCCTGAAGACCGCCGACGGCAAGACCGACGTGGTCCCGAACGTTGCGCCCAAGGGTCGCGGCGAGCGTGAAATCAACCCGGTGAAGGTCAGCCTGGCGCTCTATGACGGCGCCACCAAAGTCGGCGACGTGAAACCGGTCGCCCTGGAACGCGGTGAAGCCGCAGTGCTGTACGTCACCGGCAGCGGCAGCAGCCTGTCGCC
>NZ_AKJL01000026.1 GCF_000282355.1 Pseudomonas sp. GM49
CCGCCAGTGGCAGCCGACGCAGCTACTACGTATTGCCGCTGGTGCCGTTTGCCCAGCTGCTGGCGGCCTGGTGGGTCACCCGGCGCATGGCCGCGCGTCAGGCGGCCGGTAACGTCAGCGGGCCAGGTTGGGCGAAGGGTATTGCCGGGGCGGCAGGTTGTTTGTTTTTGATTCTGGGCGTTGCCTATCCGTGGACCAACGGCGGTGCTGGCGGTGTCATGCAGTTCACCCGGGATGTGCGTGCAGAAGCGATCAAAACGGCGCCGTGGAACGAATGGCGCATGGTGCTGGTGGATGTCGACAACAAGCTGCCCATGTACCTGCAAAACCATGGCGCTGCGTTCTACTACGTGCTCCCGGATTCGGACATTCCGCAAACAGGCGACAGTGCTGCACTGATGGCGTGGCTGGAAAGGAAAAGTGGCGAGACCTGGAACCCTGAACGCACGATCATCGTGGAGCAGTACAAGGATATCCATCAATTGCCTCTGGACTATCTGACGGCCGACCATCAGTTGATCACCACCAAACCCAACAACGGCGCCCGGTTGTTTCATGCCCATGAAAATGGCAGTGCGGCGTTTGTTCCCAATGGGAAAACGATGGGAATCCCTGTGGCCGGGCAAACTGCGGCGCAAGCCTCGGTTCAATAGATGTATTGAGGTGATCAATCAACGAAACAGGGCGCCTTGCACACGCCTTTTTTTCGTCCGCATCCAGTCCACTGGTCGCACCAATGTTGCTCTACAGATTCAATATATCTAGATTTGAGTCTATAGATTCACATCGAGCACACAAACATGGCCGTCCCCGCCCAAGCCCAATCCTTCAGCAAAAACCAATGCGTCACCGGCCTGCGCGCCGCTGTGAGCATTCTGGAAAAGTGGAAAGCCACCAGCGATCAGGCCTGCCGCATCCTGCGCATCTCCCGCAGTACCTATACCCGTGCGCGGCAGCATGACCCGGACTGGGCTGTGGCGCTGGATGCGGACCAGATGCAGCGCATCAGTTTTGTGCTGAACATTCATGCAACGTTGCGGCTGGTGTTCGATAACCCTGAGAACGTCTACGGTTTTGCGTCGATGACCAATAACAACGAGTTTTTCAACGGGCGTTCGCCGCTGGAGATCATGGCGCAGGGCGACATGATTTCGCTGTATGAAACCTTCCGCCGCATCGACATGCTGCGGGGTGCGCAATGGTGATGGCGAGTGAGCTGGCCGCGTTTGCCGGTCAGTCGTTGCAGGCTTACCGACTGGTCAATTCGAAGTTTCCGCCGATTGCGTTGTTTGATGATGTGGCGGATGCAGATGAGTTTGAGGTGTTGTTCGAGATTCAGGCGCTGACCAATCCGCGGTTGAAGAATGAGGTGGGTCAGCTGGAGTTGATTGCACGCAGCGAGATCCCGTTCGGGATTGCGGGTTGCTCCTACGCGATAGCGCCGTTTACCCACGTCAACCCCGCGGGTTCGCGCTTCAGTGACGGCAGTTTTGGGGTGTTGTACCTGGCGGATTCGATGGAAGCGGCACTGGCCGAGGTGCGGCATCACCAGGCTCTGTATTGGTCGAAGGTACCGAGCCTGAACTATGAGCGGTTTGTGTTTCGTGGGTTGGTCTGCGCCTTTGGCGATGGCGGGATGAAGGACGCCACCGCCCTGCCGCTGACCGATCCGGTGTATGCGTCGGACGACTACACCGATTCCCGCCGCCTCGGTCGGGATGTCAGGAAGGCCAAGTGTCCTGGCCTGCGTTATCACTCGGTGCGGATGCCGGGCAGTCACTGCTGGGCGTTGATGACGCCAAGGCCCGTGTCCTCGATCATTCAAGCGGCGCATTACGAGATGATCTGGAATGGGCAGATCACCAGTGTCAGCCAGATCAGCGAGGCTTGAACCCCGTTGATAGACGCATGAAAACCTGTGGCGAGGGGGCTTGCCCCCGTTGGGCTGCGCAGCAGC
>NZ_AKJL01000027.1 GCF_000282355.1 Pseudomonas sp. GM49
GGTGACCACCGTGAAGCCGCTGCGGCTGTCGATGCCGGCGTGTTGCAGGGCGCCGATCAACTTGTCCAGCGCGTTGTGGCGGCCAATGTCTTCGCGGCAGATCAACGCGTTGCCTTGGCTGTCGAAGTACAGCGCTGCATGCAGGGCGCCGCTGCTGCGGGCCATTTGTTGTGCCTGTTCGATGCGGCTGCGAATGTCGATGAAGTGCTCGGCGGGCGGCAGGGGAACCGGGTCGAGAATGTCCAGTTTCGGCAGCGCCTGCTCCAGCGCTTGCACACCGCACAGTCCGCAGCCACTGGTGCCGGCCATCTGCCGACGATGGTTCTTCAGTGCCCAGAACGCGCGGCTGGAGATCTGCACGTCTGCTTGAACGGCCTGGTCGAATCGGGTGAGGCGCAGGTCGTAGATTTCGCGCGGGTCCCGAACGATGTCGTTGCTGACGCTGAAGCCACGGATGAAGTCTTCGAGGTTGCCCGGCGATACCATCATCACGGCCTGGCTCAAACCGTTGTAGGTGATTGCCAGTGCGATCTCGGCGGCCAGCGCCGCCTGACAGACTGACGCGGCGCTGTCGTACTCGCGAAAGTTCACACTCAGCGGTTTGGGTGCAGGGGCGTTAGTGTCGCTTCGATAATCGGCTTGTTCAACTTGGCACAACATGCAAAGAACCTCGAAGCGCTGAATTAAGTTCAGGCTACGGGTAACTGTTCAATGCGTCCAATCGCTTGTTCCGATGCGCCGATTGGTGATGTCTATCAGGTTGGTAAAAGATACCTCGTTCGGTTTTATATAAAGCCGGAATTTGATCAGTCAGTCCGGCTGAATAACGTTCGTGCTTCGGCGAAACACTTCTCGGCAATCGCCGAGCGCGGTTCGGTCTTGCGCATCACCAGGCCCAGTGGCGCGAGCACGCTGGCATCCGGCAATTCGATGAACGACAGGTGTTCGATGGGTTCTTCCAGGCCGCTGTCCAGTGGCATGACCGCGCAGCAAAAACCTTCGTGAATCGCCTGCAGCAACTGGTAGGTCGAATCGCTTTCCAGGATCGGCTGCGGGTCCAGTCCGCGGCTGCGAAAGCTCAGGTCGATGGATTTGCGATAGTGCATGCCGTTGCTGAGCATCCCCAAGGGCAGCTCTGCGGCGTCCTCCCAGCTCATTTGTGTGCCGTCGAAATGGAAGTGACGGGTGTCGTACAGCAGGCCGACGCGGGTCTCGCCGATTTCGAAAAACTCGAAGTAGCTCGGGTTGACGTGATCGAGGTAGCACACACCCAGGTCCAGCTGATTGTTGCCAAGGCCCTCGATGATCTGGTCGGAACTCAAGGAAGACAGGCTGTACTTGAGCTCGGGAAAGCTGCGGGACAGGCCCTGGATGTAGGTGACGGGGTTGAAGCTGCTGAGCGGCACCAGCCCCAGGCGCAAGTTACCGACGAGTTGGCCCCGGCACGCGGCGGCCTCGGCGAAGAGCCCGTCGTGGGCGGCCAGCAGGGTCCGGGCCCACGCCAGTACGCGTTCGCCGGCCTGGGTAAAACCCTCGAAGCGCTGGCCCCGGGTGACCAGCACCAGGTCCAGTTCATCCTCCAGGTTGCGCAGGCGCATCGACAGCGTGGGCTGGGTGATGTGGCAGCGCGCAGCGGCCTGGCCAAAGTGGCGGGTCTGCTCCAGGGCGATCAGGAACTTGAGTTGTTTGATGTCCATGACGGCACCTGCTGGCGGGGAAGTGAGGGGTAAGTATTGACTCAAGTGCGCAAGACACAAGGCGAGCCGGAAAACGTGAGGTGTGGACGATCTCATTGTCTTCGGTGTGCGTCCAATCACTGGTATCTAAGGGGGTATCGATGGGCTCTATCACTGATGCCTTTTATGGTCTTTTTATATTGATAGATCGGCTCGATAGTCTGGTTGGTTAGAGTGATTGGACACAGTTCGATTTATCGAATTAGTCTCCGAAAGTTATTTAATTTGGCTATTTAATTCATGCCTGCCGGAGAATTCCATGAGCGTCAAACCGGATGCCTTGTTTATACCCCTGAATATTGCCGTGCTGACCGTTAGTGATACCCGTGAATATGCCAATGACACCTCCGGCCAGTTACTCGTCAGTCGTTTGCTGGAAGCCGGCCACACCCTGAGCGAGCGCAACCTGCTCAAGGATGACCTTTACAAGATCCGCGCGCAGGTGGCGAACTGGATTGCCGACGACGGCATTCAGGTGGTGCTAATCACTGGCGGTACCGGGTTCACCGGTCGCGACAGCACACCCGAGGCTGTAGCCTGTTTGCTGGATAAACAGATCGATGGTTTCGGTGAACTGTTCCGGGCGATTTCGATCCTCGACATTGGCACCTCCACAGTACAAAGCCGGGCATTGGCCGGGCTGGCCAATGGCACGCTGGTCTGCTGCCTGCCGGGTTCCACGGGCGCCTGCCGCACCGCATGGGAAGGCATCCTCGCCGAACAACTCGACGCTCGCCACCGGCCATGCAATTTCGTGCCGCACCTCAAGCCTGTGCAAGCCTGCGGGACGCGGGGATGAGTCATTCATCCTTGATGCCGGTGGAGGAGGCCATCGACAGTTTGCTGGCAATGGCCGAGGCGCGGTGGATTGAAGACAGTGAAGCGGTGCCGCTAAGCGCCGCACGGCAACGGGTACTGGCCAATGACCTGGTGGCGACTCTCGATCTGCCGCCGTGGCCGAACAGCGCCATGGACGGGTATGCCCTGAATATCGAGGGTTGGGATGGGGAACCGCTGGCCGTGTCGCAGCAGGTATTTGCCGGTCACGCCCCTGAAGCCCTGGCACCGGGAACCTGCGCGCGCATCTTCACCGGCGCACCGGTTCCGCCGGGTGCCGACTGTGTGGAGATGCAGGAGAACACCGAGGTACTGGATGACGGACGTATCCGCTTCAAGCAGCCACTGAGCGCCGGCAACAACATCCGCCCGCAAGGCCAGGAGAACCGCGTTGGCGATGTGCTGCTGCGCGCCGGCAAGCGCCTTGGCCCGTTCGAACTGGCGGTCGCGGCGGCACAGGGCTGCACCCATGTGCAGGTGGTGCGGCGACCACGGGTGGCGTTGCTGTCCACCGGTGATGAACTGCTCGAACCGGGCACGCCACTCAAGCCCGGCAGCATCTACAACAGCAACCGCACGCTGTTGAGCCATTGGTTGAATGCGTTGGGTTGCGAGGTCATCGATGCCGGCATTCTTCCCGACGAGCCACGCCAGACACGGCTTAAACTCGAACAGCTGCAGCACGCGGCTGACCTGATACTCACCACTGGCGGCGTGTCCGCCGGTGACGCCGACTGCCTCGGCCAGGTGCTGCGCGAGTGCGGCAAACCGTTGCTGTGGAAACTCTCGATCAAACCCGGCAAGCCATTGACCGTGGGCCACTTCGGCCGCGTGCCGGTGATTGGCCTGCCGGGTAATCCGACATCGGCGTTGGTCACTTTCGGCCTGTTGGCCCGGGTTTATCTGTTGCGGATTCAGGGCGTCGAAGACGTCGAGCCTTTGAGCTTCCCGGTCAGGGTCGGCTTTGCCTGGCCCAAACCCGGGAGTCGCCGTGAGTACCTGCGGGCGAAACTCGAAGCCGGTCGAGCGGTGCTCTATCCGAACCAGAGTTCAGGCGTGTTGCTGGGCGCATCCTGGGCGGACGGGCTGGTGGAAGTGCCGGAAGGCTGCACGCTGGAAGTGGGCGACACGGCGCGGTTCATTCCCTTCAGCGAGCTGTTCTGAATACAGCGAACAAACTGTGGGAGCGAGCTTGCTCGCGATGGCGGAGTGTCAGGCGACGTGGATGTTGGCTGTGATGACCTCATCGCGAGCAAGCTCGCTCCCACAGGTTCTGTGTGTTTCTTTAGTCTCAATTCAACACAAAATCCACCGGCTCCAGTTGTGGCGGCAGTTCCGTCACGCCCAGGGCCGCCAGCACATCGCGTTCGATGTTGCGCACGATGGCGTCGGTGGGCAGGTCGTTTTCGTCGCGGCCGAACGGGTCTTCCAGCTCGTCGGCAATCGCATCCAGGCCGAAAAAGGTGTAGCTGACAATCGCGGTGAAAATCGGTGTCAGCCAGCCCAGGGGTTCGGCCATGGCAAACGGCAAGAGGATGCAGAACAGGTAGATGGTGCGGTGCAGCAACAGGGTATAGGGGAAGGGTAGCGGGGTGTGTTTGATGCGTTCACAGACCGCCTGGGCGTGGGTCAGGCTGGCCAGGTGGTTGGCCATTAGCGTGTAGCGCCAGTCGTTGATCGCCCCGGACTCGTTGAGTGCCGAGCAATGCTGACCGACCTGCATCAGGATTTGCCCGCTGATGTCCGTGGTGTCGCCCTTGGGCATCGGGTGCAGCCAGTCGCCACTGGCAGCCAGTTCGTTTTCCCGGCGCAGCCGCGCGTTGAGGGCATGGGCGAAGCCGCAGAGGTTGCTGAGGATCGTGTGTCGTTCAGCCACATCCTTGATCACCAGGGTTTCACGAATCATCGAGCGGATTTCCACGATCACTTCGCCCCACGCCTTGCGCGCTTCGTACCAGCGGTCGTAGCAGGCGTTGTTGCGAAAGCTCATGAAGATCGACAACGACAAACCCAGCAGCGTGAAGGGCGTTGCACTGACCTTGGAAAAATAGCTGGGGTGCAAGGTTTCGATGAGCACGATGGCCGAGGCGAGCAATGTCACCATCAGGCTGCGCCAGGCAATGCGCTTGGCGATCGAACCCTTGAGGGACGTCAGCACGCCGATCAGGTTGGGTTTGGGTCTCACGATCATGGGTTTCAGCCGCCCGTCATGTTCATGAAGCGAACGACCTGAACATCGTCGTTCACTTCGAAGTTGTGCCGATAAGGCTTGAGTTTCATCGCCTCGATAATGGCTTTTTCCAGGCGCTCGGGCTGTCCGGGGTGGCTGCGCAAAACAGCCTTGAGATCCACGGCGTGCTCATTACCCAGGCACAGCAGCAGACGTCCTTCCACGGTCAGCCGCACCCGATTGCAGGTGCCGCAGAAGTTGTGGCTGTGGGGCGAGATGAACCCCAGGCGAATCTGCGGCGCCTCGGCCAGGCGCCAGTAGCGTGACGGACCCTGGGTCGACTCGGCGGAATCAATCAAAGTGTAGCGTTCGGCGATGCGATCGCGGACCTGGGCGCTTGCGAAAAACGACTCGGCGCGGCTGTGCTCGTCGATGATGCCCAACGGCATTTCCTCGATGAAGGAGATGTCGAGGTTGCGGTCGATGGCGAAGCTCACCAGATCATTGATCTCATGATCGTTGCGGCCCTTCATCACCACGCAATTGAGCTTGGTGTTGCGGAAACCGGCCTGGTTGGCCGCGTCGATGCCCTTGATGACCTGTGCCAGATCACCGGTGCGGGTCAGTTCGCGAAAACGTTGCGGGTCCAGGCAGTCGAGGCTGATGTTGAGGCGCTTGACCCCGGCCTCGAACAACGGCCCGGCCAGTTTGGCCAGCTGCGAACCGTTGGTGGTCATGCACAGTTCACGCAGGCCGGGCAGGGCGGCGATCTTCTCGCACAGTTGCACCACGCCCGGACGGATCAGCGGCTCGCCTCCGGTCAGGCGGATCTTGCGGGTGCCCAGCGCGACGAAGCTTTGCGCCAGTTGATAAATCTCTTCCAGGGTCAGCACCCGTTGCCGGGGCAGAAACTGCATGTCCTCGGCCATGCAATACACGCAACGGAAATCGCAGCGGTCGGTGACCGACATCCGCAGATAGTCCACGCGCCGGGAGAAGCCATCGATCAAGACTCGTTCTGACATGACACCCTCGCTTGGTACTGTATGTGTTGAATGGACTTTGTAGGAGCGAGCTCGCTCGCGATGGTCGTTAACGATTACGCGTGATAACTGGCTAAACACGGTGTTCTTGAGTCCATCGCGAGCGAGCTCGCTCCTACAGATATTGTGCAGATAACGGATTTGTTGAGCGCAGGCTAAGAGCAACTTTAACGGGCGTCCAATCACTATTAACAACCGGGTGATCGAGCGGATCGATGATGAACTTTTTGTTATGGTTTAAAGGTCTGTAAGTGATTTCAAGTAATTGAAAAACAAGGTTAAAAAACCGTGATAGAGCGTTTCGATAATGTAGTTGTAAATAGCGATTAGACAATAATTAATCCCCGTCCATATGCTTTTCTCCGTCAAACGATCAATGGCCTGAATCAGGTCACGGAGAAGTACCATGTCTCAAGTCGACCGCTACAAACCCTACAAAGGTGCCGCCGCCGGTTGGGGTGCACTGATCGCTGTTACCAGGAACTGGCTGGGCAGTGAAAACGCGCTGAAGAATATTCGCGCCATGCTCAAGACCAACCAGAACGGCGGGTTCGACTGCCCCGGTTGTGCCTGGGGCGAGTCGCCGGAAAACGGCATGGTCAAGTTCTGCGAAAACGGCGCCAAGGCGGTTAACTGGGAAGCTACAGGCCGTTTGGTCGACCCGGCGTTCTTCAACAAATACAGCGTCTCGGCGCTGGCCGAGCAGAGCGATTACTGGCTGGAGTACCAGGGCCGCCTGACCCACCCGATGCGCTATGACACTGCCACCGACCGCTACGTGGAAACCACCTGGGACGAAGCGTTCGCGCTGATCGCCCGGCATCTCAACGCACTGGAATCTCCGGACCAGGCCGAGTTCTACACCTCGGGCCGGGCCAGCAACGAAGCCGCCTTTCTCTATCAGTTGTTCGTCCGGGCCTACGGTACCAACAACTTTCCGGACTGCTCGAACATGTGCCACGAAGCCAGCGCGGTGAGCATGATCGAAAGCCTGGGCGTGGGCAAAGGCACCGTGGTGTTTGACGACCTGGAGCATGCCGACGCGATCTTCGTCATCGGCCAGAACCCCGGCACCAACCACCCGCGGATGCTCGAACCGTTGCGCGAAGCGGTAAAGCGCGGGGCGCAGGTGATCTGCATCAATCCACTCAAGGAGCGCGGACTGGAGCGCTTCCAGCATCCGCAGCACCCGATTGAAATGTTGATGAATGGCTCCGAGCCGACCAACACCGCTTACTTCCGCCCGGCACTCGGCGGCGACATGGCGGTCATGCGCGGCATGGTCAAGTTCCTCTTGCAGTGGGAGCGTGAAGCGCAGGCCACCGGCGGCGAGCCGGTGTTCGACCATGAGTTCATCGCCGAACACACCTCGGGAATGGATGCCTACCTGGCCGAAGTCGACGCCACCAGCTGGGAGCACATCGAGCAACAGTCGGGCATGCCTTTGGCTGACATCGAACTCGCCGCCCGCATGTACGCCCGGGCCAAGCGGGTGATCATGTGCTGGGCGATGGGCCTGACCCAGCACACGCACTCGGTGCCGACCCTGCAGGAAGTCATCAACCTGATGCTGCTGCGCGGCAACGTCGGCCGGCCCGGCGCGGGCCTGTCGCCGGTTCGCGGTCACAGTAACGTGCAGGGCGACCGCACCATGGGCATCAACGAGCTGGCGCCCACCGATTTGCTCGATGCCCTGGAAAAACGCTTCTCCTTCAAGCCGCCGCGTGAGCATGGTCACAACACCGTGATGGCGATCGGCGCGATGGAGCAGGGTCGTTCGAAAGTGTTTATCGCTCTGGGTGGCAACTTCGCCCAGGCCACCCCCGACACCCCGCGTACCCACGCTGCGTTGCGCAAGTGCGACCTCACCGTGCACATCGCCACCAAGCTTAACCGCAGCCATCTGGTCACCGGTCGTGATGCGCTGATCCTGCCGTGCCTGGGCCGCACCGACATCGACCTGCAGGCCGAAGGAGCGCAAGGCGTGACCGTGGAAGACACCTTCAGCATGATCCACATCTCCCACGGCCAACTGAAACCGAAGTCGAAACACTTGCTGTCGGAACCGGCGATCATCGCCGGAATCGCTGCCGCGACACTGGGCAAGCACCCGATCGACTGGAGCTGGGCCATCGGCGACTACGGCCGCATCCGCAACATGATTGCCGACACCATTCCGGGTTTCGAAGATTTCAACCGGCGCTTGCTGCACCCGGGCGGTTTCCACATGCCCAACGACGCGGCCAAACGTATCTGGAAGACCGCCAGCGGCAAAGCCCAATTCACCCCGAGCGTGCTGCCGCAGCACCTGATCAGCGAGGGTGTGCGCAACCTGGCGGTCAAGCCGCACCTGATTCTGCAGACCATGCGCTCCCACGATCAGTACAACACCACGCTGTATGGCCTGGATGACCGCTACCGCGGGGTCTACGGCATGCGCGACGTGGTGTTCGCCAACGAGCAGGACATTCGCCGGCTGGGTTTCGAGCCGGGGCAGAAGGTCGACCTGGTGGCGCTGTGGGACGACGAACGCGAACGTCGGGTCAGCGGTTTCACCCTGATCGCCTACGACATTCCGGCCGGTCAGGCGGCCGCGTACTACCCGGAGACCAACCCGCTGGTGCCGCTGGAAAGTTACGGTGACCGCACCTTCACCCCGACTTCCAAGTTCGTCGCCATCCGGTTGGAGCAGGCCAGGGCCAGCAACCTGATCTCGACGTCCGCCGCCTAGCACCAGGGCGCTCATTACAAACCCTTTCACTGTAATGACTGTAGGAGCCGGCTTGCCGGCGATAGCGGTTCGTCAGGCGACACCCGTGTCGATGGCCATTGCGCAATCGCCGGCAAGCCGGCTCCTACAGGTTTATCTCCTTTAAAGCCTCGATGAGGACTTCGACATGTTTAACCTGGAGGCACTGGACCTGGCGCGCATTCAATTTGCGTTCACGGTTTCGTTCCACATCATCTTTCCCGCCATCACCATCGGGCTGGCCAGTTTCCTGGCGGTGCTTGAAGGCTTATGGCTGAAGACCCACAACGACACCTATCGCGATCTCTACCATTTCTGGTCGAAGATCTTCGCCGTCAACTTCGGCATGGGCGTGGTCTCGGGGCTGGTCATGGCCTACGAGTTCGGCACCAACTGGAGCCGCTTCTCCGACTTCGCCGGCAGCATCACCGGGCCGTTGCTGACCTATGAAGTGCTCACGGCGTTCTTCCTCGAGGCAGGGTTCCTCGGGGTCATGCTGTTCGGCTGGAACCGGGTAGGGCGCGGCTTGCACTTCTTCTCGACGGTGATGGTGGCCATCGGCACGCTGATTTCGACTTTCTGGATTCTCGCCTCCAACAGCTGGATGCAGACGCCACAGGGTTTTGAGATCGTCGACGGTCGGGTGATGCCGCTGGACTGGTTGGCCATCGTGTTCAACCCGTCGTTCCCGTACCGCCTGGCGCACATGGCGATTGCCGCGTTCGTGGCCACGGCGTTCTTTGTCGGCTCGTCGGCGGCGTGGCATCTGCTGCGCGGCAACGACACCCGGCAAGTACGCAAGATGCTGTCGATGGCGTTGTGGATGGCGTTGATCGTCTGCCCGATCCAGGCCGTGGTCGGTGACGCCCACGGCTTGAACACCCTGGAGCATCAACCGGCGAAAATCGCCGCAATTGAAGGGCACTGGGAAAACAACGGTAGCGAAGCGACGCCGCTGGTGCTGTTCGGCATCCCGGACATGCAGGCCGAGAAAACCAGGTACGCCATCGAGATTCCTTATCTGGGCAGCCTGATCCTGACCCACAGCCTCGACAAGCAAATCCCGGCGCTCAAGAGCTTCCCGAAAGAGGATCGCCCCAACGCGACGATTATTTTCTGGAGCTTCCGCGTCATGGCCGGGCTGGGCATGTTGATGGTGCTGGCCGGCGTGCTCGGCCTGGCCCTGCGTCGCAGCGGTGCCATTTACCGCAATCGCTGGTTCCTGCGCCTGATGTTGTGGATGGGCCCAAGCGGCCTGATCGCCATGCTGGCCGGGTGGATCACCACCGAAGTCGGGCGTCAGCCGTGGGTGGTGTATGGCCTGCAACGAACCGCGAATGCCGCGTCCAATCACAGCGTCACACAGTTGAGCCTCTCGTTGGCGCTGTTCGTGGTGATCTACTTCTCGGTGTTCACGGTGGGTATCGGCTACATGATGAAACTGGTCGGCAAAGGGCCACAGCCGCATCACGGACATCCCGTCGACGGGCATTCCGATCAGCTGATCACACCGCGCCGGCCGCTATCTGCCGACGCCGAAATCCTCGAAACCGACGCCCGCGTCAATTGAAGGAAGGGAGTTGAATCATGGGTATTCAAGGTATCGATTTATCGCTGATCTGGGGCGTGATCATCGCCTTCGGCGTGATGATGTACGTGATCATGGACGGCTTCGACCTGGGGTTGGGCATTCTGTTTCCGCTGATCCCGGATGCGAAGGAGCGCGATGTGATGATGAACACCGTGGCACCGGTCTGGGACGGTAACGAAACCTGGCTGGTGCTCGGTGGCGCGGCGCTGTATGGCGCGTTCCCGCTGGCCTATTCGGTGATTCTGGAAGCGCTGTACCTGCCCCTGATCCTGATGTTGTGCGGCTTGATCTTCCGCGGTGTGGCGTTCGAATTTCGTTTCAAGGCCAGCCCTGAAAAGCGTCATGTGTGGGACATGGCATTCATTGGCGGTTCGCTGCTGGCGACGTTCTCCCAGGGCGTGGTGATCGGCACTTACATCGCCGGCATCCCGGTGGTCGACCGTCAGTTCGCCGGTGGTTCGCTGGACTGGCTGGCACCGTTTCCGCTGTTCTGCGGTGTGGGTCTGATCGTCGCTTATGCGCTGCTGGGCAGCACCTGGTTGCTGGTCAAGACCGAAGGCATGCTCGAATCGCGGATGCGCCTGTTCACCCGGCCACTGGCCTGGCTGCTGTTGGCGGTGATCGGTGTGATCTGCGTGTGGACGCCGATCCTGCATCCGGACATCGCCACGCGCTGGTTTGCCCATGCGCACCTGGCGGTGTTCGGAGGCCTGGCGGTGCTGGCCTTGCTGGCGTTGTTCGGCTTGCTCAAGACCCTGCGCCAACGCCACACCCATTGGCCGTTCGCCTTCACCCTGATGCTGGTGTTCCTCGGTTACATCGGCCTGGCGTTCAGCATCTGGCCAAACATCGTGCCGCCGTCGATCAGCCTGTGGGCCGCGGCGTCACCGCCAACCAGCCAGTTGTTCATCCTGATCGGGGCGCTGTTCATATTGCCGATCATCCTGATGTACACGGTCTGGAGCTACTACGTGTTCCGCGGCAAAGTGAGGATTGGCGATGGCTACCATTGATTCCCGTGAACCGGCACCGGCGCCTTGGTACAAGCGACTTGGGTGGCTGGTGGTGATCTGGCTGGGCAGTGTGGTTGCGTTGGGGGTGGTGGCGGGGGCGTTGCGGATGTTGATGCAGGTGGCCGGGATGAGTAGCCACTGATGGCAAGTCGTTAGAGGGTTCCAGTTCGCTTTGAGGTGTTTGGATTGGATTGGGTTGGGTGAATATCCATTTCTGGGGTAACGGCGACTATTGGTTCCGCCCTTACGGCTGGTCACTTGGAAGAACGGAACGCCGCCCGGCCTGTAGGAGCGAGCTTGCTCGCGATGGAGGTCAACGATGATGCGGGGAGCCTGACACCCCGCGGTGCTCTCAGGTTTTTCGCGAGCAAGCTCGCTCCTACAGAGCCCGTCGCCATCGGCCATCCATGGCCGGGGGCGGCTAACCCGGCATCCATGCCGGGTTGCCCACTACGCAGAACCTGCGCTCGGCCTCTCGAGGGGGCAAGAAGATCAAAAGCAAAAGCAAAAGCAAAAGCGAGGCGGCCTTCCGGCTGGCCTGATCGCAATAGAACTCGTTTCCCTGTAGGAGCGAGCTTGCTCGCGATGGACGTCAACGATAACGCGTGCTGTCTGAATGATCGCGTTGTTCAGACGTTTTTGGCGAGCAAGCTTCGCTCCTACAGGTACGATCTGCCGCGTTGGAAGGCTGCCCGCCGCCAAGGGCTTCAGTCTCACCGCAAAAGCTTTCTTGAAGGGCCCAGAGTCTTGTCATTACTGCGCCCCAAACATCGCCGTCCAGTAAATCCCCGCATCGCTCTTCGGATCGGTCGCATACGCCGCGCCCAACTCGCGGAACTGCGGGTTCATCAGGTTGGCGCAGTGGCCGGGGCTGGTCAGCCAGCCTTCGACCACCTTGCGTACGCTATCTTGCCCGGCGGCGATGTTTTCGCCGATCTGCTGGAAGTCGTAGCCGGCCAGTTCCGCACGGTCACCCGGTGTGCGGCCATCGCGGTCCTTGTGATCGAAGTAGTTGTGGTTGGCCATGGAGCGGGAATTGCCTTCGGCGGCGGTGGCCAGTGTGGCGTTCCAGGCCAGCGGCGGCGCGGCGGCGAAGGATTGCGGGCCGCATTGACGCGGCTTGGCCCGTGCGGCGTTGAGTTCGATTAGCAGCTTCTGGCCCTCGGCCTGCCAGTCGCCCAGGCGTGCGCTCAACAATGGACGTGCGACCACGATGCGCCATTGCCGGTCCTGGCGGCTGACGCCGACATCTACGAATTGCGGGTCGAGGACGATCTGGCAAAAGCTCTCCTGAATTGCCTTCATCGCCGAGGCTGCATCGCGGGGCCCGGACAGGCTGATGGCCTGCACATTCTTCATGGGATAACCGGCAGCGGCCATGGCCTGCTGCAGATCACCGATGCTCGGGGCGGTCAGCACCAGGCGCGGGTCGGCCGACAGCGGCGGCAGCTCCGAGGAGACCTGGCCTGCACAGCGCTGCAGTTGGCTGCGGTAGACGTTGATCGATTCGATCAATTGCGTTTCGTCTGTCGCCACGGCATTGGCGGCGAATACCAGGCCCAGTGACAAGCCGGCAAAACGCATTGCGGATGAGATGAAACCCATGAAAATCCCCCTTGAGCAGATTGCACCCATGATGCGCGAAGTTGACCCATCCAGGACAACGGATTTATCCAGAGTGTAGTGGGGCGGGTGAAATCATTTCACTACTACACTGAGTCGAACCACTCACCGAGTGACATCGATCATGCGCTTTGACTGGATCGCCACTTGCCTCGCCCTCACTTTGCTGGCCGGCCCGGTATCCGCTACGGATCAACAGCAAAAACAGCAAGCGGCCGAGAACAAGGCTGAGGTGCTGGAACAGAAAGCCGCCGAGAACAACAGCCCCGCACCGGCGCCCAAGGCTGAAGCGATTACCCCGTCCGAAGTCCAGGCCGTCGACCCGGCGGGCGCCGCGCCGCTGGATGACGCGATCACGTGCCTGGCCCGCTCCATTTACTGGGAAGCCAGGGGCAAGGATTCCGCCGACATGGAGGCGGTGGCCAACGTGGTCATGAATCGCCTGGGCCACGAGGGCTTTCCGGATACGGTGTGTAAAGTGGTCAAACAGGGCTCGGAAACCAAGAGTTGCCAGTTCTCCTGGTGGTGTGACGGCAAATCCGATTCGGTCCAGGAAGAGGTGCCTTACACGATGGCCAAGGAGATCGCGCGCAAGGCCCTGAACAAGGAACTTCCGGATCGCACCCAGGGTGCCCTGTATTTCCATGATCGTACCGTCAAGCCGGATTGGGCCAAGGAGTACATCAAGACCGTGGACATCGGCTTGTTCCGGTTTTACAAGCCCCATGACAAATCGGCCAAATAGTAGGTGTCTATTCGGCCAATTATGGTTTTTTTTGCTGAAGTTGCGTGAGGCGTTATCGAAACTGAAATGTTTCTGTTTTATAAGCTTCATAACGTAACCTTGCGCGAATAACGCCATAAGCAGGAACTACACATGAAGCTGACAAGGGTCTGGATCAGTAATCTCGCGCCGATCACGGCGCAATTACCGGTGTGCGTCGTATGACTGTTCTGGTCACCGGTGCAGCCGGTTTCATCGGTTTTCATACGGTCCAGCGTTTGTGCCGCGAGGGTCAGGAGGTCGTCGGTATCGACAACCTCAACGACTACTACGACATCGAGCTCAAGCACGCACGCCTCAAGGTGCTGGAGACTCTGCCGGGATTTCGTTTCCAGAAGATGGACATTGTCGACAAACCGGCCCTGATGAGCTTGTTCCGGGAGCACGGTTTTACCGAAGTGGTGCACCTGGCGGCTCAAGCCGGGGTGCGCTACTCGCTGGACAACCCGGATGTCTATGGACAATCGAACCTGGTGGGTTTCCTCAATGTGCTGGAAGCCTGTCGGCACCATCGCCCCGAGCATCTGATCTACGCCTCGAGCAGTTCGGTGTATGGCACCAACAGCAAGATGCCGTTCAGTGTCGAGGATCCTGTCGAACATCCCGTTTCGCTGTACGCCGCCAGCAAGCGCGCCAATGAACTGCTGGCCGAAAGTTACTGCCATTTGTATGGCTTGAAAGCCAGTGGCCTGCGCTTTTTTACCGTCTACGGTCCGTGGGGCCGCCCGGACATGGCGCTGTTCAAGTTTACCGACGCCATCCTCAAAGACCTGCCCATCGATATTTACAACGAGGGGCAGATGTCGCGCGACTTTACCTACGTCGACGACATTGTCGAAGGTATCGCCCGACTACGCCCAAAACCACCGGTGCCGGAAGGCTCTGCCGCCGGGGTAAACCGTCTCTTCAACATCGGGCGTGGCATGCCGGTGGCGTTGCTGGATTTCGTCGAGTGCCTGGAATCTGCCTTGGGCCTGCAGGCCCGGCGCAACTACATGCCGATGCAGGCCGGTGATGTGGTCAAGACCTGGGCCGATGTCTCGGCACTGGCCGAGTGGGTAGGCTTCAGCCCGCAGGTGACGCTCGAAACCGGCGTCGGCGAGTTTGTGAAGTGGTATCGGCAGTTCTATCAGATTTGAAGCGTTCGCCTCTGATCTCGAAAAAATCAAAAAGGGCGAGAGAGACTCCATGAGCCAAGACATTTTTGTATCCG
>NZ_AKJL01000028.1 GCF_000282355.1 Pseudomonas sp. GM49
TAAGGCATGGAGGTGTCTACGAAACCCGGGGCGATTCAACCGCAGATCCGCGTAACTCAGCTCTATGTATGTCTGTTCACCGTTCGGAAGGACCCATACTTTTTTTAATGACTCCGGATCGTAACGGACTACGCATCGTGTCCCGATATCAAAGCGCTTCAAGGTTGAAGAGTAATAGTCGACCGTGTTAAGCCTGATACCCGCCCGGCCGATCACTCGCTTCTTGACCGGCATGAAGTCAATCAACAGGCGCATTCGATCTTCGATAATCGGCGGATAGGCAAAGCTGCCATCCTTGTTTTGGTAATGCTTTTCCCACCGAAGCAGCGGTGAGCAGCCGAGCGCAGAATGCGTCGTCACGTGATAGATCTCGACTTCTCGGATGAACCACTCGCGGAACTCGGGAAACGACAGCGCCGCATGCCGATCACTCTTGTAATGACCCTTTTCTTTGGCCGAGGACATGGTGGTGCCGGGTAACATATGGACTTTTGTCATCAACGTGCCAATCAGGCGCTCAATGTGGGCCCCATTGTGAGGAGTGCCCTTTGGCCTGAACGTCAACTCAATGCCGTACTTCCGACAGCTGTCGGATAAGTTTTTTGACCTGAACTCTTTGGCGTTATCGACGTGGATTCTTTTCGGCATGCCGTAGAACGGATACTCCTCACCAGTAAAGCCATACGCCTTTAACCAGCGCTCCTTGGGCAATATCGAATGGGAGATGCACAGCGCCACCGACATTGCCGACGGGTACGACAAGGACAAATAGAAGCCGAGCACCACTCGCGTATAAACGTCGATAGCGATGGTGACCCAGGGGCGTACCAAAGGCAGGCGCTGTTCACTGTCTACGATGATGCAATCGACAAGAGCGTGATCTATCTGGATCAGCTCCAGTGGCGCCTCAGGCTGGACTTTTCCTCCCCGGACCTCGTAAGCCTGCCGCGCAGCTTTTGTTCCGGACCTCTTCGCCAACAGTGTGCGCGGCCTGCGAGCTTTAATCCTGTTGCCAATGGTGGTTGCACTTGGAGCCTGAATGGACATCGCCAGGCATCGCTCCCTGACTATTTCGATGATGCGCTGGGAGGTGGCCCCAGGACCGCCGTAGCACTCATCTATGGTTTCCTGGATGATGTCCTCGGCGCATGCGTCGATCAATTTGATTCCTTTGGATCTGCCGCGTTGCCGCGGTAGCAGGCTCATCGGACCAAGATCAGAGTCCAGTCTGGCCAGCAATCTGTACACCTGCGCCGCGCTCAGCTTTAGCGCAGTAGTGCATCGCACCATATCTTGCTTGGAAAGATGCCTTTTGCCAGCCAGCGGCAACAGGACGGCAAACCGGTCTGACGCCAACTGCAGGTCGGCCTCATTTACATCTTCGATGGACGGTGCGCTTTCTGCGGGATCACTTACGAGACAGAGAAAAGTTGGAGCTTTTTTTAGCTCGAACTCGATTTCGCCAGGCGACACCAAAACCACTTCCCCTGTCCTAATGTCGACGGCCTTGATCTTGCTTGACGAAACGGCGCCAATAATCTCCAGCTGTTTATTACCAACCAGTACCAGGGAACCCTTGGTTATGCTTATTTGTTGCATGGGTTTACCCCACGGCAAAATACGCAATAGTTGGATAAAAAGTAGTTAAAGCGGCGAAAATATCAAGAAGGGCAGCGGAGCCTGTCTTAATGTTGAATAATGTTTATTTTTTTCAACAGCATGAAGTTTTCGCAGCTTTAGCAAATCTCGACAGATTTGAAGCCAGGCCCAGGCCTCGATCACTCTCCTGCAGCTCGTGCCTGCACCTCAGCGATGTAATCCAGGACGAATGGATCCTGCGAACCTTGCTCCTTGTAATAGCCAACCACGTTGGCCAGCGTCCACCGCAGCAATCTCATCAGTACCGGATCGGAATATTTCCAGCTGCTCGACTCATACGGATATCGGCTGTTGGTGAACACGTCGCGGTATCTCTCGAAGGAATCTTCCTGACTGTCTAGGGCCAAGCTGCGACGAATCGCTTCGGGCATCGCATGGAACAACGTCAGCAAATCATGCCTATCAGGGTTTTTACGGCGGGTTTTGTCAGCGCTTTGCAGATGCTGGTGAGCTGCGGCCAGCGCTACGGCGTCGAGTTTGTGGGTTTCGCCGGATGTACCTTGATGCTGGTCAGGCACAGAAATAAAGCTCTTGAGCAGGATTTCCATACCAATCGCCGCATTGACCTGGGCAACGTGCGGCAGGTTCTGCGCGTCCAAAACCTCAGCAGCTTTCAGGTAATTGTGAGCGCTCTGAAGCATCCAGCTTGGAAAATGACCCATTGCATACTTCTTTTAATGGCCGTTGCAGATGGCTGGAACCCTTGATTTACGGGGCTTGCTACTGATTATACGTTCCGATTATGCGTGCCCTTGAAAGATACCGTACATATTTGGAAGATAGCGAGCATGGATGAGCTAACCCTGGCTCATCAGATGAGCTACCCTCTCCTGCTGATAACCATAAATTATAACTAAACTAAATGACTGTTTAGTTTAGTTAGGTTTGGACCGATTGCTTACTTCGGTACCGCGGGTTTAGCAGGCCATGCGTGATTACTTCCACTATGCCTTTCTCGAGCCGCAGCAACTGTCGTCACGGCGTTGATGGGTCAGATACGGAAACTGCCCACCAACTGTTTCAAGCGAGCCGCCTGCTGTTCCAGATCGGAACAGGCTCGCAGGGTTGCATGAAGGTTCTCCACGCCATCCTGATTCAGGGTGTTGATTTCTCTAATGTCCCTATTGATCGACTCGACTACGGCGGTTTGTTCTTCCGTGGCCGTGGCAACCGATTGGTTCATGCCATCGATCTCTCCGATTCGCAGGGTCACACTATTCAAGCGCTCGCCGGCCAGGTTGGCGATTTCCACGCTTTCCAGGCTGTGACGCTGACTCTGACTCATGGTGCTGACCGACTCGCGGGCGCCGACTTGCAGTTCTTCGATCATCGTCTGTACCTGTTGCGCCGATTCCTGGGTGCGATGGGCCAGGTTGCGCACTTCATCGGCAACCACCGCAAAACCGCGCCCTGCCTCACCGGCACAGGCAGCTTCAATGGCAGCGTTGAGCGCCAGCAGGTTGGTTTGCTGGGAGATGCTGGTGATCACCTCCAGGATCTGCCCGATGTTCACTGTTTTACTGTTGAGGTTCTCGATATTACCGCTCGAAGTGCCGAGCATCCCGGATAACGTGTTCATTGCCTGGATGGTTCTTTCAACGACCTGTTGACCCTCTTCGGCCAGGCCACGGGCATCGCTGGCCTGGTGCGAGGCTTGGGCGGCGTTGCGGGCAATTTCCTCGGCGGCGGCACCGAGCTGGTTGATGGCGGCCGCCACGCTGTTGCTCCGACTGGACTGCTCGTCGGAGTTGAGCATCGACGAATTGGAAGCGCTGACCACCCGCAGGGCCACTTCGTTGACCTGTTCTGTGGCCGAGGAAACCTCGCGGATCGATCCATGAACCCGTTCGACAAAGCGGTTGAACGCCGTGCCGAGCATGCCGAATTCGTCTTGCGTGTGGATGCTCAGTCGTTTGGTCAGATCGCCCTCTCCTTCGGCAATGTCCTGCATCGCCCGGGTCATCACTTGCAATGGTTGCATCAGGAGCCGGATCAGCAGACTGAGTAACGCGACAATAATCAGCACGGCGATAACCGTAGCGATCAGGGCTGAAGCTCGAAACTCGCTGAGCATCGAATACGCCTTGTCCTTGTCAATGGACAAACCGATGTACCAGTTCAGTGACGGCAAGCCTTTGATCGGTGCAAACGTGACGATGCGGGTTTTGCCATCAGCGCGAACTTCGCGGATATCTCCACTGATGCGCGGGGTATTTTGCGCATAGACATCTGTGAGCGTCTTCATCACCAGCGTTTTGTCCGGGTGGACCAGAATCTTGCCGTCGGCGCTGACAAGAAAGGCATAACCCATGCCGTTGAAGTCCAGGGCATTGATACTGTCGGCAATGGCCTGCAGGCCCAGATCACCGCCAGCGACGCCCTGGGTCTGCCCGGCCTTGCTGATCGCGTTGACGACGGTGATCACCAGGTTGCCGGTCGTGGCATCGATATAAGGCTCGGTGACGGTCGGCCCGCTGCTGTTGACCGCATCCTTGTACCAGGGGCGGGCACGAGGGTCGTAGCCTTCCGGCATCCTGGCGTCTGGATAGGTGATGAACTTACCGTCTTTGTCTCCCACGTAGGTGGCGATAAAGGTCGACGCCAAGGCTTGTTGCTTGAGCAGAAGCGTAATGTTTTCCGCAGACGGATTTATCGCCACCGACTGTGAAAGGTTCTCCATCAACAACACCCTGCCGTAAAGCCAGTTGGCAATATTGCTCGCGGTGATCCCCCCCATTTCGTGCAGATAACTGTCCAGTTCCTTACGAATGGCGCTGCGCTGCAGATAGTCGTTGTAGACCGTAACCAACCCAAATGCGGCAATGACAATCAGAGAGACGGCCAGCAGGATCTTGTGGCTGAACTTCAGGCTATTTCTCATGCTTAATCTGCAGCCTGCATCGGATATAGCACCAGCGAGCCATCGGCATGACTGCTCCACCAGTTGTCAGGGAAAATCGAATCGGGTGTATGGGGGGATGCACTGTCCTGGGCAACCAGCACTTCTACCCCTTGCTCGCGTAATACCGCTACATAGCCATCAAACTCTTCGAGGGCCCGAGCTTGCGCCTGATCCTGAGGCAATGAGCACTTCTGAAAACGATTGTTCGCGGCGGTATCAACGTTAAAGGAGAAGCGCGAAGGTTGAATCATCAACACCGTATTAGTCGTTTGCATGGGAGCCTTTCAAGAAAAGGAAGTGAGTGCGGTTATTCTCCCTCCTCCCCTGCCGCCGACTCGGCTGTTATCCCATTGGCACTCGACTCAGAATGTTGAACGCTTTAACTCGGCAGCCGATTCCGCTTTTGCTGAAATGGGCGCTCAACACCGAGACTCATCAAATGAAAATCACTGGTGAGATGAAAAAGCCCCTCGGTCGTTTAATCCCGTTTTACAGCGTCATCCGCTGCGCGAGCGGCGGAACACCACATAAACAAACGACGCCTTTGCATAAAAATTCCATGGCTGTTCGCTCAATGCCTGATGGACCTGGCTGATGCCAAATCCACGCCAGCATGGGGCCATTCCTCATCCACTATGGAAGACTCGATATGCCACGTTTCATGCTCAGCACGCTGACGCTCGCCCTGGCCTTGACGGCAATGATGCCGGTGGTCAATGCCGCCCCTTTACTCGATCCCACACCTGCACACGCTCGCGCCGACAATCAATCAGGCCAGGCCAATACCTGGCTGGAAATTGATCAGGCGGCCTTCGAAGGAAACATCGCCAAGCTTCAGCAACGACTGGCGGGTAAAAGCCAGATGTGTGCCGTGATGAAAGCCGACGCTTATGGAAATGGCATCGGTTTACTGATCCCTTCCGCCATCCGGATGGGCATCACCTGTATCGGCGTGGCAAGCAACGAGGAGGCGCGTGTTGCACGGGAAAAAGGCTTCAAGGGGCGCCTGATGCGTTTGCGCAGCGCTACTGTTGAAGAAGTCGAGAATGCACTGCGCTACAACATCGAAGAACTGGTCGGCAACCTGGAGGTTGCACGTCAGCTCAATGAACTGGCCACCCGCAAAGGCGTGAAGCTGCCTGTTCACCTGGCGCTGAATTCGGCGGGCATGGGCCGCAACGGTCTGGAAATGAGCACGACTGCAGGTCAACAACAGGCGGTTGACCTGACCCGACTGGATCATCTGAACATCGTCGGAATCATGACCCACTTCCCGGTCGAAGAACGAGAAGATGTCCTTCAGGGACTCGCCAAATTCAAGGAGCAGTCCGGATGGCTGATCGAGCACGCCAAACTGGACCGCAGCCGGATCACCCTGCACTGCGCCAATACCTTCACCACCCTTGAGGTCCCGGAAGGTTGGCTGGACATGGTTCGCCCGGGGGCTGCGCTCTATGGCTACCCAGTGGGTGGGCATAACGAATTTCAACGGGTGATGCAGTTCAAATCGCGGGTCGCGGCGGTCAACGCCTACCCGGCGGGCAGTACGATCAGCTACGACCGCACCTTTACCCTGAACAAAGACTCGTTGATCGCCAACATCCCGGCCGGCTACTCCGACGGTTATCGACGAGCATTCTCCAACAAGGCTTCAGTGCTGATCCACGGCCAACGCGCGCCGGTGATCGGCAAGGTCACCATGAACACGCTGATGGTCGACGTCAGTGGTATCAAGGGCGTGCAGGCGGGAGATGAGGTCGTTTTGTATGGCAAGCAAGGCGATGAAGAGATTACCCAGACAGAACTTGAGACCATCAACGGCGCGTTGCTGGCGGACCTGTACACGATCTGGGGCAACTCCAATCCGAAGGTATTGAAGTCCAGATAAGCGAGACAAAAGAAGGTGCGCGGGCACCTTCTTTTTTGCCTTCAGACACGAGCTTTCGCACGTTAGCCCGCATGAGCTCTAAATGCCCCGAGTCCCCGATCAGTTTTGCTCAAAGTGATCTTTCAGGTACTCAGCCGCCTCATCCGACGCTTGCTTGACATGCTTTGTCATCAACGCAACCGCCGCCTCCACATCTTTAGCCCGATACGCCGCGAGGATCGCGCGGTGCTCGTCCTGGCTATCAATCCCTGCTGAGCGCAACTGCATGTAGATATGCGTATAACGCTGCGCGACGGTGTGCGCGCGGATGATCATGTTTTCCAGATGCTTCATTCGCGCCGGAGCATAAAGCGCCGTATGAAGCGAGAGGTTCCATTGACTGCTCAAGATCGGATCTTGAACCTTCTCGAACTCATCGATGATGCGCTCGACAGCATCAAGTTGCTCGGGTGTCGAGAGCGGTACCGAATGGCGGACGGCCAACGGCTCTAGAACCGCCCGTAATTCAAAGCACTCGTTCATTTCATGCAGTGAGGGCTGCGTCACCATGAAGCCATGGTTTGGCAGGAACTGGACCAGTCCCTGACCTTCAAGCTCACGTAACGCTTCGCGAACCGGCACCTTGCTGGTGTTGAGTTCTGTTGCGATCAGGTCCTGACGCAAAGGTTCGCTACCGGAAAGCGCGCCGGTGACGATGGCTTCCCTGATAACGGCCGCAACAAATTGCGGTGCGGACACACGTGCCAGCGGAATCAGACCTGCAATGTATTTCAGTGGTGATTGGTTAGACATATGACACTAAGTGGCCAGGAGCGATTTAAAGGCGTGTCTGGGTTTCGCAGATACGAGCACAACATCATTATTTACGACGGTATACGATTATACGAAAACGAACAAGGACGACATCCTCGGCCTGGCCCCCTCGAACCACAGTCCAGCCCCTCTCCCCATTCATCTGAAATGCGGGCCTGATTCATCGCTTTGTTGTTGTCGTTGGCGAATAAACAATCGTATACTTTCTACAGTAGGAAGAGACTGAGGCGCCCTGGTCAGCCGTTTGCGATCAGGTCCTCGTCCCTCTTGCGCCATCTGCAACCACATCAGGACAACCACCGTGATCAACATAAAAAATGTTTCCAAGTGGTACGGTAACTTTCAGGTACTGAGCGACTGCTCTACCGCAATACAGAAGAGTGAAGTCGTCGTGGTGTGCGGCCCTTCCGGTTCTGGCAAATCAACGCTGATCAAAACGGTAAATGCACTGGAGCCCTTCCAGAAAGGCGAAATTGTCGTCGACGGTATCAGCCTCTCGGACCCGAAAACCAACCTGCCCAAGCTGCGCAGCCGGGTCGGCATGGTGTTTCAGCACTTCGAGTTGTTTCCACACCTGTCCGTGACGCAAAACCTGACGCTCGCCCAGATGAAGGTGCTTGGCCGTGGCCAGGACGAGGCGCTCAAACGGGGTCTGAAAATGCTCGATCGTGTTGGCCTGAGCGCCCACAAGGACAAGTTCCCAGGGCAGCTCTCAGGTGGCCAGCAGCAGCGTGTGGCAATTGCTCGTGCCTTATCGATGGACCCGATTGTGATGCTGTTTGACGAACCCACTTCGGCACTGGACCCGGAAATGGTCGGCGAGGTTTTAGACGTGATGATCAAGCTCGCAAACGAGGGCATGACCATGATGTGTGTCACCCACGAAATGGGCTTTGCCAGGAAGGTCAGTGACCGTGTGATTTTCATGGACGCGGGAAAAATCATTGAAGACTGCAAAAAAGAAGAGTTCTTTGGCTCTCCCGAAGCACGCTCCCCGCGTGCCAAGGACTTCCTCTCGAAGATCCTGCAACATTGATCACGCCGAGTCGCCAAAGGGGTTCACCAACGCAACTCAAAGGCGTTTTGCGCGCCTGGCTGGATGCTGGTGCCCAAGCGTGCGCACTCGCGAGAAAGAGTGTCGTGCAGCCATTGACGGTCATCCCCTACAGCACGGCAGATGCGAAAGCGACACAGCCGGGTGGGTATCAAGTCCAACGACTGCAGGTGCCCGCCCGGGTCCAGCGAGGCAAAGTATAGAAGCCCCAGGTCGCCGCGAAAGGCTGTGTAGCCCTCGATGCCTTCGTAATCGTTCAGAAGATCACCGCAGCCATAGAGAATCAGGTGTTCGCGGTACACCTCGATGCCTTTGACGTGGTGCGAGGAATGCCCGTGCACCACGTCAACTCCCGCCTCGTCGATCAAGGCATGGGCGAACCGGAGCTGCTCGCGCGGGATATCGAACCCCCAGTTGCCGCCCCAGTGAATGGAGGCGACCACCAGATCCCGCGGTTTTTTGCCCTCGAGAATCCGTTTGGCCACAGGGCGCAGGCTTTGCATCGACAGGTCCTCCAGCCGCGCAACGCCCGCGCCCTTATCCGTGGCGGCCCAGTCCGACGCAATGCCGCTGTCGGGTGCGCCGAGGCCAAACACCAGCAAGCGCCGCCCGCAAGGCTGCAGCAACACGGCGGGCGCTTCGGCAGATTGCCGGTTGTGCCCGGCGCCGGCGCTGCACATACCATTGCTCGCCAGGGTCTCCAGCGTATCGGCTAGGCCGGCAGCCCCCCAGTCCAGCACATGGTTGTTGGCCAGCACGCAGCAGTCGATGCCGGCTGCGCTGATGGCCGGGAAGTTCTCCGGGCTCATGCGGTAATTGATGCCCTTTGGCTCCGGTCGTCCGCGGCGGGACACTGCAGTTTCCAGGTTGATGATGCGTGCGTGTGGCTGGCGAAGTTCTAACTCATCCAGCGCAGCGCCCCAGACATAGGTGAAATCGACCGGGCGGGGAATCGGGCCATTGACTCGTTCTGCCAGCCGGACGTAATCGCCGGCATTCTTGACGTAAGCTTCGTAAAGCCGCGGATCACCAGGATGCGGCAGTACTGCGTCAATGCCGCGGGCAGTCATGACGTCGCCGCAGAGAAACAGCTTAAGCGTATCGGTAACAGCTGCCATGGCACCCTCCCGAATACAAGCCGGGGGATGTTTCCATCCCCCGGCTTATTATTACGCTGAAATAGGCAGAACGACTTCTGAACCTCTATTCAGTTGTCCATCATATGCAACTGATACAGTTCATTGGCAATGGCGATATCCTCCAGCCCCAGTCCGATTGAACGGAAGAAGGTATGGCGCTCGGGATCGGGAAGCCGGGCGGCTCCCGTCATCAGCTCGGGCAAATCCCCGTAAATACTCTCGGGCAGCCAGCCATGCTGGTCTTTTGCCAAGCGCATTTCCCCTGCGCTGTCGGGCGTTGTAGCCCGGTAATCGCAATAGACGCTCATGTTCAGCAGGGATTCAGGAGGTACTTCGTGCGCCAGTGGGGCATTGGTACAAATGGAAGTGATCAGCGCAGGCTTTTTCAGCACTGCAGGGTCAAGCACCGTATGACCGGCCGAGGTGCACAGCAGGATGACATCTGCATCATCAACGGCACTGGCCAGTTCGGCATGAATGCTGACGCGCGGATCGAGGTCCCGGAGTGCCTTCTGCCCGGACACTGGTAGAGCGTCAATGTTGGGTGCGTACAATCTGATATCCCCCCACTCGCGCAATGCCGAAACATGCCGGACATGCGCTTGCCCCAACCGCCCTACTCCCACTACGGCCAGTTTGCTGACCTGCGCGGGCGCAAGTAAATCGACGGCGAGCGCTGTCGTGCCCGCTGTTCGCTCAGCCGTCAATTGCCCCGAATCACAGAGCAAGCGCGGTTGACCGTCATCCATCGACATCATCAACGTCCAGGCCGTCACCAGGGCCCCTTCCGGACGCGGGATATAGGGTGAGAGCTTTGCACCAAAGACCCGCTCCTCGGCAAGCGTTCCAAGGTAGCTGATAAAGTTGCCTTGCCCATTGGGAAATGGATTGCGCAGCTGTGGAGGTTGCACAGCCTTTTCCTGTCCCAACGCCAGGAACATACGACGCATTGCGGACAACACATCAATCCGACCGATCAGTTTGGCCACTTGAGTTGAATCTAATACGGCAATGTCATTCTTCATTGAATAAAATCCTTCATGGCGCATCTGGCAGAAAGTCTTAAATGTCGAAGCAACTCAGTTCGAGTTCATGGGTATAAACATTAAAACGACGAAGTGAATAGCTTGTAGCTACCAAGAGAGCGGTTACTTCTTACAAACTACAATCCAGTACAGCCGATCTCTAAAGATGGGCGACTACATCGATTTCAATATCAAACGGAAATGGCCAAGGCTTGACTGCAACGAATGAGCGGACGGGTGGATTCTCGGGGAAATACTTGCGATACACGGCGTTCACCTCATCCATCATCGATGGTTCGGTCACGAAAATCGTGGTTTTCACGACGTTATCGAGGCACGACCCTGCCGATTCAAGAACAACTTTCATCACCTGCAATACAGCGTGAGTCTGTTCAGCAATCGTGCCTCGAACAATATTCCCGGTCAGCGGATCGAGCGGTGGCAGGCCACAGGTATAAAGCATTGAACCCGAGCGAATCAGCAAAGAGGTCGGTGTATTCAAACGCCTGAGCGCGTCAGATAAAAACGGTACTTCGATTATTTCTTTCATGGAGGCATCCATTATTGATACAGGCGGGCCCTACGCTCACGTTCAATCGACGCGACGTAGTGTTGGATATACATGCAGATAACGAAGTAGATGACACCGACAAACAGATAGAGCTCCTTGTAGAACCCTTGCCAGTTTTCGTCATAAAGGCTTGATCTTGCCGATCCAAGCAAATCGAAAAGTCCGATGATCATCAACAGCGAGCTGTTCTTGACGAACGCGATGGCGATGTTGGCAATCGGTTGCAGCGAATGGGCGATGACTTGCGGCAAGATCACGTAGGCATGACTGCCCCAATAGCCGAACCCCAAGCTTGCCGACGCTTGGCGCTGACCGACTGGAAGTGCTTGCAGGGCACCGCGCAAGGCTTCGGAAAAGTAAGCGGCGGTAAACAGCGACAGACCGATACCTGCCCGAAAAAGCTTGTCGAAAATAAGCTCGTCCGGAAGTATCAATGGAATGATCGCAAAGGTCATGAAGACAATGGTGATCGCCGGAACACTGCGAATCAGATCCACATAAAGCCGGCACGGAACAGAGACAAGCGGCATCTGCGACCGACAACCCAACGCCAGCAGTACACCCAGAGGGAACGCGCAAACAAGGCCGGCAATGCTGATCAGCAGGGTAATCGGCAGTCCACCCCAACGCGCACGATCCACTGACTCAAGACCGAACAGTCCGCCACTCATCAATAGATAACCAATCAACGCAGCCAGTACCCACAGCACAATGGCTGTTGTGTGATGACGGACCCGAAACAAACACCAGAGCGCAACCGCCGCGATCAATGCAACGAAGGTGATCGGACGCCAAAGCGACTCGGGAGGATAGGCCCCGAACAGGATGAGATTGAGCTTGGTGCCGATGAACGCCCAGCAAGCGCCTCCGTTCTGGTGGCATAGCGCGGCATCGCCGCTGAAGGTTGCATCGAGCAACAACCATTTGAAGATACCTGGGCCAACCAAAACGACGCCCCAAAGAAACAGTGCGCCGAGCACAATCCGGGTTGGCATGCCCGAGCCCAGGCCTTTCAGGCGCTGGATTAGCGTCAAGGGTGCGGGAATCGACACTTGGACACCATTATTCAGATCACCAGACATAATGTTTCTCCCAAAGACCGATTACCCGCGTCGTAATAATGTTTACCGTGACGTAAACCAGCATGAAAATGCTGATCAATTCGATGGCCTGCCCCGTTTGATTCATGGCGGTATTTCCCGCCGAAACCAGTTCCGGGTATCCCACGGCAACACCGAGCGAACTGTTTTTCATCAGGTTCAGTAGTTCACTGACTACCGCTGGCATCGCGATCCGGAACGCTTGTGGCATCACGATGTAACGCAGCACGCCAAAGTGCGTCAGGCCCAGCGCATAACCTGCTGCAATCTGTCCCTGGGAAATGGACTGCACGGCCCCACGGATCGCTTCGGCTATATAAGTGCCCGTGTACACCGAGAGCCCGATGAACATACTCATGAACTCGGGAGAAAAGTGCCCGCCGCCGCCGATTGAAAACTTGCTTGCCGTGGGCCACTCAAATGTCATTTGCCCGGACCACAGGGCATAGGCCGTGGACACAAAAGCAATCAGGCTCAGGAGTATCAGTAAGGCACCCGGATTTTTCAGTGCGCTGCCACCGGTCCTCACGCTTCTCAAGAGAAACGCCACGAGGGTGCAAAAGATCGCGACAATCGCCGTCAATGCAAAGGGGGTCGGCCACGGGAAATTGATCCCGCGATTGCTGATGAATAGGCCCGGTACCGGTTCCAGAGCCTCCCGGACTACCGGTAAACCGTAAGTAAAAACAGCGAACCAGAAGAACAACTGCAGCAGCAGCGGCGTATTGCGGATCGTCGAGACATACACTTTGGCAATTCGTCTGGCCAGGCCGAATTTGGACAACTGGGCCAGCGCCGCCAATACCCCGATCAGCACGGAGAACACAATGGCGCAGAGCGCCACTTTCAACGTGTTCGAAAACCCCGCGAGCAAGGCGTACGCATATGACTTGTCACCGCTGAAAGCAATCATGCTTTCACTGAGGTCGAAGCCGGCGCGAGTCCACAGAAAGCCGAACCCGGTATTGATCCCTTTCTGTGTAAGGCGCTCGTTGATCACGTGCCCGAAATACCAAACCGCAATCACGACAGCCGTGAGTACTACAAGCTGGACCAATACCGTGACTGCCCGGTGTTGGTGTTTAACTGCGCCATCTCTTGCCGACATGACCTTCACCTCTCGTTTCTGATTCGCCATCTATGCGGCGTTTGAGCCATTCACATCACGGATCAGAAAAGCGGGGCGTACAGCAGACCACCGTCCGACCACAGTGAATTCTGGCCACGCTTCATCTGCAAGGGCGTGTTTGCACCCACGTTGCGCTCGAAGATTTCTTTGTAGTTGCCTACCGCGGAGATGACATTGATCACCCAGTCATCCTTGAGACCCAGCCCTGCCCCCACACCAGGCGTTACACCCAGAAGACGCCGGATGTCCTCGTTGTTGCTGGTGAGCATTTGTTTAACGTTTTCTTTGGTGATACCCAGTTCTTCTGCAGTAAAGGTTGCGAAGACTGTCCACTTGACGAGGTCTGCAAAGTGCTTGTCATCGCCCCGGACGACCGGACCCATTGGCGATTTCGAGATCACATCAGGGAGGATGGCGTAGTTTTCAGGGTTGCCCGAGTTGAGCCGGATAACCGCCAACTGCGACACATCGCTGGTGATTACATCGCAGCGGCTTGCGAAAAAGGCCGAGAAGAACTCAGTACCGCTTTCGATCACCACAGGTTTGAATGTGATCTTCAGCTTGTCGAAGAAGTTGCGAACCACATACTCGCTGGTTGTGCCCTGCTGAATGCAGACCGTAGCGCCATCGAGTTCTGCCGCTTTGGTGACGCCCAGTTTCTTGTTGATCAGAAAGCCTTGGCCGTCGAAGAAATCCACCACCGGAAATTGCAGCCCCATCGTGGTATCGCGCGTCAGGGTCCAGGTGCTGTTCCGGGAGAGGACATCCACTTCACCATTCTGCAGCGCCGTGAAACGTGCCTGATCGGACAGCGGGACGAACTTGACTTTCGGTTTCTCGAAAATCGCCGCGGCAAATGCTTTGCAGAAATCCGCATCGAACCCCTGCCAATCACCCGCACTGTTGGGCGCACCGAAGCCGACCAGGCCAGGGTGCACACCACAGACAAGCACTCCCCGCTCTCGAATTTTCGACAAGGTATCGGCCTGTACCGGTGCAGAAACTGCCAATGAAAGCCCTAGGGCTGCTGCGGTAGATGCGAAAAGAACTCTTAGACGTGTCATCAGCTTCTCCACTCGGTAGAAAGTATACGATTTCAAGCTATATGACTTTAAGAGCGGCTGTCAAGCCACAAGAATGGTGACGTCGGTAATTTATTTTGAGCCTGGATCTGGTGTGATGCGAGGTGACTGATCACCGGCGTGGGTCGCATTGCGCAGACCCCAATCACCGATGATGCCAATCAAACAGTCAGTCTTCCTTGCCGGGTTCTTGATCGACGGATTGCTCTGCAACTGCAATGGCATGCTGGAAACTTTCAAGAAATACAGTTTCTGCATGGGTCATTTTCTGCTCGCGGTTCCACAGCAAGTGAATGTCCACATCGGACACACCATCCCTGGGCGGCAGGCGCCAGAGCATGCCGTTGTACAGGTCAACATCGAGCAGGTGCTCCGGCAAACAGCCGATACCAAATCCTGCGATCACCAACCTGCGGATTTCTTCAAAGTTTGATGACGAAGCGACGATCTTGCCGGTGAAGCCCTGTTGGTCACGAAACACGGTAAGCGGCGAAAGATTGCCGCCAATCTGGTCGCTCGTGAAGCTGACAAAATTTTCCCCTTGCAGCTCAGCCAGATCCAGACCCCGCACGCCAAAAAAGCGATGCCGTTTTCCGCAAAAGAAGGCATATCGCTGACGTATCAGACAACGCTGCTCAAGCTTGGGTTGAGGGATGCGGCATAAACCGACACCAACGGTGGCGGTCTTCTGCATCAGTGAACTGAGAATGTCGGAGCTGCGCAGAACCTCTATCTCCAACTCCACACGCGGATGATTGAGATGAAAATTCGCGAGAAAATCATCATAGACCGTCGATTGCACCCGGCTGATCGAGAGCAGACGAACCTTCCCCACCACATCATCCTGGGGACCTTCGATGGCCGAGCCGATGCGCGACACGTTGCCGTACATCTCTTCGGCAATTCGCAGTATTTCTTCTCCTGCCTCAGTGAGATCGAAGCGTGGCCCCTTGCGCGAAATCAAGGCGCACTCCAATTGCTCTTCCAGCCGCTTGAGCGATTGGCTAACGGCCGATTGGGTAATGAACAACCGCGCCGCAGCACGGCTGATGCTCCCTTCCTGGCCTATCGCCAGATACGTACGCAATAAATTCCAATCCAGACGATCGTTGAGAAAACGTCGCCCTCCCCATCTAGCCTGCATCAGCTCTTCATTTGAGTTTTTGCTGCTCATCTTGATGTCCATTATTAGCGTGGCTTAATCAGCACTTAAGAATTAGCAAATTGCTTAATTATAGAGGCTACGAGATAAAGCACGAAGGCGCCAGAGCTACGCGTCATCCAGGGCATTTCGGTGGGTGATGAATGGGGCGGCACCCTCTTGGCCAGCCACCGTTACCGCAAACCAATTTGCGCATTAACAAGGAACTCTCATGTACACACCCGACAACATCGACCCCATCGAGTGGAAGGCACGCTGCGAGCTGGCCGCACTGTATCGACTGGTCGCGTACTTTCGCATGACCGACCTGATCGACACCCACATCACCCTGCGCATTCCAGGCCCTGAACACCACTTCCTGATCAACCGCTACGGCGTGATCTTCGATCGCATGAAAGCCAGCGACCTGGTGCGCATAGACCAGTACGGTCAGGTGGTGGGCGGTGCGAACGAGCGTACTCGCGTCAATGCCGCCGGCTTCGTGATTCATTCGGCGATCCACATGGCCCGCCCGGATCTCAATTGCGTGGTGCATACCCATACCGCAGCCGGTATGGCCGTCGCCGCCCAGGAGCAAGGCTTGCTGCCGATCAGCCAGCATGCGCTGAAGTTCTTCGGCAAATTGGCTTATCACACCTATGAAGGCATTGCGCTGTCGCTGGCCGAGCGTGAACGACTGGTCGCCGACCTGGGGCCACACAAGGCCATGATCCTGCGTAACCATGGCCTGCTGGCAGCCGGAGGCAACGTGGCTGAAGCCTTCCACGAAATTCACTTCCTGGAGCGCGCCTGCCAGGCGCAGGTTGCGGCGCTGGCCGGCGGCAGCCAGTTGGTCTATCCCAACGAAGACGTCTGCAAACACACCGCAGAACAGTTCGGCCGCGACGAAGCCGAAGAGATCATGGGGCTGAGCTGGAATGCCGCCTTGACCTTGATTGAAGATCAGCGCGAGTCCTATTGCTCATGAACACCGTCGTACTGCTGTCGCGCGATAGCATCCTGCTCGGCCAGCTCCAGGCGGCCTTTGCCCGTCAGGCGCCGGACATACGGGTGGTACTGGCCGACGACCCGGTCGCCAGTGAAGCACAAGTCGCCGCATGTTGGTTCCCGCCGGCCAACAGTTTGGGCGCGCTGCCCAATCTGCAACTGGTGCATTCGGTCGCCGCGGGCGTCGATCACTTGCACACCGATCCAAGCTGCCCGAACTTGCCCGTGTGCCGAGTGGTCGATCCCGCGCACCGCCAAGGCATGACCGAGTACGTACGCTGGGCGGTGATTCACTATCACCGACGCTTCGATCAGGTCTTGCAGCAACAGCCCGACCAGCTCTGGCGGCGCCCGGTACAGATTCAGGCAAAGGACTTCAAGGTCGGTGTGATGGGCCTGGGCTCGCTGGGCGCAGCCATTGCCGAAGACCTGGCCAGTGCCGGCTACAGCGTTCGCGGCTGGGCGCGCAGTGTCAAAAACATACCCAACGTGGTGTGCCACAGCGGCGTTCAGGCGTTCAGTGGTTTTCTCGAAGGACTCGATCTTCTGATCAACCTGCTGCCGTTGACCTCGGCTACCCGAGGCATTCTCTGCACTGAAACCTTCGAGGCCCTGGCGCCTGGTGCGGTGATCGTCAACTGCGGTCGCGGCCAGCACGTACGCATCGACGATCTACAACAGGCATTGAGCAGCGGTCAGCTGCGTGGTGCTGTGCTCGACGTCTTCGAGCATGAACCCCTACCGGTCGATGATCGCCTGTGGTGTATGCCCGGGTTAATCGTTACGCCACACATGGCCTCGGCGGCGTCCCACGACTGCATTGCCAGCCAGATCGCCGAAAACGCGCGCCGGCTGGCACGAGGCGAACCCCTGAACAACCCGGTCGATACGTCCCTGGGCTATTAAGACACGCGACAAGAGGTGAATGATGAAAGTATCCAAGGTCAACGGTGAGCGCCTGTGGGGCAGCCTGATGGACATGGCCAAAGTTGGCGCCACCGAGCGCGGCGGCAACTGTCGCCTGGCCCTTTCCAGGGAAGACCTGGCCGGTCGCGAGTTGTTCATGGGCTGGTGCCGCGAGGCTGGCCTGAGTATCGCGTTCGACGCCATTGGCAACCTTTTCGCCCGCCGCGAAGGCCAGGACAACAGCCTGCCGCCAATCGTCATGGGCAGCCACTTGGACACCCAGCCAAAAGGTGGCCGCTTCGATGGTATCTACGGCGTGCTGAGCGGACTGGAAGTGGTGCGTTGCCTGAATGAACAAGGCATCGAAACCCGCCGGCCCATCGAAATTGCCGTGTGGACCAACGAGGAAGGTGCGCGCTTTACTCCGGCCATGTTCGGCTCGGCGGTGTTCACTGGCATTCTGCCGTTGCAAACGGCATTGGATGCCCGTGATGCCAATGGCATCAGCGTTGCTGAGGCCCTGACCGATATAGGCCAGAGTGGTGAACTGCCCCTGCAGCGAGCCTTCGATTCTTACTTCGAAGCCCATATCGAACAAGGCCCGATCCTGGAAGACAACGGCCTGCCGGTGGGTGTCGTCACTGGCGGCCAGGCAATCTGCTGGCTGGATGTGCGGGTTGGCGGTATCAGTGCCCACGCCGGCACCACACCCATGCCGTTGCGCAAGGATGCCCTGTTCGGCGTCGCGGAAATGGCCAGCGTGCTGGAATCCATCGCCAGAGACTTCGCGCCCAAGGGGCTGGTCACAGTGGGCCAGCTGGAGATAGCCAAGTCATCGCGCAATACCATCCCTGGCCGGATCAACTTTACTGTCGACCTGCGTCACCACGAAGACCAGCAGATTGCCGCAATGGAACAAGCCGTATACGAGCGTTTGCAAATCGTGGCTGACAAGCGCGGTTTGAGTCTGGCGATCAGTCGTCACTGGCTCAGCCCCGCGACACCCTTCGATGCCGATTGCGTGGCTGCCGTACGTTCGGCAGTCCAGTTGCTGGGTTACCCCCATCAAGACATCGTCAGCGGTGCCGGGCATGACGCCATCCACCTCGCCGGACATTGCCCGACCACGATGGTCTTCATTCCCTGTGTCGGTGGCCTGAGCCACAACGAAGCCGAAGACGCCTTGCCTGACGATGTCCGCATGGGCTGCGACGTGCTGCTCAATGCAGTGCTGCGGCGAGCTCGGCAACTGAGCGACTGATGATGCAAGTAACACCGAACCTCTGAGGTCGCGTCATCCACACGACCTCGGAGGCAGGGCCCGCTTGCGCCTGAAAAACAATAAAACCGATCTCGAGCTACAGCATCACCGTTACTCACACTGCCAACCAATAAATCAATCCACTGAGCCCGACGCTCAACTTGGAGAAAAAAGGCATGAACAGCTCCGCGTGCATCCAGACCGCTACCCCGTCGGTCGAACCCAGCGTCAACATGAAAAAAGTCGCCGTCGCCAGCGTCATTGGCACCACGGTGGAATGGTACGACCTGTTTGTTTTCGCCACCGCTTCGGCCCTGGTGTTCAACAAGATTTTCTTCCCGGCGTTCGATGCCTTGATCGGCACCCTCCTGGCGTTCGGCACCTTTGCTTCGGCTTATGGTGCGCGCATCGTCGGGGCCGCCTTGTTCGGCCACTATGGCGACAAGCTTGGGCGCAAATCGATGCTGCTGATTTCGCTGTTGACCATGGGCGCGGCAACCTTTGCCATCGGTCTGTTACCGGATTACGCCAGCATTGGCATCTGGGCACCGATCCTGCTGTTGACCCTGCGGATCATTCAAGGCCTGGCCCTGGGCGGTGAATGGGGTGGTGCGGTGTTGATGGCCGTCGAGCATGCCCCCGCCAATCAGCGTGGCTTGTATGGCTCATGGGTACAGATCGGCGTGCCGGCCGGTACCATGATTGCCAACCTGGCCTTCCTCGCGATCGCCTGGCTGCTGCCCGCTGAAGACATGCTTGCCTGGGGCTGGCGCATCCCGTTCCTGGCCAGCGCGCTGCTGATTGCCGTGGGCCTGTACATCCGCCTCAACATCACCGAGACACCTGCGTTCCACAAGGCTAAAACCAGCGAGCCGCAAATCAAGCTGCCGCTGGCCGAAGTCTTCAGCAAATACTGGAAGCAAGTCCTGCTCGGCGGCGTGGCAACCATGTCGACCGGCGCATCGTTCAACATCATTGTCGCCTTCGGCCTGACCTATGGAACACAGACCCTGGGCTTCAGCCGCACCATCATGCTCAGCGTGGTACTGGCCTCCTGTGCGCTGTGCATCGTGCTCTTGCCTGCCTTCGGAGCATTGTCTGACCGCTTCGGTCGCAAGCCAGTGATCATCGCCGGCATCGTCGGTGAAGCGCTGGTCGCCTTCCCGATGTTCTGGCTGATGGATACTCGCGAGCTGCCGCTGGTGTTTCTCGGCTATGGCCTGTTGATGACCGCGTTCGCCGCCAACTACGGGCCCATCGCAACCTTCCTCGCCGAACTGTTCGGCACTCGTGTGCGTTATTCCGGCCTATCGGTGGCTTACATGCTTTCCGGGCTGCTGGGCAGCGCGGCCACGCCTATCGTGACCACGGCCCTGCTGGCGATGACCGGCAAAGGCTCGTCAGTGGCCTGGTACCTGATCGGCTCTGCGGTCATCTCCCTGATTGCCCTGTTGCTGCTGACCGAAACCTTCAAGCGCGACTTGAGCGCTGGGCGGGCTGAATAGCACCAAGTGACCCACAACAAGAATAAATCCACCTGCACTTGATCCTGCTGCCATTCACGCACCCTCTGGATTCGTACACCATGGAAAAAACCCTGCACCTTTTTGGCATGAGCGCCGGCGCTTGCCTTTTGACCCTGAGCCAGGTCGCTTCAGCTGATTTCATTAGCGACAGCAAGGCCACACTGGGCCTGCGTAACTTCTACTTCAACAACGACTACCGCGACCGGCCCGGCAGTGCCGGTCAGAGCAAGACCGAGGAATGGGCGCAGGGGCTCATGCTCAATTACACCTCCGGTTTCACCGACGGCACCCTCGGGTTCGGCGTCGATGCGCTGGGGCTGGTGGGGCTGACACTGGACAGCGGCCAGGGCCGCCATCGCGGCAGCTCGATGATCCCGACTGATGGTGATGGCGCTGCCGATGAATGGAGCCGTCTGGGCATGACCGCCAAAGCCCGTTTGAACAAGACCGAAATGCGTTATGGCACGCTGACGCCCAAGCTACCGATCCTGATAGCGAACGACGGTCGCCTGTTGCCACAGACCTTTGAAGGCGGCCAGATTACCAGCAGCGATCTCGACAGGCTGACCTTGACCGCCGGCCGTCTGGAGCACGCTACCGGGCGTGGTTCCAGTGATCGCACCGGGTTGGCGGTCAGCGGTGGGCGTCAGGAGAGCAACCAGTTTCTCTTCGCCGGTGCCGACTACAAAGTCACCAAAGACCTGATCGCACAGTATTACCTGGCCAATCTCGAGGACTACTACACCCAGCACTTTTTCGGACTGCAGCATGTGCTCGCACTGGGCGAAGGCCAGTCGTTGAAGACCGACCTGCGCTACTTCGATACATCTTCCGACGGCGCCAACAGCACGGCCAGCGGGCGGGCTGACGGTTTCCGGGTCGGTGGCTATAGCCGAAACGGTGCCGGTGAAATCGACAACCGCACCTGGAGCGCCCTCTTCACCTACAGCCTTGGTGGCCATGGGTTGACCGGCGGTTACCAGAGCGTTTCCGATGGCAGCAACTTCGTCCAGCTCAACCAGGGATCCCTGGTGGACAAAGGGGCCGGTGGCGCAAGCCTGTATCTGTTCACCGACCGCATGCTCACCAGCTTCAACCGGGCTGGCGAACGCACCTGGTTCGGCCAGTACGCCTATGACTTCGCCGCCTCGGGCGTACCGGGCCTTCGCGCGTCGATGGTTTATCTCAAAGGCAGCCAGATCAAGACCACTTCTGGTAGCGATCAGCGGGAATGGGAGCGTGACCTGGCCCTGGATTACGTTATCCAGGACGGCACGTTCACAGGCCTGGGTTTCGGTTGGCGCTATGGCGTTCTGCACTCCGAAGCCGACGCCAATCAGGACCAGAACCGTCTGATCGTCAGCTACACCCTGGCATTGTTCTGATTCACCGGCCCGCCGCCCATGCCGGGTCGGCGGGCCTCTATTCTCAGCGAGGTTCATACATGAAACGTATCCAGGCAGCACCCGGCACAATCGGTCCGGTCGGTCCTTACTCCCAGGCAGTGGTCAGCGGCCATCTGGTGTTCACTGCCGGTCAAATACCCGCCACAGGCGGGCTGGACCAGCAACCCGAAGGCTTCGAAGAGCAAGTGCGCCAGACCTTGCGCAACCTGGAAGCCATCCTGATCGCGGCAGGCTCGGACTTCGATCACGTGATCAAGGTTAACGGCTATCTCACCGATCCAGCTCAACTGGAACCCTTCAACCGGGTCTATACCGAGGTACTCGGCCATGCGCCGCCGGCACGCACCACAGTCTGCGTGGCACTCTGGGGCGTGGCGCTGGAAATAGATTGCGTGGCCGAACTCATTGATTGCGCGCCGCAGAGGTAAGCCATGAACGCCTCTACTCAATTGCTTGAAAAACTCCATCAGGTCAGCTTCGCCACCCTCGGGCATTTGCTCGAAGTCGGCTTTGTCAGCAGCGAGATTCGCTCCATGCTGAGCGCCGTCAAAGTGGTAGGTCGTGCCGTGACGCTGAGCGTGATCGATGCCGATGCCATTGCCGTCAACCGCGCCTTGGCAAGCCTGCAAGACGGCGACGTGCTGGTGATTGACATGAACGGCGATCGACGTCACGCCTGTGTCGGTACGGTCACCGCCTGTGCGGCTCAAGCGCGAGGCGCCAGAGCCATCGTGGTCGATGGCCTGGTGACCGATATCCTTGAACTGCGCGAAGCCGGACTGCCCATTTTCGCCCGCGGTACCAACTTGCTGACCACCAAGCTGCATGGCAACGCCGAGAGCCAGTTGAATGTGCCGGTGCAGTGCGGCGGGGTTCAGGTGAACCCGGGTGATCTGGTGCTGGGTGACGATAACGGCTTACTGATTCTCGACAGTCAGGCACTTGCCGCAGTCATCGACCAGGCACTGGCCAGTGATCGTGCAGAACCCGGTCTGCTGGAACGTCTTGAAGCCGGAGAGTCAATAGCATCCGTATTGCGTGTTGAATGATTGATCGCTTTGTAATGTAGCCAACGATTTCGGTGCCGCGCGTCATCATAGAGTGGGCACCTGGATCGGTCAGTGAGACCTGTTTATCCAGCGATTTGGTTCTCCGGCTGCTAGTTCTGTGTAATGCAGAGCCAGGTCACTGTTGGCACCAACAATATCGGCAAAGCCCGCAGCCTCTACGACAACGTACTGGGCAAACTGGGCCAGGCGGTCACCCAGCTCACACAGGCACCTGCCAACGCCCTCCCGCGCCAATCGCTCACTTGAGCGCCGCGAACGGCAAGCGCCTGGCCAGCTCCTGCACGAGGTAGCGGGCGAATACGGAGATGCGTTGCGGTATATGCCGACGATGCTGATAGACCACGAAGATATCGGCACTGGGCGCCTGGTAATCGCTCAACACCGCCCGCAGGCGCCCACTTTCAAGGTACTCCTGAACATTCCATCGCGAACGCAGGATCAACCCATGCCCATCCAGCGCCAGGCGTAACGCAACTTCTCCATCGTTGCTCGACAGCGTACCGCTGACCTTGTGCGAGTAATCCTGGCCATCCTTGCTGAAACGCCAGATCGCGTAATCACTGCCGAACTGACGCAGCACGATGCAGTTATGCCGGACCAGATCCTCCACCCCTGTCAGCCCAGGCATAGCTTCAAGGTATTGCGGGGAGGCACAGAGAATGCGCGGGTTTTCCAGCAGGCGCACAGCGATCAGCCGCGAATCGGGCGGCTCGCCCATGCACACGCTCATGTCGAACTGATCATCCAGCAGGCTCGATGGCTGGCTGGACAACTCCAGGGAAAGCTCCAACTCCGGGTGCAATCGGGCGAAGCTGGAGACCACCGGTGCCAGATGTTGCCGGCCGAAACCCAGGGTGCCATTGATCCGCAAGCGCCCCCGCAAGGTCGGCTGCCGGCTGTTGAGCGCACTCTCCAGTTCTTCCAGCTGCCGCAGGATCGGCCGCCCTCCTTCCAGGTACAAGGTCCCTTCCGGAGTCAGCGAAAGTCGTCGGGTGGTGCGCTGCAGCAACTGCACCCCCAAACGCGCTTCTAGCTGGCTCAGGCGTTTACTCACCGCCGGCAACGACAGGCCGAGGTGCCGCGCGACTTCGGTGAGACTGCCACGTGTCGCCACCTGCTGGAAGAAACTCAAGTCATCGATCATCGCCATAGATTCTTTCCTTAAAACTAAGAATGGCTTTCGCTCAAGACTAATTATTAATAAAGGGCTACTGCATACACTGGCAATCAGTCCACATCAATCCCAGGAGTCGAATCCATGAGCAAAGCCCAGTACAAGATTGCAGTGATCCCCGGCGACGGCATCGGCAAGGAAGTCATGCCCGAAGGCGTGCGCGTACTCGACGCCGTGGCGGCCAAACACGACCTGGAACTGCAATGGGACTGGTTCGATTTCGCCAGCGCCGATTACTACCTGGTCCACGGCAAAATGATGCCCGACGACTGGTTCGACATTCTCAAGGACTACGACGCGATCTACTTCGGTGCGGTGGGCTGGCCAGACGTCGTGCCTGATCACATTTCGCTGTGGGATTCGCTGTTGCAGTTCCGTCGCGAATTCGACCAGTACGTCAACCTGCGCCCCTGCCGCCTGATGCCGGGCGTCAAGGCTCCGCTGGCCAATCGCAAGCCCGGCGACATCGACTTCTGGGTCGTAAGGGAAAACACCGAAGGTGAATATTCAAGCGTCGGCGGCAAGATGTTTCCGGGTACCGACCGGGAAATCGTGCTGCAGGAGACCGTCATGACCCGCGTCGGCGTCGACCGCATTCTCAAGTTCGCCTACGACCTGGCCCAGAGCCGCCCGAAGAAACACCTCACCTCCGCCACCAAATCCAACGGCATCGCAATCACCATGCCGTACTGGGATGAGCGCGTCGCCGAGATGGGCAAGAAATTTCCTGAAGTGAAGGTCGACAAGTACCACATCGACATCCTCACCGCGAACTTCGTCCTGCATCCGGACTGGTTCGACGTGGTGGTCGCGAGCAACCTGTTCGGCGACATCCTTTCCGATCTCGGCCCCGCCTGCACCGGCACCATCGGTATCGCGCCGTCAGCCAACATCAATCCGGAGCGCAACTTCCCAAGCCTGTTCGAGCCCGTGCACGGCTCGGCACCGGACATCGCCGGAAAAGGCATTGCCAACCCGATCGGACAGATCTGGTGCGGCGCGATGATGCTCGAACACCTCGGCCACCCGCAGGCTGGAGCGGCGGTGCTGGCCGCCATCGAAACGGTACTGGCGATGGGGCCGGAGAACGCACCACTGACCGCAGATATTGGCGGCAAAGGCAACACCGAAGCCTTGGGCAAGGCCATCGCCGCTGCGGTCTGAGACGGCAAATAACGCGCAATCTTCCATTCACAGCAAGTGATACGGGAGATTGTTGCGCGTGACTTTGGCATCGTGTGAACACCTTTCCAGCGTTTGCGAGAGACACCATGAACCTGCGGTTCAAAGTCGACAGACCTGTTGAGCCTGACGCTCTTCTCGCTCTGCGCTGTCGACGCTCTCGAACACAGCCACCAGGTTCTCGTCCTCTCGGTACAGGCGCCGCATGCACATTCACTCAGGCGCAGTCTCACCTCTAATGTCCATGGCCTGTTCATGCAGAGCGTCGATGAGGGAGCTGGCAACGGGGGTTCTCAGCCCGTTACGTAGCAGAATGATGCCCACCGACGGTAACTCGATCGGCACCTCCAGCGGCAAGGTGTGACCAAGGCCTACGGATTCGAGGTAATGCGCGACCTCACTCGCGACGAAACAGACGCACCCTCTTTTCCTCATGAACGTCATCGTCACCAAAAAAGAAGACGTTTCGATAATGTCAGCTGGGGGTTGCAGCTTATGCTTGTAGAACATCTGATTCAGCTTGACCCGCGAGGATGCCCACGCTGGGGGAACGACCCAGGGAAGCGCCGCCAGATTATGCCAGGCGGGTCGGGCCACTGTGGCCAGTGGATGATCGGCGGCGACGACAACCCTCATGGGGTCGGCGTATAACGCCTCTGTTTCAAGGTCCGGAGAGCTGTAGCCCGGCTCCAGCCGGCCCACGATGAAATCGAGCTCGCCTGTGCGCAGCCTCGGCAACAGGCGCGTGAGATCACCTTCCTCGATCGACACCGTCGTCTGTGGCGAACTGACCTTGAGGCGGCCGACGGCTCCTACCAGCAATCCTGGTGTGGCGACGACCATTGCGCCGACTCGGATACGACCGGCTCCGCCACTGGCGACTGAAGCGATGTCGTCACAGGTACGGTCAAAATCCACAAGCACCGAGCGCGCAAATCGGACAACTTGCTCGCCGTAGGCGGTCGGCCGAGTGCCTCGCGTAGAGCGGATGAATAACTCAAGTCCGAACATCTTTTCGATTTCCGCCAGCGACTTGCTGACTGCCGGTTGGGTAAGCGACAAAAATTCCGCTGACCGCCCCAAATGGCGGAACTCATCCAGCGCAACGACAAGCTGCAAATGCTTGAGTTTGAGGTTGGAGCGCAAAACTCTATCGATGTCACTCACCTGCTTTATCTCCGGCAGAAGAAGCATATATGTCGAAACCGTTATGAAGTATGTCCACTTATTCATTGTTCAGCAATGTAACGACGATTCAGTATCGAAGAACAAAAACAATGACCGGAGACAAGCAATGCGCACTCCAAGTACCACAAAACCGCTAAGTGACGCCGTGGTGAATAAAGGCAAGAAATCCAACGCTCGTTGGGTTGTGGCAGGTCTGATGTGGTTTGCCATCGCCATCAACTATATCGATCGCACCGTTCTCTCAGTCGCAGCACCGGAGCTCGTCAAAGAATTCAGCCTGACGCCCGAGATGATGGGTATCGTCTTATCTGCATTTTTCTGGTCCTACGCTCTGCTACAAATTCCTGCTGGCTGGGTGGCAGACAAATTCGGGCAAAAAATGGGTCTTGGCATCGCCGTAGGCTCATGGTCGCTCGCTACGGCTGCGACAGGGCTGGCGACTGGCTTTGCATCTTTGGTCGGACTGCGAGTGGCACTCGGCGTCGGTGAAGCCGGCGCTTATCCGGCCAATGCCGGGATCGCGTCCAAGTGGTTCCCGGACAAGGAACGGGCAACCATTTCGGGGCTTTTTGACAGTGCCTCGAAATTCGGCGGTGCCGTGGCGATGCCACTCATCGTGACATTGATGATGACTTTCGACTGGCGCATGACGTTTGCAATCGTGGGTCTGACCGGCCTCGTCTGGAGCCTGATCTGGTGGTGGTACTTCTCGGACACACCAGAGAAACACAGAAGCGCCAACGCAGCCGAGGTGGAATACATCCGGGGTGGTCAGACCCAGCAGCACGGTGTTGATGCCACGATTGCGATGAAATGGTACGAACTGCTCAAGCACCGCAATATCTGGGCGATGTGCCTGGGCTTCTTCACCATCAACTACATCTCGTACTTCTTCATCACCTGGCTGCCCACTTACCTGGTGAAGGAACAGGGGATGGGCCTGCTTCAGATGGGCATGGTCGCCTCGCTTCCGCTGATTTGCGGCCTCTTCGCCGAGATCGCTGCCGGGTGGCTTTCCGACAAGGTGGTCCACAGTGGACGCCTGTCGCTCACCGCGACACGCAAACTGTTTCTCATCGTGGGTCTCTCGATGGCGCTGTGCATCGGACTGGCTCCGTTGACCACGTCGGTTGGGCTCACTGTCCTCTTGCTGTGCATCGCAAAGGCCGGCACCACCGTCGCGGCTTCGCAAGTCTGGGCTCTGCCGGGTGACGTCGCGCCGAAGAACATGACCTCGACCGTGGCCGGATTGCAGAACATGGTTGCGAACTTCGGCGGCGTACTGGGGCCGGTGATCACCGGATTCATCGTTGCCTCGACAGGGTCGTTCAAAATGGCTCTGGTCTTCTCAGCTGTGCTCGGAATGCTAGGCATCCTGAACTACGCATTCCTGCTGAAGAAGGTCGAACCCATCGTCGCGTCCAAGCCGACCGAGCCTCGGCACGCCACCACATCCTCGCAGGTGTTGAATGACCCCTATAGCCGCTGATGCCTGATGAGCTACGCAGGGATAACGCCTGCGTTTCACCTTCTCCACCGCCGTAATCTGGACGCCAGGATTGTTTCATGACGACTACCACAACCCATGCCACTCACAGACTGATACGTCTACACGCCAACGACAACGTCCTCGTCGCTCGCCAATTCATCGGCCTTGGAGACGAGCTGCCTGAACTGGGAGTACGCGTTCGGGCGCAAGTGTCGGCCGGGCACAAGATCGCTGCGCAGGACATCATGGCCGGTGAACCCGTGCGTAAGTACGACACGATCATCGGTGTCGCTTCGCGCAATATCATCAAGGGCGAGCACGTTCATTCCCACAACATCGCACTCATCGATTTCGACCGAGACCCAGGCTTCTGTGAGGATGTGCGCCCGGTGGACTATGTAGCGCCAGATAAACGCGCTACGTTCATGGGCATCGTGCGAGCAGACGGCCGTGTTGCCACGCGCAACTTCATCGGAATCCTTTCGTCGGTAAACTGCTCGTCGACCGTGATCAAGAAGATCGCCGAACACTTCACGCCCGAGCGGCTCGCCGCCTACCCGAACGTCGATGGCGTCGTCGCATTCGCCCAGACAAGCGGGTGTGGCATGTCGTCCCCCAGTTATCATTTCGACGTGCTGCAGCGCACCATCGCCGGGTACGCCCGCCATCCCAATCTGGCGGCTGTACTGATCGTCGGACTGGGTTGCGAGCGAAACCAAGTGGCCAGCCTCGTCGATTCTCAGCACCTGGTGCCCGATCGCAATCTGCGCACGTTCGTGATGCAGGATACCGGCGGCACGCGTGCAACCATCGCTCAAGGCATTGCAGCGATCGAAGCGATGCTGCCCGAAGCCAACGATATAAAGCGTGTCCCGGTCAGTGCGGCGCACCTGAAAATCGGACTGGAATGCGGCGGCTCCGATGGCTTTTCAGGCATCACCGCCAACCCGGCATTGGGGGCTGCGATGGATATTCTGGTGCGTCATGGCGGCACGGCCATTCTGTCCGAGACACCCGAGATCCACGGTGTGGAGTTCATGCTGACGCGACGTGCGATCAGTCCCGAGGTGGGCCAGAAGCTACTGGACCGCCTGGCCTGGTGGGAAGAATACACGCGAGGCCAGAATGGCCAGTTCAATGGCGTCGTAGGCCCCGGTAATCAGGCCGGTGGTCTGGCCAATATCTTCGAAAAATCGCTGGGGTCTGCCATGAAAGGCGGCACGACACCGTTGCAGGCGGTGTACGAGTACGCCGAGCCGATTGACAAGGCCGGGTTCGTGTTCATGGATTCACCGGGCTATGACCCTGTTGCCTCAACCGGTCAAATCGCCAGCGGTGCCAATCTCATTTGCTTCACAACGGGACGGGGCTCGATGTTCGGGAGCAAGCCGGCGCCAACGATCAAACTCGCCAGCAACACCCCGATGTTCACCCGCCTGGAAGAAGACATGGACATTAATTGCGGCCTCATTCTTGACGGTGAGCTGTCGGTTGAGCAGATGGGTGAGCGCATCTTCGAGCACATCCTGGAGGCCGCTTCAGGCGCCTCGACCAAGAGCGAATTGTTGGGGCTTGGGGATCACGAATTCGTGCCCTGGCACCTGGGCATCGTCAGCTGATCCAACCCGCTTGCACACATTCAAGGAACCTCGGCATGAGCTTGAAACTGACCCGCAACGACCTGATTCGAACGCAGAATTTCATTGGTGGCCGTTGGTGCACCAGAGATCCAGAGGCGCTGCTTTCTGTCACCAACCCGGCCGACGACTGCTACATCGCCCAAGTGCCCGACAGCAACGCCATTGACGCGCGTGAAGCCGTCGATGCCGCTCATTCGGCCTTTGCAGCCTGGCGCGCCACCCCTGCCAAACAGCGCGCGCAACTGATCAAACGCTGGAACGATCTGATTCTTGAGCATCAAGAGGATCTGGGCAGGCTGATATCGCTGGAGCAGGGAAAACCCCTCGCAGAGGGGCGCGGCGAAGTGGTCTACGCCGCCAGCTATGTCGAGTGGTTTGCCGAGGAGGCGACGCGCTCATATGGCGATGTGATCCCGGCGCCAGTCGCGGGTCGCCGCATGACTGCAATCAAGGAACCTGTTGGCGTGGTCGCTGCGATCACGCCCTGGAATTTTCCGGCGGCGATGATTGCCCGCAAGATCGCTCCAGCACTGGCGGCAGGTTGCACCGTCGTCTGCAAGCCGGCCGAAGACACGCCACTGACGTCCCTTGCGCTTGTGCGCCTGGCTGAGGAAGCAGGCTTTCCGGCAGGAACGCTGAACATCGTCACCGCTTCGCGAGAGCGTACACCCGAAGTGGTAGACGCCTGGCTGGCTGATTCACGGGTGCGCAAGATCACCTTTACAGGGTCGACGCCAGTGGGCAAGCACCTGGCCCGAATGTCGGCCGACACATTGAAAAAGTGCTCGCTTGAACTGGGTGGTAATGCCCCATTCATTGTTTTTGACGATGCGGACCTCGACGCTGCGGTGGACGGCCTGATGGTGTCCAAGTTTCGCAATGGCGGTCAGACCTGTGTGTGCCCCAACCGGATCTATGTGCAGAGCGCTGTGCACGACCAATTCGTTGAAAAGCTGGTGGCAAGGGTCAGCGCGCTGAAAGTCGGGCCAGCCTCCCATAGCGATTCTCAGATCGGTCCGATGATCAATGCGCGAGCCGTCGACAAGATCGCTCGCCATGTGGATGACGCGGTTTCAAAAGGCGCAGAAATCGCCACTGGCGGTCGACGCATCCGCGAGGGTGTCGCAGACGGCCCGAACTACTACGCGCCCACTGTGTTGATCAATGCGACCCCGCAAATGGAGCTCTGTAATGAAGAGACATTCGGCCCCGTCGCACCGATTTTCCGGTTCACGACTGAAGCGCAAGTGATTGACCTGGCCAATGACACTCCATTCGGGTTGGCGGCCTACTTTTATACCCGGGACGTCAAACGCGTCTGGCGCGTGGCCGAGGCCCTGGAATCGGGCATCGTGGGCATCAACGAAGGCGCTCTCGCCGCAGAGGCCGCACCGTTTGGGGGTGTCAAAGAGTCGGGCTATGGCCGTGAGGGTTCACGCTACGGCCTGGAGGACTACATGCACATCAAATACCTTTGTCAGGGCGGCCTGAACTAGTTCCGACAAACACAACAGAGGAGTACAGGCAATCATGGGAAATCCGTTCAAGACCGCGCTTTCGCGAGGCGATAAGGTCATCGGTCTCTGGCTTTCACTGGCCAATTCCTACAGCGCCGAAATTTGCGCCACAGCAGGCTTCCAATGGTTGCTGATCGACGGTGAACACGCGCCAAATGACGTGCGCAGCACACTTGCACAGTTGCAGGCCGTTGCGCCTTATCCGGCCCATCCAGTGGCACGCACCGTCGATGGCAATCCGGCAATGATCAAACAGATGCTCGACATCGGCGTTCAAACATTGCTAGTACCAATGGTCGATACCGCCGAGCAAGCCATCGCTCTGGCAGCCGCTACCCGCTA
>NZ_AKJL01000029.1 GCF_000282355.1 Pseudomonas sp. GM49
CCCTGCCACAACGGATAACGGAACTGGCTGACAACCGGCAAACCCGGTATCAGCGCGAATTGCGGCTGCGCATCGTAGGGCGTTGGCGCGGCCATCGCATTGCCCATCTTCAGTTCCGGCACTTCCTCGGTGACTTGTTTACGCGACTCGTAGGAAAACGCCCGCTGCATCACCCGACGGGATTTGCGATACCAGTTGTCCCACAGGTACGCGAGCGTGTTCGACAGGCCTTCACCCTTGAACTGGCCGTCGCTGACCACCCGATGCAGGTTCTTCTGGCGCTTGAGAAAATCCAGCGGCTTGTCGATGCGATACACCCGAATGTCGGCGCCGCCGTAGGGCTCCATACGAAACCGGCGATAGTCGCGGCCCGGTGCTTCGAGGCGCACCATCGCCTGTTCATCGCTGGCAAAACTGCTGTCGGCCAGCAGGAAAAAACTCTCGCCGGCCACTGGCGCATAGCCGCTGGACGGGACCGAATCTTCGGCGTTAACCACCGAGCAAGGCAGCACCAATACCAACATCAGAGACAGAAAACGCAGCATGCGGGCACCGGTCATTGGGAGAGAAAACTCAGTCGATAGACGCCGATGAAGTTGGGGTTGGCTGCGTCGGGTATCCATCGGGTGTCCTTCCATGTCATGAGTTGCTGCAGGCTTGCCGAACGCATGCCGTTGTCGGTGGGTGTGGTGGTGCCGGTGTGATAGGCGATGTAGCGGCCCATCCAGATCATCAGGTGCTGGTCGTCGCCCTGATCGAAAAACATCAGGTCGCCCGGTCGCGCCTGCGACACATCGCGGCTGACCAGGTGGCTGTTGAACTGGATCAATTTGATCGCATTGACGTAGGGCCCGACCTTGCCGCCACCCTGTTGCCATTGCTGCGCAAGACCGCGCTGGGCATCGCTCAATTGCAGCTCCGGCGGCAGGTAACGATTGGACAGGCCATTGCTGCGCAGCCATTTGTTGTCATGGACTTTCAGCGCTTCATTGGCGGCAAAACGCACCAGCCCGGCGCAGTCCTGCTGATACCAGCGCGGGCTCGGGCCCTGGCTGAGTTGCTCCTGGGCGATGCGCACGAACCAGGCGCGGAACACCTGGGACTGCTGCGGGTCGAGCGGCGGCGTCTCGACAGCGCGGGCGCTCGCGCTCAGCAACAGCGCCAACAGGCCGAGACTTCGGATCAATGCCGTCACAGCGCTTTCCACTCCAGCGGCAGCCATTGCCAGTGGCCGTCGGGCTCGCTGCCTTCGGGCAAGGTCAGGGCGTATTTGCCGTAGCCGCCGAGCTTGCGCAATTTCGGGATCAGGTAGGTTTGCGCAGCGTTGTAGAACACCGGTTCCATGTCCTGGGGCAGGCTGTCGAGGGTTTCCTGCTGCATCAGTTGCGCCATGGAATCCGGGCCGAAATAGACCGGCATCAGCAGGTCTTTGGGCACCACGTCGGCCATTGGCGGGAAGCGTTTGTCGAGGGTACCGAGAGCCTTGTCCAGCAGCTTGTCGTCGAGGGAAAACAGCAGCGTCGAACCGTGGCGTGCCAGGCTGACTTTCATGAACGCCTTGCCGGTGATGGCATCGGGGTCTTCGGCCTCTTTGGCCGCATAGGGACCAAAACTGGAGCTGACCTGACGCTGCCACTGGTGACTCTGGCCTGCCTGTTTTTCCACCACCGGGAAGGCACCGTCTTCGACGTTGTTCTCGTAGGCGCCGACCATCGAGCCGAACAGGTTGCCCAGATCCCCATCGAGTTTGCCGCTGTCGTCATCGTTGAGGCTGGCCACCAGCAAGGGCGTGTACAACCGCGAATCGGCATACCAGCATAGGCCCGCCGCACCGGCCATGTGTTCAGTCAATGCTTGGGCCACCTTCTCCTCGGCACCGAGTTTCACCAGCAGCGGTTTCTGTTGTTCGACAGCCAGTGGCAACGCCACGCAAGCGCTGGCTCCCATGGGCATGGCTTGCCAGATCGGTTTGAAATCGAAGTCCGGCTGATTTTCCAGTTCATCCATGGCCAGAAAGCTGTGCCAGCCAGTGTCGTCCATGTCAAAGCGCAGACCGGCAAAGTTCGGAATGAAACGCTGGTAACCCATGGCCAGCACACTGGCGTTCACCGACAGGCGTTGCTTCACCTGCGGCGCACGCGGTGGCAGGCCGAAAGCTTCGGGGAACAGTTTGTCGCCATTGAGCAGGGCTGCGATGGCCTGGGTCGAAACGCTGCCGTTTTCCTGTGCAGCACCACTTTGCGGGTCATAGAGTTTCGCCGGGTTGGACAGCACCACCAGCTTGTCGCCATGGGACGCGAACAGCAGCGCCTTGCTGGCGTTGTAGTTGAGTTGATAGATCGCCACGTCGTCGATACCGACTTTCACGTCAGCGACTTTGCTCAACTGCGAGTCGTCCAGCGCCACTTTGGCCAGCGGCTCCAGCACCTTGGCCAGCCCGCCGCGATCCATCACCAGCAGGAAATCCTTGAGCCGCCCATCCGCCCCGCGCCACAACGCTACGTCGGCAGGCTGATCGAACAGTTGCTCGATCAGGGTGTCCTGCAACTTCAGGTCATGTTCGTAGATGATCCGCCGCAAGCTGCCGATCAAACCCAGGCGATCGGCGTGGGATTCGTAATAGAAGACGAAATCTTCGGTCAGGGTTTCCTTGAGGAACGGCACTGCCAGCAGGTCCTTGGGCAACTGGCTCAGGGAATGGGTTTCCAGCAAGCCATCCGGGCGGCTCATGCCCAGTTTGTCACTGGCCAACACAGGTGCCGGGGCCTTGGGCTTGTGCATTAACCACCCCAGCCCACCGGCCACGCCAACGATCAGGCATATCCCGATCAGCAGCGTCGGCCAATGCAGGGAAGGTTTGGTCGCTGGCGCGCCAGCAGCCGGAGTAACAGTGCTATCACTCATGTTCACAAAACCCGAATTTCATCCGTGGAGCGGGGGATGCTTAGTAGTTGAAAGTCTTGACCAGCAGCAGGTCACCGATTGCGCGCAGGGGCACGATGAACGTTTCGCGTTTTTCATCGACGGTGTTTTCGTTGAGCACCAGGTTGATCTGCGAGGTAATCACCTCGTTCTGGTTGCTGGTCTCATCGAAGTTATAGCCGCCGCTGCCGAAGTTGCCCCAATAGTTCACGTAAACCAGATAGGTGCCGTGCAGCGGTGCGGTCATGGTGAACATTTCCGGCCCCGGGCCATCGACGCCGTCAGGGTCGAGGCCGCCGCCGTTGGTCAAGGCTGAGTGCGCCCAGAAGGCATGCTGGCCATCGGGTGTGACAATATGCAGGTCGAGCTCGGCATTCGGATCGTCCCAACCCAGCACCACGCGAATCCTTGCCGGTGTGCGCAGGTTGTTGGCTTCATAGAATTGCACACGCTTGAGGGACTGGCCTTCGGCACTGCGCACTTCGACGCTGTTGGAACCGGCACCAAACGCATACGGCCGGGCGAAACGCCCTTGCTCGTCGGTGTAGAGGTTCAGCGGATTGCCGTTGACCGCCAACGTGTGCGGCCCGCGCTGAGTGCCGATGGCCTTGAGTCGGCCTTCGATCATCGTGCGATTGCGCTGCACGCCTCGGTCAATCGGCGGCGTGGGATAGGCGACTTGCGGGTTATCACTGCGATCCAGCAAGCCGTTGTAACGCCAGCCACCCACCGGCTCCGACAACTCGGCATCCGGCGCGGCCAGAATCACGGGCACGACAGCCAACCCGATCAGCAGCAAAAGAAATGAGCGCATGTGACGCCTCCTGGCATGCATGACGAAACCTTGCGCCTGATCCTGGGCGCGTTACAGATGTGGAGACTGCATTTCGTCTGAAAGACCCGTGACCGTTGGGTCGTAGATGGCGCGAAGGTTAGCCAGTTGGTTGTTTTTTAACAATTGGATGTGTCGCAAAGTGCGGATGGATTCACGACTCACGGTGGACGGTGAGCCGAATATTCGTCATATTCGGCTCATCAAGTGAGCCGAATAGACTTTCTAATCGGCTCATTCCCCTCTAGAGCATCAAGTTCATGACTCCTCGATGGATATGGCAACAGCCCAATTGGCCGAATTTCACCTGGAATGCCGAACGCTTGGCGCCCTTGTTACGCGAGTGCGTTCAAGCACAAGGTCGGCTAATGGGCATGGCCAGTTCCGTGGGCAGTTCGCTGAGTGCGCAAAGTGAACTGGATGCGTTGTTGCAAAACATCATCACCTCATCAGCCATTGAAGGTGAACAACTGAATGTCGGCTCCGTTCGTTCGTCGCTGGCTCGACGTTTGGGTCTGGATCTGGTTGATGGCGACAGGGTTAGCCAGCGCAGTGAAGGTCTTGCGCAATTGATGCTCGATGCTACGCAGCATTTCGCTGAACCGCTGACGCTGGATCGTTTGCTGGACTGGCATGAATGGTTGTTCCCGGAACAGGACGGCGACCTGGCCGCCCGGGCGATTCGTGTCGGTGCATTGCGAGGCGATGAACCGATGCAGGTGGTCTCCGGTCGTCTCGATAAGCCAACCGTGCACTTCGAAGCGCCGCCTCGACTGGGCCTCGAACGTCAACTCGAAATCTTCATCGACTGGTTTGAGAGCGGCCGAAGTCAGGGCGGGCTCGACCCATTGCTGCGTGCTGGCATCGCACACTTCTGGTTTGTCACGCTCCACCCTTTTGACGACGGCAATGGCCGCCTCACGCGCACTATCACCGACCTGGCATTGGCACAGGGCGAGTCTCAGGCGATTCGTTTTTACGCAATGTCGGCAAGCATTCTTGAAGATCGCACCGGTTACTACCGGGTATTGGAAACGAGTCAAAAGGCTACGACCGATGTCACTGTGTGGCTGGAGTGGTTCCTGCAAACCCTTCTGCGCAGCCTGCAACAAGCCATGACACGGATCGACAGTGTGCTGGGCAAGGCGCGATTCTGGCAGGCCCACCAGACATCCGGGCTGTCGGCCGAACAAACCAAGGTACTGAATCGCTTGCTCGATGGCGGCGAAAGAGGCTTCGAGCATGGTATCAGTGCGGCTCAATACCAGGCCGTCACCAAAGTATCCAAAGCGACCGCAACCCGTCATCTGACCGAACTGCTGAACAAAGACTGCCTGCAACGCCTGCCCGGGGGTGGGCGCAGTACTCGGTACCAGATCAAATATCCCGACGAGGCGCAATCCTGAGCACTGAAACCATTGCACCAATCACCCCGCTCATTTGCCCATAAACCCCCTATCTGCTAGTGTCGCGCCGGTTTAACGTCAACCGGAAATCGCCGCCATGGCCCGCAAAAAAGCTGCACTGGATTTCGAACAGTCCCTCGCCGACCTGCAAACGCTGGTGGAGCGTCTGGAGAATGGCGAATTGTCGCTGGAAGACTCGCTGGCCGCTTTCGAGCAAGGCATCGGTCTGACCCGCGATTGCCAGGCGGCGCTGGCCCAGGCCGAGCAAAAGGTTCAGGTGCTGCTCGAGCGTGATGGCGAGTTGGCCGAGGAACCCTTCGACGCGGATCAGCCAGAATGATTGCAGCGTACTCGGCAACCAGCCAGGCTCGTGTCAATGCGGCCCTGGAAACCCTGTTCACGGCACCGAGCCCGGAGCTGGCGCGGCTGTACGAGGCCATGCGCTACAGCGTGATGAATGGCGGCAAACGCGTGCGTCCACTGCTGGCCTACGCCGCGTGCGAAGCATTGGGCGGCAAGGCTGAGCAAGCCAACGGCGCGGCCTGTGCAGTGGAACTGATCCACGCCTACTCGCTGGTGCATGATGATTTGCCGGCCATGGACGATGACGATCTGCGTCGCGGCCAGCCAACCACCCACAAGAAATTCGATGAAGCCTGCGCGATCCTCGCCGGCGACGGCTTGCAGAGCCTGGCCTTCAGCGCCCTGCTCGACCCACGCCTGAGCACTTCGCAGGCCGAAATCCGCCTGCAAATGGTCAGCGCCCTGGCACTGGCGGCAGGCCCGGCGGGCATGGTCGGCGGTCAGGCCATCGACCTCGGCTCGGTCGGCCTGAAGCTCGACCAGAAAGCCCTGGAATACATGCACCGGCACAAGACCGGCGCGTTGATCGAGGTCAGCGTCAAACTCGGTGCCCTGGCCAGCGGCCGTGCCGAGAAAGACGAACTCAAGTCCCTGCAGACTTATGCACAGGCCATCGGCCTGGCATTCCAGGTCCAGGACGACATTCTCGACGTCGAAAGCGATACCGAAACCCTCGGCAAACGCCAGGGCGCCGACATTGCCCGGGACAAACCGACCTACCCGGCCCTGCTCGGCCTCGACGCCGCCAAGGCCTATGCCCTGGAATTGCGCGACCAGGCCCTGCACGCCCTGCGACCGTTTGACGCGGCAGCCGAGCCGTTGCGTGATCTGGCCCGGTATATCGTCGATCGCCGCAGTTGACGGCGTATCCGCCAAAAAAAACCAACGCGTGGGCAGGGACCGATGCATCAGGTAAACTGCCGCATCTTTTATACCTATAACGATTCGCCCGATGCCCACGACGTTTCATGAGATTCCCCGCAAGCGCCCGACCACGCCCCTGCTCGACCGCGCGAACACGCCGGACGGCCTGCGCCGGTTAGGCGAAGCCGAGCTGGAAACCCTGGCCGATGAGTTGCGCCTGGAATTGCTCTACACGGTCGGCCAGACCGGTGGGCATTTCGGTGCCGGCCTGGGCGTGATCGAGCTGACAATCGCGCTGCATTACGTCTTCGACACCCCGGACGACCGGTTGGTGTGGGACGTGGGTCATCAGGCTTATCCGCACAAGATCCTCACCGGTCGTCGCGAGCGCATGGGCACCCTGCGCCAGAAGGACGGCGTCGCTGCCTTCCCGCGCCGCTCCGAGAGCGAGTACGACACCTTTGGTGTCGGCCACTCCAGCACATCGATCAGTGCGGCGCTGGGCATGGCGATTGCCGCCCGCCTGCAAAATAGCGAGCGCAAGGCGATCGCAGTGATCGGCGACGGCGCGTTGACCGCGGGCATGGCGTTCGAGGCGCTGAACCATGCGCCGGAAGTGGACGCCAACATGCTGGTGATCCTCAACGACAACGACATGTCGATCTCACGTAACGTCGGTGGCTTGTCGAACTATCTGGCGAAGATCCTTTCCAGCCGCACCTACGCGAGCATGCGCGAGGGCAGCAAGAAAGTGCTGTCGCGCCTGCCCGGTGCCTGGGAAATCGCTCGCCGCACCGAAGAATATGCCAAAGGCATGCTGGTTCCCGGCACGCTGTTCGAAGAGCTGGGCTGGAACTACATCGGTCCGATCGATGGCCACGACCTGCCGACCCTGATCGCCACCCTGCGCAACATGCGCGATCTGAAAGGCCCGCAGTTCCTGCACGTCGTCACCAAGAAAGGCAAAGGCTTCGCCCCGGCGGAAGTCGACCCGATCGGTTACCACGCCATCACCAAACTCGAACCTCTGGACGCTCCGGCCGCTGCGCCGAAAAAGGCCAGCGGGCCGAAATATTCCGGTGTGTTCGGTGAATGGCTGTGCGACATGGCGGCGGCCGATCCACGTCTGGTCGGGATTACCCCGGCGATGAAGGAAGGATCGGACCTGGTCGCTTTCAGCGAACGTTTCCCGCTGCGCTACTTCGACGTGGCCATTGCCGAGCAGCACGCCGTCACCCTCGCGGCTGGCATGGCCTGCGAAGGTGCCAAACCCGTGGTGGCCATCTATTCGACCTTCCTGCAGCGCGGCTACGACCAACTGGTGCATGACGTCGCCGTGCAGAATCTCGACGTGCTGTTCGCCATCGACCGCGCCGGTCTGGTGGGCGAAGACGGTCCGACCCATGCGGGCAGCTTCGACCTGTCGTTCCTGCGTTGCATCCCGGGCATGCTGGTAATGACCCCGAGCGATGAAAACGAGCTGCGCAAAATGCTCACCACCGGCCACCTGTATGAAGGCCCGGCGGCAGTGCGTTATCCACGCGGCAATGGCCCGAACGCAACCATCGAGAAAGACCTCGAACCGATCGAGATCGGTAAAGGCGTAGTTCGCCGCCAGGGCAGCAAAGTCGCCCTGCTGGTGTTCGGCGTGCAACTGGCCGAAGCCCTGAAAGTAGCCGAGACGCTGGACGCGACCGTGGTCGACATGCGTTTCGTCAAACCGCTCGATGAAGCACTGGTTCGCGAAATCGCCGGTAGCCACGAGCTACTGGTGACCGTCGAAGAAAACGCAATCATGGGCGGTGCCGGTGGCGCGGTCAGCGAGTTCCTCGCTCGCGAGAACATCCTCAAGTCGATGCTGCACCTGGGCTTGCCGGACATATACGTCGAACACGCCAAGCCTGCGCAAATGCTGGCCGAGTGTGGGCTGGATGAAGCCGGGATCGAGGCTTCGATCCGCGAGCGCCTGCAACTGCTCAACATCTAAACGCAAAACCCTGTGGGAGCGAGCTTGAACTGGTCAACTAATTTTGGACA
>NZ_AKJL01000030.1 GCF_000282355.1 Pseudomonas sp. GM49
TGGCAGGCCAAGCCGATCCAGCCACCGACAGGGGTGAATCTGGCCGGGTCTTCCAGCGAGTTCGTCAGCGTTGCGCCGGGCAACGTGTACATCCCGTTGGGCAATCTCAAACCGGGTCTTTATCTGGTGGAAGCACTGATCGGCAAGTACCGCGCGACCACCATGGTGTTCGTCTCCAACACCGTGGCGGTGAGCAAGATTGCCGGTGACGAATTACTGGTGTGGGCCGCGCGCAAACACGAAGGCAGCCCGGTGCCGAAGGTCAATTTGTTGTGGACCGATGGCCTCGGCGTAATGAGCAGCGGTGCCACGGATAGCGACGGTTTGCTGCGCCTGAAACACATCAGCCCCGAGCGTTCGTTCGTGATCGGCGAGGACGAAGAGGGCGGGGTGTTCGTCTCGGAAAACTTCTACTACGACAGCGAAATCTACGACACCAAACTCTATGCCTTCACCGACCGGCCGCTGTATCGACCGGGGGATTGGGTGTCTCTGAAAATCGTCGGGCGTGAATTCAAGAATGCCCGGGACTCGGTGCAGCCAAGCGCTGCCGACGTCAACGTGACTGTGCTCGATGCAACCGGTACGGCGCTGCAATCCCTCGAATTGAAGCTCGATTCCAAGGCTGGCACCCAGGGCCGATTCCAGTTGCCGGACAACGCCGTGGCCGGCGGTTATGAATTGCGTTTCAGTTACAAGGACCAGGCTTACAGCAGCGCCTTCCGCGTCGCCGAATACATCAAGCCGCACTTCGAGATTTCACTCAATCTGGCCAGGCAGGATTACCGTACCGGCGAGCCGGTCAAGGGCAATCTGGTGCTGCTGTATCCGGACGGAAAACCGGTGGCCAATGCGAAATTGAGCCTGAGCCTGCGCGCCCAACAGCTGTCGATGGTCGACAACGAACTGCAATACCTCGGGCAATTTCCGGTGGAGCTGACCAGTACCGAATTGTCCACCGACGCCAAGGGCAGCGCGTCCCTCGAATTGCCGGCCGCTGACAAACCGAGTCGCTACATGTTGACCGTGTTCGCCAGCGACGGTGCGGCGTATCGCGTGAAAACCACCAAGGAAATCCTTATCGACCGCGGTGCGGCGAATTTCCGTTTGAGCGCGCCTCAACGCTTCAGCGCGGTGGGTGAAAAGGTTGCGTTTAGCTACACCCGCGAAGGCGAGCAGGCCGACGCCATTACGCCAGGCAGTTACGGCTGGGTACGCCTGGAAGACCAGAGCACCGGCGAAGGCAAACTCGCGGCAACCGACAAAGGTTTCACACTGGCCTTTGACCGACCGGGCACCTACAACCTGACACTCAAGGATGACCACGGTCGCGTGGTCGGCGCCACCGGCCATTCGGTTACCGGCGAAGGTGTCAAAGCCGTACCCGGCACTGTGGAAATCGTCCTCGACAAGCCCGAGTACATCCCAGGCGATGAAGCGCTGGCGCTGATCACTTTCCCGGAACCAGTGAGCGATGCGCTGCTATCTCTGGAGCGCGACAAGGTCGAAGCCACCGCGTTACTTTCCAGGGGCGGCGACTGGCTGAAGATGGAAAAACTCAGCGATACCCAATACCGCGCGCGCATCCCGGTGAAGGAAGGTTTCGCGCCGAACCTGACCTTTTCGGTGCTGTACACCAAGGGCGGCCAGTACAGTTTCCAGAACGCCGGCATCAAGGTGATCACGCCACAGATCGACGTGGCCATCGTCACCGATAAAGAAACCTACCAGCCGGGTGAAGCCGTCTCGGTGGACCTGACCACCCGGTTCGCCGGCAAGCCGATTCCCGCGCACCTGACGGTCAGCGTGGTCGATGAAATGGTCTACGCCCTGCAACCGGAAGTGGCGCCGAGCATCGACCAGTTCTTCTATCACCCGCGGCGCAATAATGTGCGCACCAGCGCCAGTTTGTCGTTCATCAGTTATGACGTTGCCTTGCCGGGCAGCCCCGGTGCACCGGGCAAAGCCAATCGCAGTGAGCGCGGCGTGAAAGTGCTGGAGCGGCCGCGTCGCGAGGATGTCGACACGGCTGCCTGGCAACCTGAATTGCTGACCGATGCCAAGGGAAAAACCCGCTTCACCTTCAAGATGCCCGATTCCCTGACCCGCTGGCGCATCACCGCCAGGGCCATCGCCGATGACGGTCAGGTCGGGCAGAAGAAGCAATTCGTACGCTCGGAAAAACCGCTGTACCTGAAGTGGAGCGGCCCGACCCGATTCCGCGCCGGCGACAAACCGGACCTCGGTGTGTTCGCCTTCAGTCAGGCCGAGAACCCGGTCAAGGCTGAACTGGTGACCCGTTACGCCGGCAACGAACAGCGCGTGCCTGTGACCCTGAACAGCGGTATCAACTACATCCCGTTGCCGGCATTTGAACTGACGAATGGCGAGTGGAGCGCCGAGCTGGTGCAGGACGGCAAAGCCGCTGACGCGTTGACGGTGCACCTGAGCGCGACCGGTGAAGGCTGGCAGGTGACTCAAACCCGGAGCCTTGATGTGGGTGAGGGCGATACGCCGCTGACGTTGCCGGCAGACGCCAGTGATATCCGCCTGCGTCTGGACGACAGTCCGCAAGCGTTGTTCCGTTCAGCCCTCGACGATCTGTTGAGCTACCCCTACGGCGGTGTCGAACAGACCGCCAGTCGACTGTTGCCGTTGAGCATCGCTTACCCGACGCTAGCGGCGAATCCGCAGATCCGCGATCGCTTGCGCCTGATCATGCAAAACAGTCGCCTGCGCCTGGTGCAAATGGCCGGCCCTTCGGCGTGTTTCACCTGGTGGGGCATGGACGGCGAGCCGGATGCGTTCCTCACCGCTTACGCCTATTACGCCGACTGGCACGCCAGCCGGGTGCTGGAACTGAGCCTGCCGCCGGAGCATTGGCAGCGGGTGCTGGAGGTCTACGCCAAACAGGCGAACAACACGCCACTGTTGCAGCGGGCGCTGATCCTGTCGTTCGCCAAACAGATGCAGTTGCCGGTCAACACTTTGCTCAGTGGCTTGCTGGAAGACCTGGCGAAAGCAGGCGAGGGCACGGCCGCAAATCTGATGGAGGACGGCGAAGACAGCCTTGTCATGAGCGATCCGGATTCAGCCTTGGGGCTGGCTGCCGCACGAGTGCTGACGGCATCGCTGGTCAGGCAATCGAAGGTCGTTTTGCCGGACGTGTTCAATCGGCAACTGGCCGACGCGCAGCAACGACTGGCAGTCAGTTCCCAGCCGTTTGCCGAAGCGCTGAACCTGTCGCTGCAACCCTTCGATCAGGCTCACGCTCAGGCCTTGCTGCAACGCTTGCTGCCACAGCAATCGACACTGGAACGGGCGCTGGCGTTGATCTGGCTGCAACGCAGCATCGAGCAGGCATCGCCCACCATTGCATTGGCGCCGGGTGAAGGCTGGAAGAAACAGTACGGGGTTTCTGGTGAGATGTATTGGACGTGGCAGGGACCTGCGCCAGTGCCGACGGTATTGACGCTGACCGGCGCGCAAGAGCGTCCGCTGCGCGCTGCGTTGAGCTACCGCAGCCAGCAGCCGGCGGTCGATCCGATGGCCGTGACCATCACCCGTCGCCTGTCGCGACTGGTGCCGGGGGATGAAGCCTTCACCTTCAAACTCGAAGCGGTCGGTAACGCGCCGCTATCCAGCGACAACCTCTATCTCGACGAAGTGATCGTCACCAGCAAAGCCGCCAGACCGCTGCGCTACGGCATGCTTGAAGTGCCGCTACCCCCCGGCGCCGATGTCGAGCGCACGACCTGGGGCATCAAGCTCATGGGCAAGGCCGGCACCGAGCCGACGGCGCTGGAGAAGGCGCGTTTCGAACCGGGGCAAATGGCCTACGCCATTCCGGTCGATGCCTTGAGTGGTGAATTGCGTCTGCGGCATTTGGTGCGTTTCTCGCAGAAGGGCCAGTTCAACTTGCCGCCGGTGCGTTTTACTCAGGTTTATGCGCCGCAGCATCAGGCACTGGAACAAAAGGCAGCCCTTGGCCAGGTCACGGTTCACTGAGGTGCACAGGCTGCTGATGGGTTGGCTGCTGTGTTTGATTCCTGTGCTGGCGACGGCACAGGACGAACCGCTGCGCCTGGCCTTCAACGGCGATTTGCTGTCGCTGAGCCGGACGCAGGTGATCGCCCGCGAGCCGTTGCCGCCGACGTTGCAGACGCCGCTGGGCAGTGTGTGGAAGTTGTTCGTCTACGCCTGGCTGGTGGATACCGGCGCACATGAGCCAGCTTATGAATGTCGCGGCCAGTCGAAGGAAGAGGTTTATTGCTGCACGGCGGGCGGCAGGATCGAGCGCGATCAGGCGTTGGTGAAGTCATGCGGTTTGTATTTCGACCCCGCGCGGCTGGGCATCAGCGATGCAGATTGGCGGGCGTATTGGCAGGCGCATCAAGCACCGCAATGGCTGCTGGATTTACCGTCGTTGCAACCGGCTACACGGGTTTCGGTGGCAGAACTGTTGAAGGTGTTGGCCGTGCTGCCGGCACAGGATCAGGCCCGGCGTGTGCTGCTCGACGTTGTACTTAATGCCGCCGATGGCAACGTCGTCGGCGCGCTCGGTAGCCGTTTGCGCGTGAAGACCTGGAGCTGGCTGGCGGATCAGGATGCTGCGTCGCGCCAGGGCGGATTCGCTGGTTGGGCGGCGGACGGTACACCAATCTGGGCCGGAGGACGGGGCACCAGTCAGCGGGTACTGCGTGATTACACCCAGGCATTGTCTACGGTGATTCCTGTTGCATGGCCTGTGGATGCCGGGAAATGTGTAGAGGTCGACCTGTTCTCCCGCTATCCACTCAAGCGCGTGCTGTCAGAGGGCAGTGTGGTGTCCTCCGGGGCGTTGCAGGGTGACTACCGCGTCGAGTTCGCCAACGGAAATGCGCTGGATATCCACAGCGACGGCGAACTGTTTCTGTTCAACGACAAACTTGTCGCGCGACTGGATCGCGAAGAGTACGTCGCCCGTGTGCTCCAGCGCGAAGCCAGTGCCGAGCCGGTCGAGGCCGCCAAAGCGCTGACCGTGGCCATCCGCACGTACCTGCTGCAAAATGCCACGCGCAGTGGTGACTGCCTGAGCATCGACGACAGTAGCAGCCGTCAGCGGGTCGCACCGCGTCCGGCGTCGTCCGAGTCTCGCGACATTGCCGCGTGGACCAGCGACCTGATCCTGGCTGGCAGCTCCGTCACCTACCATTCCGATCAACCCGGCCCGGACAAACTGTCCTGGCAGCAAGCCGTCGAACAGGCCCGAGCCGGCCAGCGCTACGACGCCATCCTGCTGCACGCCTACCCACGCGCCAGTCTCAGTCGCTGGGGCAACCCGGTCGCGTCCTGCGAAGCCTTGCCCGCCGCGCAAGCCTGGCTGCAGAAACAACGGCGCGGCTGGCGCCAAAAACTTGAAAGCGAAACCGGCTACAACGAAGTCAGCACCTTCGCCGTATGCCGCCTGGCCTTCGGTCGTCCCTATGTCGACCGCGAACGCCAGCGCATCTATGTGCGCGGCGCGCAGACGCTGCAAGACCGCCTCGACCTGACCCACGAATACCTGCACCTGGCCTTCGAAGCGCACCCCAACGGCCAGGATGAAACCTACATCGAAGGGCTCGCCCGCCACCTCTTGCTGGAATAGGCCATGAAACTCCGTTATCCACAGGTCTTGCTGTTTCTCCTTTCGCTGACGGCATTGCCGTGGGCGATGGCAGCGGACAGCGTCAAACTCGACACCCCCGCAGGCGGCTGGCGCACCGGCACGCCCGAGGGCGAAGGGGAAAGCTTCCGGCAGACCGTCAACTACCCGGCCTCGTCGGTGAACACCCCGACAGGGCAGGCCAACACCGCTCGTATCAGCGGCCAGATCAAAGCCACAGCCAAATCCGCAGAACCCGGCCGACTGATCGTCAACGGGGTGAGCATGCCGCTGAAAATCGACCCGGCCGGCCGCTTCGATCGCCCGTTCTCATTCCCCAACGGCAGCAACAGCGTCGAGGTTCGCAGCCCTGATGGCCAACAACGTCACCGCACGCAATTCCTCAACAGCAGCGGCGGTGCAACCCCGGCCAAATTGCGCGTACTACTGTCGTGGGACAGCGACAATACCGACCTCGACCTGCACCTGATCACCCCCGACGGCGCGCACATTTGGTACGGCGACCGCGTAGCCCCCAATGGCGCGGCGCTCGACGTTGACGTCACCACTGGCTACGGCCCGGAAATCTTCGCCATGCCCGCGCCAATCAAGGGGCAATATCTGGTGTATGTGAACTACTTCGGCGGCGGGTACAGCAGTGATGAGGAGGGGCAGGAAGACGCGGTGCAAGCGCTGACCACGGCGCAGGTCACGGTGATTACCGAGGAGGGAACGCCAAGCGAAAAAATGGAAACGTTCCTGGTGCCGATGCGTGCGGTGGGGGAGTTGACGTTGGTGAAATCGTTCAGCTATCCGTGAGGTTGAGGTACAAGAGGTCGCTCACGGGTTTAGCCAGAAAAGTCGGCGTCCTTGATCTCACACTTTGTTACCGCATACCCCAGCCGGGTGTAAAAACTTGCTTCGGTAACAGCCTGGCAGCTACCCCAACCTCTGCACTCACCTGCCTGCCAAGCCCATCGCAGAGGGCTGTACGTGCTTTCTCAAATGCCCAATCCGCGAATTGGCCGGGTGATTGCATATGCTTGTCTGTACAAGTATCTGCGTGTGCATAGGACGTATCGCCGCGCAGTACATGCGCTCTTGCGGCACAAGCGCTTTCGATGGTCCCTGGGAATAAAACAATGAAAAAAGCATTTCTCACCATTTCTGCATTGGCTTTGTGTATGGCTGCCGGTTCTGCGCTGGCCAAGGAGTACAAGGAGTTGCGTTTTGGCGTCGACCCCTCTTATGCGCCGTTCGAATCCAAGGCTGCCGATGGCAGCCTGGTGGGCTTCGATATCGACTTGGGCAACGCGATCTGCGCTGAGCTGAAGGTCAAGTGCAAATGGGTCGAAAGTGACTTCGACGGCATGATTCCCGGCCTCAAGGCCAACAAGTTCGACGGCGTGATCTCCTCCATGACCGCCACGCCAGCGCGTGAGAAAGTCATCGATTTCTCGAACGAGCTGTTCTCTGGCCCGACCGCGCTGGTATTCAAGAAAGGCGCGGCCTTCGGCACCGATCCGGCCTCCCTCAAGGGCAAGAAAGTCGGCTACGAGCAAGGCACCATCCAGGAAGCCTACGCCAAGGCGGTGTTGGACAAGGCCGGGGTAGAGACCCAGGCCTACGCCAACCAGGACCAGGTGTACGCTGACCTGATCTCCGGACGCCTCGATGCCTCAATCCAGGACATGCTGCAAGCCGAACTGGGCTTCCTGAAGTCGCCACCAGGCGCCGACTTCCAAGTCGGCGAGCCGGTCGAAAGCCCGCTACTGCCAGCCAAAACCGCCGTGGGTCTGACCAAAGGCAACGCCGAACTCCAGGCCTTGCTGAACAAGGGTATCAAGGCGCTGCACGACAATGGCACCTATGCGGCCGTCCAGCAGAAGCACTTTGGCGATCTGAATCTCTACAGCGGCAAATAATGACCCTGCGCCCATTTGCGGATGGGCGCTTTTCGGATTGATGTAGGGCTGCCCAATGCTAGAAAACCTGTTGACGATTCTGGGGCTGTCAGGCTTCAGCCTCAAGGGCTTCGGCCCGCTGCTGCTGCAAGGCTCGTGGATGACTGTCAAATTATCCTTTCTGTGCTTGCTGGTAAGCGTTGGCCTGGGCCTGATCGGCGCCAGTGCCAAGCTTTCGAAATCAGCACTGCTGCGCGTGCCTGCGCAGGCCTACACCACGCTGATCCGCGGAGTGCCGGACCTGGTGCTGATGCTGCTGATTTTCTACAGCCTGCAAACCTGGCTGACCTCGTTCACCGATTTCATGGAATGGGAATACATCGAGATCAACCCCTTCAGTGCCGGGGTCATTACCCTTGGCTTCATCTACGGGGCGTATTTCACTGAAACCTTCCGCGGCGCCATCCTCGCCGTACCGCGAGGGCAGATGGAAGCGGCTACCGCCTACGGCCTGACCCGAGCCCAGCGCTTTCGCTTAGTGGTGTTCCCGCAAATGATGCGCTTTGCCCTGCCGGGCATCGGCAACAACTGGATGGTGATCCTCAAGGCCACCGCGCTGGTGTCGATCATTGGCCTGGCCGATCTGGTCAAGGTGGCCCAGGACGCCGGCAAGAGCTCCTATCAGCTGTTCTTCTTCCTGCTGCTGGCCGCCCTGATCTATCTGGTGATAACCACCGTTTCGAACTACGTCTTGCGCCGGATGGAAATCTTCTACGCCGCAGGCACCCGGGAGGCCGTGCGATGATCGAGCTACTGCAGGAATACTGGAAACCTTTCCTGTTCCAGGACGGCAATCACATCACCGGGCTGGCCATGACCCTCTGGCTGCTCAGCGCCTCGATCTTCTTCGGCTTCGTGATGTCGATCCCGCTGTCGATTGCCCGGGTCTCAACCAATGTCTGGGTGCGCTGGCCGGTGCAGTTCTACACCTATCTGTTCCGCGGCACACCGCTGTATATCCAGTTGCTGATTTGCTACACCGGCATTTACAGCCTGGCCGCCGTGCGCGCTCAGCCAGTACTGGATGCGTTCTTTCGCGATGCGATGAACTGCACCATCCTGGCCTTCGCCCTGAACACCTGCGCCTACACCACGGAGATCTTCGCCGGGGCCATTCGCAGCATGAACCACGGCGAAGTCGAGGCCGCCAAGGCTTACGGCCTGACCGGCTGGAAGCTGTATGCCTACGTGATCATGCCGTCAGCCCTGCGTCGTTCGCTGCCTTACTACAGCAATGAAGTGATTCTGATGCTGCACTCGACCACCGTGGCCTTCACCGCGACCATCCCGGACATCCTGAAAGTCGCACGGGACGCCAACTCGGCGACCTTCCTGACCTTCCAGTCCTTCGGCATCGCCGCGTTGATCTACCTGGCAGTCACTTTCTCTCTGGTCGGCCTGTTCCGCCTGGCTGAACGCCGCTGGTTGTCTTTCCTCGGCCCGGCTCACTAATTCAGGATGCTTGTTCATGTACAAACTGACCGTTGAAAACCTGCACAAAAGCTACGGCAACCATGAAGTCCTCAAGGGCGTTTCGCTAAACGCCAAGACCGGCGACGTCATCAGCCTGATCGGCGCCAGTGGTTCGGGCAAGAGCACCTTTCTGCGTTGCATCAACTTCCTGGAAACGCCCAACGACGGCGCCATGAGCCTGGACAACCAGCCGATTAAAATGGTTCATGACCGCCACGGCATGCGTGTGGCCGACGCCAATGAACTGCAACGCATCCGTACTCGTCTGGCGATGGTGTTCCAGCACTTCAACCTCTGGAGCCACATGACGGTGCTGGAAAACATCACCATGGCCCCACGCCGGGTGCTGGGCGTCAGCAAGAAGGATGCAGAGGAACGCGCCCGGCGTTACCTGGACAAGGTGGGCCTGCCGTCGCGGGTGGCCGACCAATACCCGGCGTTCCTCTCGGGTGGCCAGCAACAGCGGGTCGCCATTGCCCGTGCCCTGAGCATGGAACCGGAGATCATGCTGTTCGACGAGCCGACTTCGGCCCTGGACCCGGAACTGGTGGGCGAAGTGCTCAAGGTGATCCAGGGCCTGGCCGAAGAAGGCCGCACCATGATCATGGTGACCCACGAAATGAGCTTTGCGCGCAAAGTGTCGAACCAGGTGCTGTTCCTGCACCAGGGGCGGGTCGAAGAGCAGGGCGCACCCGAGGACGTATTGGGCAACCCCAAAAGCGAACGCCTGCAGCAGTTCCTCAGCGGCAACCTGAAGTAACCAGAGCGCCTTCGAGCGAGACGGCCGCAGGGTCGCTCGAAGGCGCTGGCTCAACTCTCAAAACGCCCGCATTCCACCACCTCAAGATCAAATCCGGTCATGCCGGCTTACTTACACTCGTCGGCCAGGCTCGGAAGGTGCGTTCGCCGGCCCCTTACAAATGGCGTTGAACACCATCGGACAGGGGGATGCCTGAAGCGCCCGGAATAGCTAGGCTGTCGGGAGGGTTCTCGGATGGGACGGGATTATTTCGGACAATTAAAAAGCCGGCTTGTGGCCGGCTTCTCGGGGACTGGCTTGGATCATTTTTGGTAAACCGCGCCAGCCTTCAAAACGTACACCCGGATCTTGCGTCCGGCTGTGGGACCTGGTGAGAAAGTCATCTGTCAGGTCAGCGCATCTGAGCCGCGGGGCGGGTCGATGCGCAAATGTGGGGCGCAGCATACGCAGGTTTGACGGAAATTCCCAGCGGGAAGTGCCATGCAGAGCCGTTCGGCTACCCGGGTGGGTGGCCGATGGAGGTTCAGGAGCGCTTAAAGAAATGGCACCGCCGGCCGCCGTTTGTTCAGGGTCGACCACCAGAACACCCAACCCAGCACCCTGATGTTCTGCTCTTCGATTTGTGCGGCCCTGAAGATTTCATCCGGGTACTCGGCGCGGTTGTGGCTGCGCAGTCGCAGGGAGTTGCCCGGTAGGCGGTGCAGGTACTTGATGCGTAGCATGCCGTCATGTTCGATGGCGTAGATCTCGCCATCGATAATCTGGGTCAGGCCACGGTCAATCGCCAGGGTCGAACCGTCTTCAATTTTCTCGCCCATGCTATTACCGCTCATGACGGCACAGATGGCGTCGGCGTGGTTGATTTCCAGGGAATCAAGGTGGTTGCGGGGCAGGCGGATAGATTGCCCGGGGTCTTCTATGACGTGGGTTTTGTTGGAGCCCGGGGCGATGACAGCTTCTTTGTACAAAGGCAGTTCGACGTCGACAGGCTCGATGACCGTGTAGACACCGCGTATGGTCTGGGCATCGAAGGTGTTGCCGGATTCGTCGAGCAGGCGCAGGTGTTGGGCGTCTTTCGAGCCTTCGCCGGTTTTCAGCCAGTCGCTGCTGACGGAGAGTTTTCTGGCGACTTCTTCCATGCAATGGGCGGGCACACCGCGCGTGTACCAGTTATGTACATTTTGCGGAGCCGTATCCAGAAATTCGGCAAATCCGGTGGTCGTGATGCTCGCTGCTTCGAGGAGCGCTTTGAAGCGTGGGCCGCTAGTGTTCTTTTTCATGAACGCGAGTCTACTGGCGGCTAACAAGGGTTTGAATAAACGCCTCGTTCAAATTTCGCGGGAAATTTACGACTGGATGTAAGACGCTCTTGGGGAATTTTAAACAAGAAAAAACCGAGATCGAGCCTGGTTAAACGCTGTGTTTGGCGTGCGAATCAAGCACCCACAAAAAACCCCGGATCAACCGGGGTTTTTCTTGCAGCTTGTCGCTTGAAGCTCGCGACTGCTCTTAACCTTTATAGGCAGCAACCGACTTGGTGATCGCGTCGCGGGCGGCGTCTGCGCCGGCCCAACCTTCGATCTTCACCCATTTGCCTTTTTCGAGATCTTTGTAGTTCGCGAAGAAGTGTTCGATCTGCTGGATCAGCAGCGCTGGCAAATCGGTGTATTCCTTCACGTCGACGTACAGCTGGGACAGCTTGTCGTGTGGAACTGCGATGACTTTGGCATCGCCGCCGCCGTCGTCGGTCATGTTCAGGATGCCGACTGGACGCGCGCGGATCACCGAGCCTGGAGCAACCGGGTAAGGGGTTACGACCAGCACGTCGAGGGGATCACCGTCGTCAGCCAGGGTGTTCGGGATGTAACCGTAGTTGGCCGGGTAGAACATTGGGGTGGCCATGAAACGGTCAACGAACAGGCAATCGCTGTCTTTGTCGATTTCGTATTTGATCGGCGCGTGGTTGGCCGGAATCTCGATCGCGACGTAGATGTCGTTCGGCAGGTCTTTGCCAGCCGGAATCTTGCTGTAGCTCATTGGGCGTTGCCCCCGTTAGTTGACCAAAAAAACTTGGCCGGATTGGCCAAAAAGTGGCGGCGATTATAGGCATATTCCTGGGTCGACGCCATGTACCAGAAGTCGTATGGCGCTCACTGGTGTGCCTGATAGACAGGGTCGTGCGCCTGAAGTTGCTTCAACCTCGCCAGTGGGTCCTGGCGATAGAACAGCTTCAACTGCTGGTACACCTGTGGATAAGCCTCGTGCAGTAAATCCGGGGCGCTGAAGAAGTATTCGCTGGTGACGGCGAAGAATTCGCCGGGATTTTCCGCGGCATACGGGTCGATGGCGGTTTCGGCATCGGGATTGCGCTCCAGTTGCCGGTCGAGGTCATCGTAGGCCGCTTGCATGACGCTGGCCCATTCGCTGACCCGCATGTCAGGGTGCAGCGGCGGCAGGCCGTTGGCGTCACCGTTGAGCATGTCGAGCTTGTGCGCCAGTTCGTGGATCACCAGGTTGTAGCCTTCCCAGCCACCGCTGGCCATTACGCCGGGCCAGGCGAGGATGATCGGGCCTCGCTGCCAGGCCTCACCGCTGTGTTCACCGTCCCATTCGTGTTCGACGCCGCTGGCATCGCGATGGCGCTGGGGGCTGAGGAAGTCGTCGGGGTAGAGAATGACTTCGTGGAAGCCCTGATACCAGTTCAGGTCGCCGAGGTGCAGTAGCGGCAGTTGCGCCTGGGCTGCGAGCAGCAAGCGTTGCTCCTGATGCAGTTCGACGCCGGGCAGGGCGGTCAGGTGCTTGTCTTCGAGGAACAACACGCAGGCTTCGCGCAGCCATTGGTCTTCGGCGGCACTGATGCCATCGAGAAAGCTCAGGTGATGACGCACCCGTTGCCACATGTCATCGGCAATCGGGTGCTTTGCCAGGGTGCGCCGGCGACGCCAGGCGCTCAGGGACCACATCGTGTCAGCGCGATTCGGCTTTGGAGCTCGAACCCGCCAGGCGGTTACGCACGATGCTAATGATCATCGGCAGCAACGACACCAGGATGATGCCGACTACCAGAAGCGACAGGTTCTTCTTGATGAACGGCACGTTGCCGAAGAAATAGCCGAGCGTCACCAGACCGCCGACCCACAGGACAGTGCCGAAGACACTGAAGGCAAAGAAGCGTGGATAAGGCATTTTCCCCACACCGGCGACGAATGGTGCAAAGGTGCGGATGATGGGCAGGAAGCGCGCCAGGGTCACGGTTTTGCCGCCATGCTTGTCGTAGAAATCGTGGGTTTGTTGCAGGTAGTCACGACGGAAGATCTTCGAGTCCGGATTGCTGAACAGTTTTTCACCCACCGTTCGTCCAATGATGTAGTTGGTGCTATCACCCAGAATCGCCGCCAGCATCAGCAGACCGCCGAGCAGTACCGGGTCCATGCCGCCACCGGCCGCCACGGCCCCGGCGATGAACAACAGGGAGTCGCCCGGCAGGAAGGGCATGACCACCAGGCCGGTTTCACAGAAGATCACCATAAACAGAATGGCGTAGATCCATGCCCCGTAGTTGGTTACAAGCATGTCGAGGTAGACGTCGAGATGCAGGACAATGTCGATCGGGTTGAAATCCATGGAAAGCACCTGTGGTAATGGCCCGACTCAGCAGGCCTGTGCGGATGACTTCGCGTAAGACTACGTATAGGGGTAGTTTTTCTTACAAGCCGGGAAGATCGGGATTATACGAGGCGAGAGGTGAAAATCGCGTCGAGATTGTAGCGAGGGATGTCATGACTGACCGATGGCTTGATACCGAACCTATGGGAGCGAGCCTGCTCGCTCCCATAGGTGCAGGCGATTCAGAGTTCGTCGCTGATCGGCAGCACATAGTTCTTGAACTCGGTGTCTTCCTTGAATCCGATGGACTCGTAGGTTTTCTGCGCGACTTCGTTGTTGCTGCTGGTGGAAACACGCATGCGCACGGCATTGGTTTCCTTGGCCATTTTTTTTGCGGTGCGGATCAGGTTATCGGCCACCAACTGACGGCGGGCGTCTTCGGCGACATAAATATCGTTGAGGATCCACACACGTTTGAGCGAAAGCGAGGAAAAGCTTGGGTACAACTGGCAGAAGCCCATCAGTTTGTTGCTGTCGTCATCGGACAGCGCCAGGTAGATCACCGATTCCTTGCGACGCAGTCGTTTCTCGAGGAACGCCCGGGACGAGTCCGGATACGGCAGGGAACCATAAAACTCGCGATATTTGACGAACAATGGGGTCAGCAGGTCCAGGTGTTCGAGGGTCGCTTGAATAATCCGCATGGTAGGTCTCGTCTTCAAGTGGCTGTCTTACGTCTCTGACGGCAATGGGAAACCCTTGGCGGCCGCGCAACGATCCTGCCTGAAACTGGTACGAATGTGCAATGCACAAGCGGTTCAGGCATTCGGCGGGCCGAGCAGGAAATTACCTTTCATGTCAGTTCCCGCGTCCGACTCCAGTGTCTGAACCTGCGCCTCGTCCTTCAGATTGACCCCTGACAACTGCCGCCGGCAGGCTTCGCGCATCAAATACAGCAAACGGTGTGCCGCCATGCCGTAGCTCAGCCCTTCGAGCCGGACATTGGAGATGCAATTGCGCCACGCGTCCGTCAGGCCGACCTTTGGATTGTAGGTGAAATATAAACCCAGGCTGTCCGGGGAGCTGAGGCCAGGGCGTTCGCCGATGAGGATCACGGTCATTTTTGCGCCAAGCAACTCACCGATCTCATCGGCGACCGCCACTCGGCCCTGTTCCACAAGTATGACGGGCGCGATGGTCCAGTTGTCTGCCATTTGCTCTTCGAAGCGCGCCAGAAACGGCAGGGTGTGGCGATGGACGGCCAGTGCCGACAGGCCGTCGGCGACCACAATCACCAGATCCACGCCACCCGGATGGGCCGCCGCGTAATCACACAGGGTCTGCGCGGATGCATCACTGAGTTTTCGCCCCAGATCGGGGCGTTGCAGGTACATGTTGCGATCCGTCGCCGCGCTGTGCAGCAACAGGCTTTCGCGTCCGCGTTCGGCCAATTGCGAGCTGAGTGCCGCATGATCGAATGGCAGATGCACTGCATCCCGCGCCTGAGCGTGGGCGTACTGGAAGTCCAGTTGTGCGTGGGTGGGAATGCTGGTGCCGGTTCGGCCCAAGGCAATCCGCGCTGGCGTCAGACGCCGCAGTTCCAGCCATGGGTTGTGAGGATCGAAGGGTAGTTTATCCATGTCATTGCTCATCCCAATTGCGCCAAGGCCTGCCGAAAGGCCGGTGGCAGGCTGTCGCCGAAGAGAATCCTGCCGTCCGCTTGAGTGAATATGCCCATTTTCGCCAGCCATTGTTCGAACTCCGGTGCAGGCTTCAGGCCCAAGGTCTGGCGGGCATAGAGCGCGTCGTGAAACGAAGTGGTCTGGTAGTTGAGCATGATGTCGTCGGAGCCCGGGATACCCATGATGAAGTTGATCCCGGCCACGCCCAGCAGGGTCAGCAGGGTGTCCATGTCGTCCTGGTCGGCTTCGGCGTGGTTGGTGTAGCAGATGTCGCAGCCCATGGGCACGCCCAAAAGCTTGCCGCAGAAGTGGTCTTCGAGGCCGGCGCGGATGATCTGTTTGCCGTTGTACAGGTATTCCGGGCCAATGAAACCGACGACAGTGTTGACCAGAAACGGTTTGAAATGTCGTGCCACGGCGTAGGCGCGGGTTTCGCAGGTTTGTTGATCGACGCCGTGATGGGCGTTGGCCGACAGCGCGCTGCCCTGGCCAGTTTCGAAATACATCAGGTTTTGCCCGAGTGTGCCGCGATTGAGGCTCAATCCTGCGTCGTAACCTTCCTGCAATAGGTTGAGGTTGATGCCGAAGCTGGCGTTGGCCGCCTCGGTACCGGCAATCGACTGGAAGACCAGATCCAGCGGCACGCCGCGATTTACCGCTTCAATCGAAGTGGTGACGTGGGTCAGCACGCACGCCTGGGTCGGGATCTCGTAGCGCTGGATGATCGCGTCGAGCATTTCCAGCATGGCGCAGATCGAGGCGATGCTGTCAGTGGCCGGGTTGATGCCGATCATTGCATCACCGTTGCCGTGCAGCAGGCCGTCGAGAATGCTCGCGGCAATGCCGGCCGGTTCGTCGGTGGGGTGATTCGGTTGCAGGCGTGTGGACAGTCGACCGCGCAGCCCCAGGGTGCCGCGAAACTTCGTGACCACGCGGATTTTCTGCGCCACCAGCACCAGATCCTGCACGCGCATGATCTTCGAAACGGCGGCGACCATTTCCGGGGTGAGGCCGGGGGCGAGGGCGCGCAGGACCTGTTCGTCGGCGGCATCGCTGAGCAGCCAGTCGCGAAAACCGCCGACGGTGAGGTGACTGACGACCGCGAAGGCTTGTTTGTCGTGGGTGTCGATGATCAGTCGGGTGACTTCATCGGACTCATAGGGAATCAACACTTCCTGCAGGAAGTGGGTGAGCGGGGTGTCGGCCAGGGCCATTTGAGCGGCCACGCGCTCGCCATCATTAAGGGCCGCAACGCCGGCCAGAAAATCCCCGGAGCGCGCCGGGCTGGCCTTGGCCATCACTTCCTTGAGGCTGTCGAAGCGATAGGTCCGGGCGCCGACGGTATGGGCATATACGGCCATGGGGCGGGGCCTCCTGATCAATTTAAAATGCGATCCGCTTTACTGTGGGAGCGAGCTTGCTCGCGATAGCAGTCTTACATCCGCCACATGTGCGGAATGACACACCGCCATCGCGAGCAAGCCCGCTCCCACAGGGGAATTGTGTGCACTTCAATAATGCAGGCGCCGGGCAGTGGGCCCGGCACCGGTGCAATTCATATACCTTCGAGCATAGCGTCTGCCGGTGCCTCGGAGCGTTGCCTGGCGGTCAGCTGGAAATACAGGTAACCGGCAGCCATGAAACCGAGGAAAATCAGGCCGATCAAGGTGTTGAACCACGCCATCGCCACCAGGCACACCACCGCCAGAAACAGCGCGATCCCCGGCACGATCGGATAACCCGGGGCGCGGAAGGTGCGTTCCAGGTTGGGTTCGGTTTTACGCAGCTTGAACAGGCTCAGCATACTGATGATGTACATCACGATGGCACCGAATACCGACATGGTGATCATTGCCGCCGTCAGGGTCATGCCTTGCAGGTTGACCAGGCCATCGCTGTAGATCGCCGCAATGCCGATCACACCGCCGGCCAGAATCGCCCGGTGCGGCGTCTGGAAGCGCGAGAGTTTGGCCAGCCCTTTGGGCAGGTAACCGGCGCGAGCCAGGGCGAAGAACTGCCGTGAATAGCCAAGAATGATCCCGTGGAAACTCGCCACAAGGCCGAACAAACCGATCCATACCAGCATGTGCATCCAGGTCGAATTGTTGCCGACCACGGCTTTCATCGCCTGGGGCAATGGATCGTTGATGTTCGACAGTTGACGCCAGTCGCCGACGCCGCCCGCCATTACCATCACGCCAATGGCCAGGAACACCAGGGTCAGAATGCCGCTGACGTAGGCCTTGGGGATGGTGCGTTTCGGGTCCTTGGCTTCCTCGGCGGCCATGGCTGCACCTTCGATGGCGAGAAAGAACCAGATCGCGAAGGGAATGGCGGCGAAAATGCCAGGAATCGAGCCCATCGTGAACTCATTGGCACCTGACCAGCCGTTGAGCACAAAGTTGCTGAAACTGAAGCCCGGCGCGACCACGCCCATGAACACCAGCAGTTCAGCGACGGCCAGCACGGTGACCACCAACTCAAAGGTGGCCGCGATGCTGACGCCGAGGATGTTCAGGCCCATGAACACGAAATAGGCGCCAACGGCGGCGATTTTCGGGTCCAGTTCCGGGTATTGCACGTTGAGGTAGGCGCCGATGGCCATGGCGATGGCCGGTGGCGCAAAGACGAATTCGATCAGGGTGGCGATGCCGGCGATCAACCCGCCTTTTTCACCAAAGGCCCGGCGGCTATAGGCAAATGGCCCGCCAGCGTGGGGAATCGCTGTCGTCAGTTCGGTGAAGCTGAAGATGAAGCAGGTGTACATCGTCGCCACCATCAACGCGGTGACGAGAAAACCCAGTGTGCCTGCGGTGCCCCAGCCGTAACTCCAGCCGAAATACTCGCCGGAAATCACCAGGCCGACAGCAATCCCCCATAAATGCAGGGTGCCGAGTGTGGGTTTGAGCTGTGTGGAAGAAGTAGTCATAAGTCCTCTCTATTTTTTATTGTTCGATCTTTTGGACTTTCGGGTACGACGGTTTGGGTGCAATTCCTGAATGACGGGTACGCAAGGCCCGTGCCAGAGCGGCCAGGCTTTTGTGTTGTGTCATTTAAGACGCCATCGCGAGCAGGCTCGCTCCCACAGGGTTATGGGGTGAATTCACTATTGAGAGCCAGCCCGGATCCACTGTGGGAGCGAGCCTGCTCGCGATGGCTGCTTGAAGGGCGACACAGAAACACCTGTGTCGCCCCGGTTTTTAGAAGAAGCCCAGCGGATTGATGTCGTAGCTCACCAGCAGGTTTTTGGTCTGCTGATAGTGGTCGAGCATCATCTTGTGGGTTTCACGGCCGACGCCGGACTTCTTGTAACCACCGAACGCGGCATGCGCCGGGTACAGGTGGTAGCAGTTGGTCCACACACGACCGGCCTTGATGGCGCGGCCCATGCGGTAGGCGCGGTTGATGTCGCGGGTCCAGAGGCCGGCACCCAGGCCGAACTCGGTGTCGTTGGCGATGGCCAGGGCTTCGGCTTCGTCCTTGAAGGTGGTGATGCTCACCACCGGGCCGAAGATTTCTTCCTGGAACACACGCATTTTGTTGGTGCCCTTGAGCAGGGTCGGCTGGATGTAATACCCGCTCGCCAGGTTGCCCTCGAGTTTTTCAACCTTGCCACCAGTCAGCAGTTCGGCGCCTTCGCCCTTGGCAATTTCCAGGTACGAAAGGATTTTGTCGAATTGCTGCTCGGACGCCTGGGCGCCGACCATGGTGTCGGTGTCCAGTGGATCGCCGCGTTTGATTTGCAGGACTTTCTTCATCACCACCTGCATGAATTCGTCGTAGATCGACTCCTGCACCAGGGCGCGAGACGGGCAGGTGCAGACTTCGCCCTGGTTGAAGAACGCCAGCACCAGGCCTTCGGCGGCTTTTTCGATGAAGGAAGGTTCGGCCTTCATGATGTCTTCGAAGAAGATATTTGGCGATTTGCCACCCAGCTCCACGGTGGACGGAATGATGTTTTCCGCCGCGCATTTCATGATGTGCGAGCCGACCGGGGTCGAGCCGGTGAAGGCAATCTTGGCGATGCGCTTGCTGGTGGCCAGCGCTTCGCCGGCTTCTTTGCCGAAGCCTTGCACGATGTTCAGTACGCCCGGTGGCAGCAGGTCGCCGATCAGTTCGACCAGCACGGTGATGCCCAGCGGGGTTTGCTCGGCAGGCTTGAGCACCACACAGTTACCCGCAGCCAGGGCCGGGGCGAGTTTCCAGGCGGCCATCAGGATCGGGAAGTTCCACGGGATGATCTGCCCGACCACACCCAGCGGTTCATGGATGTGATAGGCCACGGTGTTGCCGTCGATTTCGGCAGCGCTGCCTTCCTGGGCGCGCAGGCAGCCAGCGAAGTAGCGGAAGTGGTCGGCAGCCAGCGGGATGTCGGCGTTGAGGGTTTCGCGCACGGCTTTGCCGTTGTCCCAGGATTCGGTGATCGCCAGGGTTTCCAGATTTTGTTCGATGCGGTCGGCGATTTTCAGCAGCACCAGCGAGCGCGCCTGGGCGGAGGTGGCTCCCCACGCATCGGCAGCGGCGTGGGCGGCGTCCAGGGCCTTGTCGATGTCTTCGGCCGTGGAACGGGGGAATTCGGCAATCGGTTGGCCATTTACTGGCGAGGTATTGGTGAAGTACTGACCTTTGACAGGCGCGACGAACTCGCCGCCGATGTAGTTACCGTATTTGGCTTTGAACGAAACGATAGCGCCTTCAGTACCGGGGTGAGCGTAACGCATGGTGGTTTCTCCTTGCTTTTGTGCTTATAGGGAGTCGCGCATGTGCGCTTGCTTTAAGCGTAGAGCAAGGGCCGGGCCAGTGCGTTGCATGCCAGGCAAATCAAGGCCTTGCGTAGTTTTTGTCGGACAAACGGGGTTGGCTTGTGGCGCTTTCGGTACAGCCCTTGTGACACTTTGTACCGTTTTTGGCACGGTGTGTGACCGAGCGGTCTTGCCGGCATTGCAATGCGGGTCAGGCTGGAGGATGCTCGGCATCACATAACGCAATGCACATGTAGCAGCTGCCGAAGGCTGTGTTCGAGGGCGAAGCACTCGCCACGGTTCGGCAATGAAATCCGGGATACAGGTTTACGACCGCTCCGCGCCCGAACGCAGCCTGCGGCAGCTGCTACACGGAGGCGAGCCAGATCTTTCTGGGAGAATAATAAGAAATGCACGACAACCACTTGAGTCGCCATGCCCAGCAAGTATTGACCGTGACCCAGGGCAAGACCCACCTGCACGGCCCCGGCAGTGATCCGTCCATCGCCCGCTCCTGGCTGCGTTGCCTTGAGGACTATCACCTCGATCCGGCCCTGAGCATCGCGCCGACTGTGCTGGAACATGGCCGTGTCCTCGAAAGCCGCGAACGCTTGCAGCAAGTGCTGCACATCGCCGGCAATGAAATGACCAGCCTGCACCAGCAACTCTCCGGCGCCGGCCATGCGGTCTTGCTGACCGACGCCCGCGGCGTGATCCTCAACTGCGTCACCGCGCCCGCCGAGCGACAGATTTTCGAACGTGCCGGGCTCTGGCTCGGTGCCGACTGGAGCGAGGCCTGCGAAGGCACCAACGGCATCGGTACCTGCCTGGTGGAGCGTCAGTCGCTGACCATCCATCAGGACGAACACTTTCGCGGCCGCCACACCGGCCTGACCTGCTCGGCGAGCCCGGTCTTCGATCCCCATGGCGAATTGCTGGCGGTGCTCGACGTGTCGTCGGCGCGGCGTGATGTGTCGCGGCAGAGTCAGTTCCATACCATGGCGCTGGTCAATCTGTCGGCGAAGATGATCGAGAGCTGCTACTTCCTGCGCTGCTTCGACAACCAATGGCTGCTGCGTTTTCACTTGCAGGCCGAGTCCGTTGGCTTGTTCAGCGAAGGGTTGCTGGCGTTCGATGGAGAAGGGCGCATTTGCGCGGTCAATCAGAGTGCGCTGAACCTGCTGGGACACATTCGCGGCGGCTTGCTGGGTAAACCGGTGGAGGCGTTTTTCGATTGCTCGCTCGATGAGTTGTTGGGGCGCGCGAGCCTCAATGCCGCGGCCAGTTGGCCGTTGCGCACCCGTGATGGTCGCAAGCTGTTCGCGGTATTGCGCGGTGAGGCGCGGCGGCCGCTGCCGACTCCGACGGTGCCTGCTCC
>NZ_AKJL01000031.1 GCF_000282355.1 Pseudomonas sp. GM49
GGCTGGCGGCGCCATCGATGCGCAAGGTGCTGCCGCTGACGAACGCCGCTGCCGGGCTGAGCAGGAAAACAATCGCCGCGCTGACTTCCGATTCGGTGCCGATGCGCTTGAGCGGCACGTGTTCGCGCAAAGTCGGAATTGCAGCCTTGAATGCGCCTTCGTAGGTGTCCATGCCGCTGGAGGCAATCCAGCCCGGCGCCACGGCGTTGACCCGCACCCCGGCATAACCCCATTCGTACGCGGCGGTCTTGGTCAGGTTGTCCATGCCCGAACGTGCCGCGCCGGAGTGGCCCATACCGGGCATGCCGCCCCACATGTCAGCGAGCATGTTGACGATGGCGCCGCCGTGCTTGCTCATGGACTGGTTGAACACTTCCCGGGCCATCAGGAAACCGCCCACCAGATTGGTGCGCATCACGGTTTCGAAACCCTTCTGATTGATCGATGCCAGGGGCGACGGGTACTGCCCGCCAGCGTTGTTGACCAGGCCATGAATGGGGCCATGTTTGCGGATCAATTCGCTGACCAGGTGCTGCACCGGTTCTTCCTCGCGGATGTCGCAAACCGCCCAATCGGCCTTGCCACCGTCTTCGGCGATCTCCGCTGCAACGGTTTTCAGCTTGTCGGCCTTGCGCCCGACCAGCAGCACATGGGCGCCGAGGGCCGCCAGTTCGTGGGCGGTGCAGCGGCCGATGCCACTGCCACCACCGGTGACAATGATGTTTTGGCCGGCAAACAAATCGGCTTTGAAAATCGAATCGTAGGCCATGGCAGCAATCCTCTAGTTGAACTGGTCGGCGATGCGCTGCGGCACCGGAATCTGGATTTCCAGCAGTTGCTGGGCGAAGGCCTTGCCTTGCGGATCGATTCGCAGGCTGGCGAC
>NZ_AKJL01000032.1 GCF_000282355.1 Pseudomonas sp. GM49
TTTGGGGCGTCTGCCAAAAGGGACTCGCCGTAAGGGCGAAACCGCCAGCCGCCGTTACCGCAGCAATGGATATGCACACCATCCAAAAAAACCCCTGTAGGCCCACAGGGGTTGAATGGCAGGCTGATTCTAGGATAAGTGCGGTGGATAGTTGGCCAATATCCGCGTGACTGTTTCCCAGATGGCATCGCGACGATCCGTCGGGTTCGGCGTGCGGCTGAGTATCTGTTCGTCACTGCCGCGCCACACCAGTTTGCCGTCCTTGCCATCGAGCAAGTCGATCTGGATGGTCGCCACTTTGTAGCTGACATTGCGGGTTTCGTTGTACATCGGTGCGCCGTAGTAGCCATACCACGGGTTGCCCCACCCACCGCCGTAATTGGTGGTCACCTGTTGTTGCCGCTCTTCGACGATCAGGTAGGTCTGTACATTCAAGTCACCCTTGGCACCCGCGGCGGCCGGGCGCAGACCGCGCTGATCCAGTTGATCGGCAACTGCCTGGCGGACGCGCTGTTCGGTCAGGTCGCTCTTGATCCGTGGATCATCGGGACGGTATTGCAGGGCGGGTTCTTTCCAGCTCCAGCTGCGATAGGCAGCAAAGTCGCGGCTGGCGTCGAAGTCATGATTGACCTGGTTGGCGGCGCAGGCACTGAGCAGCGCGGCCACTGCCAGTAGAACAAAACGGCGGAACATGATGATTCTCCGGTTGAAGACATGATCCTGTGGAACGCTTCTTATCTACAAGAAGCTAACTAGGAGGATACGCCGACATTGCCTTTTCCACAGCCTCCCGTATGGCATCGGCCCGCTCGCTTTCGCTGCCCCGGTTGCCGGTTTCGGCGCTGGAGCTCCATATCGGCTGACCGCTTTTGGCGTCAAACATGTCCACCTGCACGACCACGACCTGTTCCTGATAGGTACGGATGATCGGCACGGTGGCGTATCCGCCATATCCAGGGCCGTAGCCGTTGTAGCCGCCATAACCGCCGCCGTAATAGTCGTCCCGAACCTGACGCAAGCGGGTTTCCATCCGCAGGTCGGCACTGACAAACAGGTCGGCCGGGCGATTGTCGTGCAACGGGCGCAAGCCGCGTTGATCCAGCGCATTGCTGACTGCTTCAGCGACCTGCGCCGAGTCGGCCCAGGCGGTGCCCGCTGGCAGATGCCCATTGAGCCAGGCCCAACTGCGGTAGCGTCCATAGTCACGCGGGGCTGCCGGGTAAGCGCTGCGGTCAAAGGTGGTGGCGGCCTGGGGTGGCGCCGGTGGCAAAGGGTTGGATGTGGCGACATAAGGGTTGCTGCCCTGACAAGCGGCCAGTCCCAGGCAGAACACCAGTACACCTGAATGATTTTTCATTTCGTGCTCCGATCAGACAGGCCGACAGATCCAGTGCAAGTAACGCCCAAGCCCGGCAAAGCTTGGATGACGACGGTGGGCCAGTTCCATTTCCAGCAGGTCCACCAGCTCGGCGCGGGCCTGGAACTCCACCGGCATGTAATCGTGAAAAACCCGCACTCCACTCTGACTTTCGACCTGCCACAGGCCTTCAAGTTGCGCCGCCAGCTCGCGCGGATCCAGGGGCTGTTGCGGGGTCAGGCTCTGCTTTTCGCCGGCCATGTCGTTCTTGCGCATCTTCCGGAAATGGCCCTTGAGCAAGTTGCGATAAATCAGCGCGTCACGGTTGTAGAACGCCAGGGACAGCCAGCCGTCCGCCTTGGTCAGTTGATGCAGCACCGGCAGGATGGCGTGGGGTTCGGCCAGCCATTCCAGCACGGCATGACACAGCACCAGGTCGTAGGGTTCGGTGAGCTGCCCGAGCAGTTCCTGCCACGGTGCCTGAATGAACGTGGCGCTCTGCCCGGCTTCGGCAAAGCGTTGACGGGCGCCTTCGAGCATCGGCTCGGCAGGCTCGGCGAGGGTCACCTGATGGCCGCGCTGGGCCAGCCACAACGACATGTGGCCAAGTCCGGCGCCGATATCCAGAACACGCAGCGGCCGGTCGGGCAAGATTTCGGCCAGATCGGCCTGCAACACCGCCAGACGGATGGCACCTTTGGCACCGCCGTAGATTTTTTCGGCGAAACGGGTCGCCAGTTGATCGAAATGACGGTCGCTCATCAGCTGAACCTCCGTTCGCTGTCCGCCAGTTTGCTGCGCACCACGGTTTCCATGTCCAGGCCCAGCTCGCTGCACAACAGCAACAGATAAAGCACGATGTCACCGACTTCCTGCCCGGCGTGGGCGAGCTTGTCCGCCGGTAACTGGCGTGACTGGTCTTCGGTCAGCCACTGGAAAATCTCCACCAGCTCGGACATTTCCACACTCGCGGCCATGGCCAGGTTTTTCGGGCTGTGAAATTGCCGCCAGTCATTGCGGTCACGGATGGTGTGCAGGCGTTCGGTCAGTTCAACAAGGTTCATCGGGCTCTCCTGAAGGCGTATAGCTTCGGGGGGATGGCCTAGGATGGCAAGTGACAACGGCTCAGTGTCCCGTTTGTTTTTTGTGGGAGCGAGCCTGCTCGCGAAAGCACTGGATCAGACACATCAATGTTGGATATGCCGCCGCCTTCGTCGGAACGCCGCCCGGAGCAGGCTCGCTCCCACAGTTGCGGTGCAACGCTCTATGCTTGTGGGAACTCGGCAGCATGATCGACAGCCCAAGACTCAATTCTCATTAATCAGGATTCCCATTCCATGCAGGTAGAAGGTTTTTTCGAATGGCTCGGCCAGGTACTCGGCTCGATCATCCGCTTCATCGTTGATGGCCTCAGTGGGCTTTTCAATCTGATGAGCAACGCCAGCAGCAATTTTGTCGAAGGCTTGTCCCAGGCACTGGGCATGGATACCTCGATCGTCAGCATCGTGACCTTGATCCTCGGGCTGATACTGCTGTGGTCGGCGATCCGCGCCTTTCTCAATGCGTCGTTCATCATGGGAATCATCTGGTTGATGCTGGGGCTTTGGTTGCTCAGCTGGATAATTCACTGACCCCACCGGACACCTGTGGGAGCGAGCTTGCTCGCGATAATGCCGGCACATACAACATATGAGTGTCTGCCACACCGCTATCGCGAGCAAGCTCGCTCCCACAATGGATCGCGGCGAATTTCGAATGTGCCGCTACAATGCCGACTCCCCAAGGAGCCTGCATGTCCAACCTGATCACCGACTGGCGCGACCGCCCTACCCATCGCCGGGTCTGGGCGCTGGCCGCACCGATGATTCTTTCGAACATCTCCGTACCGCTGGTGGCGCTGGTGGACAGTACCGTCATCGGTCACCTGCCCCACGCCCATCAACTCGGCGCCGTCGCGGTCGGCGCCAGTCTGTACACCTTCCTGGCCTGGGCCATGGGTTTTCTGCGCATGGGCTCCACCGGGTTCGCCGCCCAGGCGGCCGGGCGCGGGGATGGCGCGGCCTTGCGACAGATCCTGTTGCAAGGCCTGTTGCTCGCCATCGGCCTGGCCGTGGTGTTGGGTGCGGTGGGCGTGCCGTTGAGCGGGGTCGCGCTGCATTTCATGCAACCGTCGGCGGAACTCGATCATCTGACTCGCGAGTTCTTCCATACCCGCCTGTTTGGCCTGCCGGCGGCGCTCGCCAGTTATGCACTGGTCGGCTGGTTCCTCGGCACCCAGAATGCCCGGGCGCCCCTGGCGATTTTGCTGAGCACCAACCTGGTCAACATTGCCCTGAACCTGTGGTTCGTTCTCGGCCTGGAATGGGGCGTGGTCGGTGCGGCCCGGGCTTCGGTCATTGCCGAATGGACGGGGGCGCTGATCGGCTTGCTGATGACCCGCAAAGCCCTGCGCGCCTATCCCGGGCATATCGCCTGGGCGGCATTGACGCTGTGGCAGAGTTGGCGGCCATTGCTGGCGGTCAACCGCGACATCTTCATCCGCAGCCTGGCGCTGCAATCGGTGTTTTTCCTGATCACCGTGCAAGGCGCGCGGCTGGGCGACGCCACGGTCGCTGCCAATGCCTTGCTGCTCAACGGTTTGCTGCTGACCGCCCACGCCCTCGATGGCCTGGCCCACGCCGTCGAAGCCCTGTGCGGACATGCTCTCGGCGCCCGCGACCGCGATGCCCTGCGCCGTTCATTGGTGGTGGCTGGCGGCTGGTCGTTGCTGGCGAGCCTGGGTTTTGCCGCACTGTTTCTGTTCGCCGGGCATCTGTTCATCGAGATGCAAACCGACATTCAGAGTGTGCGCGACACCGCGTTCATCTACCTGCCCTATCTCGCCGTACTGCCGCTGATTGCCGTCTGGAGTTACCTGCTCGACGGTCTTTTCATCGGCGCCACCCGCGCCAGGGAAATGCGCAACGGCATGCTGCTGACCGTGGCGCTGGTGCTGCCTTTCGGCTGGGCACTGCAAGGCGGGGGCAACCATGGCCTGTGGGTAACCTTTTTGTTGTTCATGCTGCTGCGCAGTCTGACCCTCGGCGTGATCGCCTGGCGCCTGCGCCGTCACGATGGCTGGTTCGCCGGCAGCACTCACTGAACGGACGTGGCCCCGACCAACACCGAATCAATTTCGACCTCATGGCCAGGGTGGTTCGTTCTGCCACAAGTGACGCAGGCTATCGAGGCGTTCCTGTTGAGTCCTGCCCGGCAATGGCTGCACGGGCACGGCGTCGGGATACTGCAAACGTAGCCATATCCAGCCATCAAGCACCGGGCGCTCGCTGAAACCCAGCGCCACCCCCTCCTGCACATAGGCCCACAGACGGGAGAAATCGGCACCGGTGGATTGGTTCCAGCGCCAGGCATACTGTTCGAGCAGGCAGGTTTGCAGTTTTCCCTGTTGCGCGGCACTGAGGCTCTCCTCGACTGCCAATGGGCTGACCGCCAGCCCCGGGTTGGACAAGCGTTGCCAGCCTTCAGATCCCGTCGCGCGGTCGGCCCAACTGCCGCCGAACCAGCGAAGCTGGTGGATGGGCCCTAGCCAGCGACTCAGTTCAGCGGCATCGCAGGCATCGAAAAAATAGCTGGCCGTGATCGGGTTGTAGTAGCTCAAAAGGGCCCGGTGCAGGCCAAGCGTAACCGTGAGCATGCGCCGCAAATGCGCCAGCAACGACGAAGCGCTGGCCTCGCTGACTATCAGCAATCCGGGCCAGCGTTGTCCGTCGACGATGCATAAATCGGCCAGTGCCGGGCAGGTGCGCAGATCGACCAGGACCGGCCCCAGCTCATGCAGCGCATGCCACTCCGTACCTTCGAACAACCCGGAGCACCGGGCTTGCGCAAACATCTGCCGAAGTGCGATACCCGCCTGTGGCGTGCCCGGCACATCCAGCAACAGCCACTGCGGGGGTGCCTCGGGCATGCGTGTGGCGATCATGCTCCAGAGCTCTGGCCAAGCTGTGTCGCCAGACGACAGGTGCACAACGCCTGTGCGCAATGGTTGAAACTGCCACCGCCGGGCAGCAGGCACAACACCAGCAATGGCTCCCCCGACCGTAACCATTGCTCCAGGCCCTCATCATGGGTGCAACTGGGCTGGGGGGTGTCAGCGTCCGTCACTTCGACCGGTGTCGGCGCATGCAGCAACCCGGTTATCTGCGGTTGATCGGGATCGCCCTCGACAAAACCCACGACCAGCTCGGTCCCTTCCCGCAATGACGAGAACGTCGAGGCCTGCAACTGCCTGGCCAGGGGTAACCAGCAATGGCTGGGCGCTGCCCCTTCGCCCTGATACAGCCAGTCGAATTGCACCGCGACCGGCCTTGCCGGGTCAGGGCCTGGTTCATCGACCTCGACGACCCACGCCCGTTGCAGGCTATGCATCTGTGGTTTGAGCGTCACACAGGACGGCTCGAAGAGTGTCGGCCAGTGCAGGGCACGGGCCTGATTGTGGTAAGGCGTCGTAGCATCCTGGCTGCCCCAGTGCTCAACGTGGGTCAGCAGCCAGAGCCGATTGCAATCGGCAACCGGATGACCGGACAGCGGCATCAGCCGACCGCTACGCAAGGTCGCCAGGTCCGTCCGGCATTCGGCACACTGCGCCGCTATCTCACCGCAACGCTGACGTTCGAACTGCCGCACCGCCGGCCGGTCGCCCTCGCTGCGCATTACCGCAGGTTCGCCGGTTGGAAAATGCTGCTGATCATCCCCAAACACCACACAGTGCCCGCGGGCCCGGTGTTCGAAGTGGTAGTGAAGCCGCTCCTGGGCGCACAGTCGCTGGAGAAACTGCAGGTCTGACTCTCGATATTGCGTGCAAAAATCCCGGGGCGGGTATTCGCCGCTCAGCGCCAGGCGTCGATCTTTGCCGGTAATGCCGTGCTCCTTGAGCACCTGGTCGAGGATTTGCGGCACTGAACGGGCGCTGAAGATTCGTTGGCTGAAGCGCTGGGCCAGGCAAGCCAGTTTTGGCCCCAGACGCACCTGGCAGAGTCGGGGTCCCGAGACATGGTCACGCTGGACGAGTTCATGCAATTGTCCATGCACGTGACTTCCGGCTGGTCCGAAATGCAACGAGGCCGGGCGGTACAGCAAACTGGCGAGGTCAAGCACCGGGTCATCGATCAGCAGTTCCAGGTCGAACACGAACGGCTCGCTGATGGCTTCTCTACCGGTAAAGGCCAGGACCTCAAAGGAGTCGGGCAGACCTGCTACATCCAGACGAAATGACGGTTCGCTGACTGGATTGAACATCGGGGTTTCTCTACAGGAGGGGCGGCCGGGGATTCTCGCTGAGAGACATGGCCGAGTAGAGTGCCGAAATACAAATTAGGAAATAACCTACGTGAAAAGAAGACCAAATGCGTTGGGTCGTCGAGACGCGGGAAATTTCGTCTGAAATAGGAGAATTGCCGCACCAGGTCATCTGAAATTTCCGCAGCGAGCGGAACATTTTCAGACAACCTGATGAGCGTGAGGCTTACCTCAGGAAGACAGGTAAGACGAACGGGTCAGCCCCAGACGCAAGGCATCGAGGAACTGCGTGCGCTCGGTTGCGCTGATGCGGGCACTGGCGCACTTGTCGCGGTAGTGAGTCATCAGTTCCTCCGGCGACAAGTGCACATAACGCAGCATGTCTTCGATGGTGTCGTGGGTTTCGATACCGGCGTGGTACACGCTGCCGTCGGCGTTCTGGTAGATGTTCACCGAGTCGGTGTCACCGAACAGGTTGTGCATGTCGCCAAGAATTTCCTGGTAGGCACCGACCAGGAACACACCCAGCAAGTAGTCTTCACCTTCGTTCAGGGCGTGCACCGGTAAACTGGTTTCGATGCTCTGCTCGTCGACGTACTGGTTGATCTTGCCGTCGGAGTCACAGGTCAGGTCCTGCAGTACCGCACGACGCAGCGGCTCTTCGTCAAGGCGATGCAGCGGGATGATCGGCAGGACCTGGTCGATGGCCCAGGTGTCCGGCAGGCTCTGGAACACCGAGAAGTTGCAGATGTACTTGTCGGCCAGTTTGTCGTTGAGTTCGTCCAGCACCTGACGGTGGGAACGCTGACGCGCCTTCAACGAGTTGTGCAGGCGACGGCACACGGCGAAGTAGCATTGCTCGGCCAGGGCCTTCTCGGCCAGGGTCAGCTTGCCGTCGGCGTACTGGGCGGCAACATCGCTCATGTAGTGCGTGGCGCGCCAGTAGGTTTCGGTGACCATCTCGATGTCGGTCGGGCCCAGCAGGTCCACCAGCCACTGCACGGTTTCCGGCAGCGATTCCTTGTTTTCGATCTGCGGCACGTCGTCGTTGTGCTTCTCGACGTCGGTCACCTGCACCACCAGCATGGCGTGGTGCGCGGTCAGGGAGCGGCCGCTTTCGGAGAAGATGTGCGGGTGCGGCAGGCTCTGCGCATCGCAGAATTCCTTGAGCATCCCGACCACGACGCCGGCGTAATCGTCCATGTCGTAGTTGATCGAACTGGCGTTACGCGAGTGCGTACCGTCGTAGTCCACGCCCAGGCCACCGCCGACGTCGATGTGGTCCACCGGCAGGCCGAGGTTGCGCAATTCGCCGTAGTAACGGATCGCTTCCTTGAAGCCGTGCTGGTAGTCAGCGAGGTTGGCGATCTGCGAACCCATATGGAAGTGCAGCAGGCGAACGCCCTGGTCCAGGCCGGCCGCGCGGAAACGCTCGACCACCGACAGCAGTTGCGCCGCCGACAGACCGAACTTGGATTTCTCGCCGCCGGTGTCCGCCCACTTGCTCGATGCCAGGGACGACAGCCGCACGCGCAGGCCGACCTGAGGCTTGACCTTGAGCGAGGCCGCTTCTTCGATCACCAGGCCGACTTCGGATTCTTTCTCGATCACGATGAACACGTTGTGGCCGAGCTTCTGGCCCATCAACGCCAGGCGAATGAACTCACGATCCTTGTAGCCGTTGCAAACGATGGTGCCGCCCTTCGGCGCCAGCGCCAGCACGGCCAGCAGTTCAGGCTTGGAACCGGCTTCCAGACCGATGGAAACGTTCTGGGTGGCGATGATGTTTTCGATCACCGCTTCCTGCTGGTTCACCTTGATCGGGTACAGCGCGGTGTACTTGCTCTGGTATTCCAGACGCTCGATGTTGGCGTCGAATGCGCCCGTCAGCTGACGCACGCGGTCTTGCAGGATGTCCGGAAAACGGACCAGCAACGGCAAGGACAGGCCGCTTTTGCGCAGCTGGTCGACTTGCTCGAACAGGTCGATAGGCGAGCTGCTCGGACCGTTCGGACGAACTTCGACGCGACCGGCGTCATTGATCGCGAAATACCCGGCCCCCCAATGGCGAATCCCGTAAACACTGCGGCTGTCCGCAACTGTCCATTGGCTGCCATCGTCTTTGCGTGTGCGTCGTACGGACATCGAAGTCCCCTATAAAGAAGTCATAGTGCGTCGCCTGGGTTCAGGCCGGCGCAGTCTAAAGAATGAAAATGACGGTTCGTCAACGAGGCAATAGACCCCGCCGACCGCAGTGAGTTTAGAAACCGGTCATGAACAGGCTCTGTGAAAACCATGTGGACGACGCCAGACCTGAATGCCATCAGGACCGGATCAAGCCGAGGGTGGTTTTCACAGAGGCTGCTAGCCGCCGGACTTCTTCGCTTTGAAACCGAGCTTGATCAGTTCTGCCAAGAGTAGCTCGACATGATCGCCCTGGATTTCGATGACACCGTCTTTCAACGCCCCACCGGTCCCACAGCGTTTCTTCAACGTCGTGGCCAGTTCCTTGAGCGCGTCTTCAGCCAATGGCACGCCAGTGATGGTAGTCACCGTCTTGCCGCCACGGCCCTTGCTTTCGCGACGCACGCGCGCGATGCCGTCGCCGGCCGGGATAACGGTCTGTTTGCAGATGCAGGCGTCCACCGGTTTACTGCATTCCGGGCAATGACGACCTGCGTCGGTGGAAAATACCAGGCCGCCCAGGGCGGCGAAGGATGCGGCTTTTTTGGCCACCGGCAATCCTCTTCGGAGGACAAAGACTGGTCGCAGCACTTGGGAAGGCTATCGACCGCGAAGCCCCACTCAGGCAGGGGCAGCGCTACTGAAACGGTACGACATTCATTTCACTGTAGGAGCGAGCTCGCTCGCGATGAACTCAAAAGCGACGCGTTCATTCTGGATGCCCGCGTTATCGTTGACGTCCATCGCGAGCGAGCTCGCTCCTACAGCAACAACCAGCAATACCGGTTCAGTTTAAAAAGGTCGCGCAGTGTAACGGCAAAAACGCCGATTGCTAAGAGCCAATCGGCGCCAATTTATAGCTGTTTTGCGACGTTGCTTTGTTGAGCCTTCAGATAGCGCTTCAACGCCGCCAGAGAGTCCGGGCAGTAAGGCTTTTGCTCGATCTCCAGCATGACCTGATCGATGGGGATAAAGCGCGCTTCCAGCACCTCTTCCGGTTGCAGGGTCAACGGGCCGTCCCACACCGCCGAGAATGCCGAGCACCACAGGCGATTGCCAGTGTCCTCGAAGAAGAAATGGTCATGGGCGGTCAGCTCTACGCCACTCACGCCCAGCTCTTCTTCCAGTTCCCGGGCCGCCGATTCGGCGTAGGTTTCACTGGCGAGCACCATGCCCCCCGCTGCCACGTCCCAGTAACCGGGATAGATCGCCTTGCTCAGGGTGCGGCGATGCACGCACAGCTCGCCAGCGGAGTTGAACAACATAATGTAGGTGCCGCGCCCGATCAGCCCGCGCTCGCGCAAGTCGGAACGGACCAGGGCGCCGAGCAGGTTGTCCTGCTCATCGACCCAGGCGATCTGTTCGGCATCGGAAGCCGCACGGTGCGCGGCCTCTCGCATTCCATCGACAGAGTTATCAACCATGACTCAGCCCTGATTGAGCAATTGACGCAAATCGATCACCGCGGCGTTGGCCCGGGAAATGTAGTTGGCCATGACCAGCGAGTGGTTGGCCAGCACGCCGAAGCCGCTGCCATTGAGGATCATCGGGCTCCACACCGGCTCCTGCGACGCTTCCAGTTCACGAATGATCTGGCGCACGCTGACCGTGGCGTTTTTCTTGGCCAGCACATCGGCGAAGTCGACTTCGATGGCGCGCAGCAAGTGCGACAAGGCCCAGGCCTGACCGCGGGCTTCATAGAACACGTTGTCGATCTGCAACCATGGAGTCTCGACGATTTCTTCATCGACTTGCGGCGCCACACCCGGTGTCACGACCTCGGTCTTCAGCGCAGTGTTGAGCTTGACCCGACCAACGCTGGCCGACAGCCGTTGCGACAGCGAACCCAGACGAGTGCCGACGTCACCCAGCCAGTTGTTCAGGTTGTCGGCGCGGGCATAGAACAGCGCGCTCTTCTGGTTCGGATCGGACAGACGCGCCTGATAGCGGCTCAGGGAGTTGATGCCTTCCTGGTACTCGGACTCACTGGACGGCAGCACCCAGCTCTTGTTGTCGAAGTTGAAACGCGGCTCGGCCTTGGCCAGGTCGGCGTCTTCGGCGGACTGCGACTGTGAACGGGCGAAGTCTTTACGCAGTGCACGGCTCAGGTCGCGGACCTGCACCAGCACGCCGTATTCCCAGCTCGGCATGTTGTCCATCCACAGGCCTGGCGGGAATCGGTCGTTGGAAATATAGCCGCCCGGTTTGGTCAGCAAGGTGCCGGCGACGGTCTTGAGGGTTTCCACCGTGGTGTAGCCGACGACCATCTGCTTGCCTTCTTTCTCGGCGGCCAGTTGGGCGGTTTGCTGGACCGGGAACAGCGCCGGCTCCTGGCTCCAGTACCAGCCCAAGACACTCGCCACCAACAGGTAGATGCCCAGTAAAGTGGCCAGCGCCCGGCTGAACAACAGACCGCCCAGATAACTGCGGGTCTCCGACTTCGGTTCAGGGGCACGTTCAGGCGCACTGCCTGTGCGGTTCTTCCAGTCCAGCATGGCGATATCCTTTCAAGCTCTTGAGTTCACGGTTCGACCACAACCATACAACAACGTGCCTTGGCCCGGCACCCGCCATTGCATCGATGGGGAAAATTACCGGGCTTGCGAATGAAAAGAGTTCCTGCGCACCTGACGCCCTTGCGGCCGTCGAAATCCCCCTTATGGTTTGGATTGCCCCCTCAGGGAATCCCCGACCCCCTGAGGCGAAAAAAACCGGGCCGACCAGCACTGGCAAAAAACCATGAACTGCCCAATGTCAGCCACTCGCCAATTGCCACCCCACTTCCCTCAAGTGCCCTGATTCAAGCACTTTGCCCCCGGCACAGCGCGACTTTAAAGGCCGAAGCCTGACCGCTCAGTCATAAACTGAATGAACTCACATTGCAGATTATTGACGTACAGCACTCATGTAACGGAAAAGTGGTGCTAGCATAGAGCCACCAGTCGACCTCAGTGTGCACCCTAACTAGTAGTCAGGATATGACCGAGCCAGAAGACCCCAGCCGCGAGCGCCTCAAGCACCACTTTGCCCAGCGGGTAATTCATCAGGCTCGTCAGATTCTTGAGATATGGCAGCGCCTGCAACGCAGTGAGTGGTCCAGCGCCGACCTGTCGGAACTGAGCGAGGCCAATCTGCGCCTGCTGCGTTTCGCCGAGCGTTTCGAGCAACCGGAACACACACAACTGGCCCACCACATCGGTCAGTCCCTGGAGGCTGTCGACGCCAATCGCGGACGCCTGAGCAGCGGCCTGATCACCGACCTCAATCGCTTGATGCAGCGCCTGTCGCGCACCGGCCTGCGCCATGGCGATCAGCTCGATCAAACCTTCCTGCCACCGCTGCGCAAGCCCATCTACATAATGCTGCAGGATCACGACCGTGCCGAGCGCCTGGCCAAGCAACTGGAATTCTTCGGGCTCAGCGCCCAGTCCCTGGACAGCGTAGACGCGTTTCGCTCATCGATGGTCGAGCGCCTGCCGGCGGCGATTGTCATGGACGTGGATTTCAGCGGCCCCGGTGTCGGCCTGAAGCTGGCCGCCGAAGCCCAGGACGGCCTGGACCACCGCTTGCCGCTGCTGTTCTTCAGCCTGCACGAAACCGACACACCGACCCGCCTCGCCGCCGTGCGTGCCGGTGGCCAGGAGTTCCTCACCGGCACCCTCGAAGCGTCGAGCCTGCTGGAGAAGATCGAAGTCCTGACCTGCGTTGCCCAGTACGAACCTTATAAAGTGCTGATCATCGACGACTCCCGCGCCCAGGCCCTGCACACCGAGCGCCTGCTCAACAGCGCCGGGATCGTCACCCGGACATTGATCGAACCGATCCAGGCCATGGCCGAACTGGCGGACTTCCAGCCGGACCTGATCATCCTCGACATGTACATGCCGGCCTGCACCGGTACGGAATTGGCCAAAGTGATCCGTCACAACGACCGCTATGTCAGCGTGCCGATCATTTACCTGTCGGCCGAAGACGACCTGGACAAGCAGCTCGACGCCATGAGCGAGGGCGGCGATGACTTCCTGACCAAACCGATCAAGCCCCGGCACCTGATCACCACCGTGCGCAACCGCGCAGCAAGGGCCCGCAACCTCAAGGCACGGATGGTGCGCGACAGCCTCACCGGCCTGTACAACCACACGCATATCCTGCAATTGCTCGAAGACTGCTCGTTCCGCGCCCGCCGCGAAAGCAAGCCGCTGAGCTTTGCCATGCTCGACATCGACCATTTCAAACGGGTCAATGACAGCCACGGCCACCCCATGGGCGACCGGGTGATCAAGAGCCTGGCGCTGTTTCTCAAGCAACGCCTGCGCAAAACCGACTTCATCGGCCGATACGGTGGCGAAGAATTCGCCATCGTCATGCCGGACACCGATATCGAAGCGGCCTACAACGTGCTCGATGAAATCCGTCAGCGATTCGCCGAGATTCACTACCCCGCGCAACCCCAGGATCTGTGGTGCACCTTCAGTGCCGGGGTGGTGGAGTTATGCGAAAGCTCTGACAGCCTGATGATGGCCAGCCAGGCAGACGAGGCGCTGTACCGTGCCAAGGGCGGCGGACGCAATCGCGTACAGGCCGCTCGCACATCAAAGCAAAGTGCCACTTTTTTATCGGAATCGACCGATACGGTCATAACCCTGTAACAGAAACGCAATAACTTCAGGCACTTACCATTTCTGCCGTTGGTAGTCCGTAATGCGCCTGAAGCTGCTGACCAATCTCAATACTCTCCTTCTGGTGGCCGTGTGCGTGGCCCTCGGCGCGACGCTGTGGTGGTCGCAGAAAGCCCTTGAGCGCCCGTATCTATTAATGGAGCGATACCTGGGCCTGTCGCAGCAATTTCAGAATGAAGTCGCCCGCAGCATCGAGGATTACCTTGGCAGCGGCGATGCACTGCGCCTGAGCAGTGCCGCCCAGGGCATCGACAGCCTGCAAAAAGAGCTCGGCGAATTGCCACCGGCCTTGGCCGAGACGTTGCGTCCCAGCCTGTCGACCCTTGAAGAGTTCAGCAAAACCGACCTGCTGGCCGCCGGCAAACTGGCAGGCGACCCGCAGGCCTTGCTGCTGCAGGCCGAACGGGAACTGGGCGCCAGCCTCGATCAGCTCAGCCAGTACGCCAGCGGTAATGCGACCTACCTGACGCCGCTGCTCACCGCGTCGCAGCACTTGGGCAAATTGTCGCTGGCGCGGGACAAACTGGTCAGCAGCGGCCGCAGTGAACTGGCCGCCGATGTCGAACGCGAAGTCGCCAACATCCGCACCCAGGCCGAGAAACTCGATGCCCTGCCCTTGCTGGGCGTGACCACCAGCAGCGAATCGAACACCGATGACTTCGCCTCGATGATGGGCCTTGAGAACAAGGAAAAAACCGTCGCCGAAGATGCCGGCGTCGGCCTCAAGCGCGAACTCAACAGCCTGCTCACCCGCTACCCGGCCGAACTCTCGCGCACCCGCGATCAAATCCGCAAACGCGCCGACCTCAGCTCCGCGACGCACTTGAAAATCGCCGACGTGCAACAGGCCATTGCCGGGCTGGAACCGGTGGTACGCGCCCAGCATGGGCAGATCCAGGGTGAAGTGCGGCTGATGCAAGGCGTGATGATCGGCTTGATCCTGTTGATCGCACTGCTGATCGACACCCTGCAACGCAAACTGGCCCGGACCCTGACCAACCTTGCCCCGGCCCTGTCGACCTGGGCCGAAGGTGACTTCAGCCGCGACATTCAACTGGGCAACACCAACCGCGAATTGCATGACATTGAAGCCTCGCTCAACCGCTTGCGCGCGTATCTGGTGGACCTGGTGGGGACCATTCGCCTCAATGCCGAGCAAGTGGCCGGCAGCAGCCGCACCCTGGCCGATCTGAGCAACGACCTGCACAGCGGTGCCGAGCATCAGGCCGGCGATACGGCGCTGATCCGCGACTCCCTCAGCGAGCTGGAAGCGACCATTCAGCAAGTCGCCGGCGATGCCAGCCAGGCTGCCGACGCCAGCCGCCACGCCGGCCTGGCCGTGGAGCACGGACAGAAAGTCATCGGCCTGAGCCTCACCGGCCTGCATGCACTGGTGGGAGAAGTGCAAGGCAATGCGCAGATGATCGAACACCTGGCCGAAGAGTCGGCCACCATTGGCGGCGTGTTGACGGTGATCCGCTCGATTGCCGACCAGACCAACCTGCTGGCCTTGAACGCGGCCATTGAAGCGGCTCGCGCCGGGGAAATGGGACGAGGCTTTGCGGTGGTGGCGGAAGAGGTTCGCTCACTGGCGCAACGTACCGCCGGGGCCACCGCAGAAATCCAGACGCTGATCGCAGGACTGCAAACCGCTGCGCGGCAATCGGTGGAAGGCATGCGCGCCCAGGTCGAACACGCCGAAGCCACGGCCAACCAGGCCCAGGCCGCCGATGGCGCGCTGGATAAAATCGTCGGGGCGATCCAGACCATTTCCGACACGGCAGTGCGCATCGCCGATGTCACCGCCCAGCAAAGCGGCGCTGTCAGCGAGATCCGTGACCACAGTGAGCGAATTCATCAGTTGGGCGGGGATAATCTGCTGCGCATTGGCGAAGGCCGTGAGCAAGGGGAGAATTTGCTGGTGCTGGGTGGGCGATTGCATACGGCCGTTCAAGCTTTTCGCGTCTGACAGACCGCCATCGCGAGCAAGCTCGCTCCCACATTGGAATGTTGTCCCTGTGGGAGCGAGCCTGCTCGCGATGGCGTCAGAACATTCACAGCAAGACTCCTGCTCTGCACGCCTGGCCACTGTCCGCTATCATCCCCCCCAATTCCGATACGCGAGATCGTCATGCGCCGTCTGCTCTGCCTGCTGTTTTTAGTGTTCGCCCTGCCGGCCAGCGCCACCGGCTTGCTGGAGAACCGCCCCAGCTCCACCTTGGGCTCGATCAACAACAGCGCCGATTTCCTGCCGGTGCGCGAAGCCTTCCAACTGAGCCTGGTAGAAAGCACGCCGCAATCAATCAAGCTGCGCTTCGTCGCCACCGAAGGTTATTACCTCTACCGCCACCGTTTTCAGTTTCACGCCGATCCAGCCGATGTTGTCCTCGGCCCGGCAAAACTGCCCGAAGGCCAGAAAAAGCATGATGAATACTTCGGCGACGTCGAGGTCTACCACGGCATTCTCGACGTCGAGTTGCCGCGCACCGATCAACGCGCCTTCACCCTGGCCGTGACCTATCAGGGTTGCGCCGACAAAGGCCTGTGCTATCCGCCGGAAACCGAGCGCCTGAGCATCGACGGCAGCGGCGCTCCGGCGCCGGTTTATCCATGGAGCTGGCGCGAACTGGCGTTGTTTTTCCTCGCGGGCCTGGGTTTGACGTTCACGCCATGCGTGCTGCCCATGCTGCCGATCCTGTCCGGCGTGGTGCTGCGCGGCCAGGTGGGCGGCTGGCGCGGTTTCAATCTGTCGCTGGCCTATGTGCTGCCGATGGCTGCCTGCTTTGCCCTGCTCGGTGCGCTGATGGGTCTGTTCGGTGCCCAGCTCAATCTACAGGCGCGGCTGCAATCGGCCTGGGTGCTGGTGCCGTTCGCGATGTTTTTCGCCGTGTTTGCATTGGCGATGTTCGGTGTATTCGAACTCAAATTGCCGCACGCCATCAGCAGTCGCCTGGACCGCATCGCCGGCCGCACCAAAGGCGGGTCACTGTGGGGCGCCGCGGTGTTGGGCGTGGTCTCCAGCTTGCTGGTTTCACCCTGTGTTTCGGCGCCATTGGCCGGTGCGCTGCTGTACATCAGTGCCAGTGGCGATGCGCTGGGCGGTGGCCTGAAACTGTTCATGCTCGGCCTCGGCATGGGTGCTCCGCTGTTGCTGGTGGCCACCGGTGGTGCAGCCTGGCTGCCGAAAAGCGGTCCGTGGCTGGTCTACGTGAAAAACGCGATAGGCGTGTTGTTGCTCGGGTTGGCCATCGGGTTGCTCGGCCGCGTCCTTCCGGGTCAGGTCACCTTGCTGCTGATCGGTTTGCTGGCCGGCGGTGTCGGTTTGTTCATGGGGGCGCTGGAGTTCGTCTATAAACCACCGCGCAAACGCCTGGGCCAATTGCTCGGGATGTTTTTGCTGTTTTACGCGCTGGCCTGCTGGTATGGCGCCTTCAGCGGCCAGACCGACCCGCTCAACCCGATTGGCCAGCCCCGCACCGTCGACAACAGCGGACCCGCGCAAAACACCAGCGCCTGGCAAACCGTCAGCACGCCGGCCGATCTGGACCGCGCACTCGCCGACGCCAGATCATCCGGCACACCGCTGCTGCTCGACTGGTACGCCGACTGGTGCATCAGCTGCAAAGTCATCGAGCATGAGGTGCTGGACGACCCGATCGTCGTCGAACGCCTCAAGGGTTACCGGCTGATCCGCTTCGACATCACCGCCAGCAATGCCGAACAACGCGCCCTGCTCGACCGCTACCACTTGTTCGGTCCTCCAGCGCTGATGTTTTTTGGCAAGGACGGCGTCGAACGTGCCGAGGTGCGAGTGATCGGTGAGATCAATGCCAAAGACTTCGCCGAACGTGTTACCAGGGCGAATGACCAAATTTAATCAAGCAGTCATATATTTCGCGCAAACATCGGTCATCGTGCTGGCTATTGCAGAGAACTGGACAGTCACAAAGGCTTTGCGGCATAGTCGCCGGGTTCTGACAATTGCTCACAGAAAATAAAGGAACAGCCGATGGCGACCCTACTGGTTCTGCACGGACCCAACCTGAACTTGCTCGGCACTCGCGAACCGGGCACCTACGGCGCCACGACGCTGGCGCAGATCAACCAGGATCTGGAACGCCGTGCCCGCGAAGCCGGTCACCATTTGCTGCACCTGCAAAGCAATGCCGAGTACGAATTGATCGACCGCATCCACGCTGCCAGCAGCGAAGGCGTGGACTTCATTCTGATCAACCCAGCAGCTTTTACACATACAAGTGTCGCATTACGTGACGCGCTGCTGGCGGTGAGCATCCCATTCATCGAAGTGCATTTGTCTAACGTGCACAAACGCGAACCTTTCCGCCATCACTCTTACTTCTCCGACGTAGCGGTGGGAGTGATCTGCGGCCTTGGCGCCAGCGGTTATCGACTGGCCCTGGAGGCCGCCCTAGAGCAGCTTGAAAGACAGGCAACAGCTTGAACAACAAGCGTTAAACGCCCCTGACCGACCCTTGGGAGTTGATGATTCATGGATATCCGTAAAGTTAAGAAACTGATCGAATTGCTGGAAGAGTCCGGCATCGACGAGCTCGAGATCAAGGAAGGCGAAGAGTCCGTACGCATCAGCCGTCATAGCAAGACCCCGGCTCAGCAGTACTACGCGCCGGCTCCAATGCCTGCTCCGGTTGCCGCGCCTGCCGCTGCCGCCGCTCCGGCTGCCGCTGCTGCACCTGCTGCCGCCGCCGCTCCAGCACTGAACGGTGCCGTTGCCCGCTCGCCGATGGTCGGTACGTTCTATCGCAAGTCTTCGCCAACCTCGCCGTCCTTCGTAGAAGTCGGCCAGACCGTGAAGAAAGGCGACACCCTGTGCATCGTTGAAGCCATGAAGATGATGAACCACATCGAAGCTGAAACCAGCGGTGTGATCGAATCCATCCTCGTCGAAGACGGCCAGCCGGTTGAGTACGACCAACCGCTGTTCACCATCGTTTGAACCGCGGAGAGCCTTTGATGACTGCGAAGTTGGAAAAAGTTCTGATCGCCAACCGCGGTGAGATCGCCCTGCGGATCCTGCGCGCCTGCAAAGAGATGGGCATCAAGACCGTCGCCGTTTACTCCAAGGCTGACAAGGAACTGATGCACCTGGGCCTGGCAGACGAATCCGTCTGCATTGGTCCGGCATCGGCCGCCCACTCCTACCTGCACATTCCGGCAATCATCGCCGCGGCCGAAGTGACTGGCGCCACCGCCATTCACCCGGGCTACGGCTTCCTTGCGGAAAATGCCGACTTCGCCGAACAGGTCGAGAAATCCGGCTTCGCGTTCATTGGCCCGAAAGCCGAAACCATTCGCCTGATGGGCGACAAGGTTTCGGCCAAGCACGCCATGATCGCTGCTGGCGTACCGACCGTTCCGGGCTCTGACGGCCCGTTGCCGGAAGACGAAGAAACCGCTCTGCGCATCGGTCGCGAAGTCGGTTACCCGGTGATCATCAAGGCCGCTGGCGGCGGCGGTGGTCGCGGCATGCGCGTTGTGCATAAAGAAGAAGACCTGATTGCCTCGGCCAAACTGACCCGCTCCGAAGCAGGCGCGGCGTTCGGCAACCCGATGGTTTATCTGGAAAAATTCCTGACCAACCCACGTCACGTGGAAGTCCAGGTTCTTTCCGATGGTCAGGGTCATGCCATCCATCTGGGCGACCGCGACTGCTCGCTGCAACGTCGTCACCAGAAGGTTCTTGAAGAAGCGCCGGCACCGGGCATCGACGAGAACGCGCGTGAGGAAGTCCTCGCCCGCTGCGTCAGGGCGTGCATCGACATCGGTTACCGTGGCGCAGGTACTTTCGAGTTCCTGTACGAAAACGGTCGTTTCTACTTCATCGAGATGAACACTCGTGTCCAGGTAGAGCACCCGGTTTCGGAAATGGTCACCGGCATCGACATCGTCAAGGAGATGCTCAGCATCGCCGCCGGCAACAAGCTGTCGTTCACCCAGGATGACGTGGTCATCCGTGGTCACGCGCTGGAATGCCGGATCAACGCCGAAGACCCGAAAACCTTCATGCCGAGCCCGGGCACGGTCAAGCATTTCCACGCCCCAGGCGGCAACGGCGTTCGCGTCGACTCGCACCTGTACAGTGGCTATGCCGTTCCGCCGAACTACGATTCGTTGATCGGCAAGCTGATCACCTACGGCGCAACCCGCGACGAAGCCATGGCGCGCATGCGCAATGCGCTGGACGAAATCGTGGTCGACGGGATCAAGACCAACATCCCACTGCACCGCGACCTGACCCGCGATGAAGGCTTCTGCAAAGGGGGCGTGAACATTCACTACCTCGAGCACAAGCTGGCTGGCGAAAAGCACTAAGCTTTAGCTGGCACAAAACAAAGCCGCCTTCGGGCGGCTTTGTTGTATCTAAAGGTTTCGCATTTCCCCTGTGGGAGCGAGCTTGCTCGCGATGGGCAGGTACATCCAGCATCGGCGTTGACTGATACACCGCTATCGCGAGCAAGCTCGCTCCCACAGAGTTCCGGGTTAACCGGGAGTCGCGACAGCCCCAGGTCAACCCACTCCCACAAAAGCCCCGCGCTCGCGTAAACTTGCGCGCTTCTCGCAGCCCGCTAGGCTGCAATCAACATTTTTCAAAGGTGCCCGCCATGCCTTGGCTGCAAGTACGTCTCGCCATCAGCCCAGAACAAGCCGAAACCTATGAAGACGCTTTCCTTGAAGTGGGCGCCGTATCGGTGACCTTCATGGACGCCGAAGATCAGCCGATCTTCGAGCCGGAACTCAACACCACGCCGCTGTGGTCCCACACTCACCTGCTGGCCCTGTTCGAAGGTGGCACCGAGCCAGGCCCGGTACTGGCCCACCTGGAGCTGTTGACCGGCAGCCCGCTGCCCGAGCACCACAGCGAAGTGATCGAAGACCAGGACTGGGAACGCAACTGGATGGACAATTTCCAGCCAATGCGTTTCGGCCAGCGCCTGTGGATCGTGCCGAGCTGGCACGCCGCGCCGGAACCGGATGCCGTTAATTTGCTGCTGGACCCGGGCCTGGCGTTCGGCACCGGCACCCACCCGACCACCGCACTGTGCCTGGAATGGCTTGACGGCCAGGACCTGAAGGACTGCAACGTACTGGACTTCGGCTGCGGCTCGGGGATTCTGGCAATTGCCGCGCTATTGCTGGGCGCCAAGGAGGCCGTGGGCACCGACATCGACGTGCAGGCGCTGGAAGCCTCTCGCGACAACGCCGGGCGCAACAACATCGCCGAACACCTGTTCCCGCTGTACCTGCCAGAAGATTTGCCGCAAGTGCAGGCCGACGTGCTGGTGGCCAACATTCTCGCCGGCCCGCTGGTTTCCCTGGCGCCGCAGCTGTCCGGCCTGGTCAAGTCCGGCGGGCGCCTGGCGCTGTCGGGCATCCTCGCCGAACAGGGCAATGAAGTCGCCGCTGCTTATGCCAAGGACTTCGATCTGGACCCGATCGCCAATCGCGATGGTTGGGTGCGCATCACTGGCCGTCGGCGCTAGAATGGCTGCCTGCATAATCCGGATCGCCGCATGACCGATAGCTTCGTCACCCAGTGCCCGCATTGCCAAACCAGCTTCCGCGTCAGCCATGCCCAGTTGAGCGTGGCTCGCGGGGTGGTTCGTTGCGGCTCCTGTCTGCAGGTGTTCAATGCCGCCAGGCAGTTGCTCGAGCAGGCCGGCAAGGAACCACCGGTAGCGACGCCGCTCCCGCCTGTGGAGCCTGCAGAGCCCGTCGAACCATCGCCGCCGCGCGCCATCAGCCAAAAGCAATGGAGCGCGACCGAGCTGGATCTGGACAGTCTCGACCTCGACGAAGAACTCGCCCGACTCGAACAGCGGGAAATCCAGCCGGCCACCGAGCTCGGTCGCCATCGCGACGACTCGCTGAGCGCCCGTCGCGACAGCACCGGGCAGGATGACGAAGAGCCGTGGTCCGACAGCCTGTTCAGTGAGTCGGCGGCCGATCGTGCGCAAGTCGACGAACCGTTCGACAGCCTTGAATCGCCAGAGCCGACGGTCGAACCGGGCAAAGCCTCGCGCACCGAACCTTCGCTGTCTCTGGAACCGGTCGATCTCGACGACGAACTGCAACCACCCCATTTGCGCCTGCACGACCCACTCGATGCGCCACTGAGCCACGAACGCCTGTCGGCCGCCGACGAGAACGAATCCGACGACAACCTGCCTTCGATCGAACCGCTGCGCAAGCGACGCGAACGCAGTGAGCCGGGCGTGCGTGCCGAAGTGCTGCAAGACCTGACCGACGACCCGCTGCAACTGGACTGGCAAAAACGCCGCTCGCCCTGGGGGCGGCGGCTGCTGTGGTTGCTGCTGGTGCTGATTGCCGCTGGCGCCCTCGCCGGCCAGTACATTGCCTACCATTTCGACGAACTGGCGCGACAGGATCAATATCGTCCGTGGTTCCAGCAACTGTGCCCGCAAATCGGCTGCACCGTGCCCTCCAAGGTCGACATCGCGAAAATCAAAAGCAGCAACCTGGTGGTGCGCAGCCATCCCGACTTCAATGGCGCACTGGTGGTCGATGCGATCATCTATAACCGCGCGCCCTTCTCCCAGCCCTTCCCGCTGCTGGAACTGCGCTTCGCCGACCTCAATGGCCACCTGATCGCCAGTCGCCGCTTCAAACCCGGCGAGTACCTCAATGGCGATCTCGAAGGCATGGCGGAAATGCCTCCGCAAACGCCGATCCACATCGCCCTGGACATTCTCGACCCTGGTGCCAAGGCCGTGAACTACAGTCTGAGCTTTCACTCTCCGGAGTGAAACGCTTGATCGCTCCCGGATTAACGCCGGCTTTCTGACTCCCCCTGGCAAACCAAACCACGGGTAATAACAGATTAACTGTTCAGAATTTGTTCAATTCAGCCTTTATCCAGTCATCGAGAGCGGGTATCATGCCAACCCTTTTTCGAACTCTAATGATCCGGCCCCACAACAGGGAAGTCCTATGTCGGCGGTACGCATCGGCCCATACACATTACATAACAGCTTGATTCTCGCCCCCATGGCGGGTGTCACCGACCAGCCCTTTCGTCAGCTGTGCAAGCGCTTGGGCGCGGGACTGGTCGTCTCGGAAATGGTCACCAGCGATATGAGTTTGTGGAACACCCGCAAATCGCGCATGCGCATGATCCACGAAGGTGATCCCGAGCCACGCTCGGTACAGATCGCCGGTGGAGACGCGCAGATGCTGGCGGACGCCGCCCGTGCCAACGTTGAAATGGGCGCGCAGATTATTGATATCAACATGGGCTGTCCGGCCAAAAAAGTCTGCAACAAGGCTGCCGGTTCCGCACTGTTGAAAGATGAAGCCCTGGTAACCGAGATCCTGCAGGCCGTCGTGGCTGCGGTCGATGTGCCGGTTACCCTGAAGATCCGGACCGGCTGGGACCGGGACAACAAGAACGGCCTGACGGTGGCGAAGATTGCCGAACAGACAGGCATTACGGCGCTGGCGGTGCATGGCCGCACCCGTGCCGACCTGTACACCGGTGAGGCCGAGTACGACACCATTGCCGCAATCAAGCAGGCGGTGTCGATTCCGGTCTTCGCCAACGGCGATATCGATTCGCCGGAAAAAGCCCGGTACGTGCTCGACGCGACCGGTGCCGATGGTTTGTTGATTGGCCGGGCTGCCCAGGGGCGGCCATGGATTTTTCGCGAGATCGACCATTTCCTGCGTACCGGCGAGAAACTCCCGGCGCTGGAACTGATCGAGGTGGAACGCATTCTGCTAGAGCATCTGGCTGCCCTGCACGCCTTCTATGGTGATGTCATGGGTGTACGCATTGCTCGAAAGCATGTGGGCTGGTATCTCGCAACCCTGCCGGGCGCCAGGGAGTTTCGCGCCCACTTCAATCGTTTGGATGGTACGGATACACAATGCGCCAACGTTCGGGCGTTTTTCGCCGAGCGTTACAAGAGCCTGACAGGGGACGGAGAGTGGGTGGCCGCATGACGATGATGACCGAGACTTTAGTGAGTGGAACAACACCCGTGAGCGACAACGTGAATTTGAAACAGCACCTCAATACGCCAAGCGAAGAAGGCCAGACCCTTCGCGGGAGTGTCGAGAAGGCGCTGCACAATTATTTCGCCCACCTTGAGGGCGCTGCCGTCACGGATGTGTACAACCTGGTGCTCTCCGAAGTCGAGGCTCCCCTGCTCGAGTGCGTGATGAATTACGTCAAGGGCAACCAGACCAAGGCCAGCGAGCTGCTCGGGCTGAACCGGGGCACGCTGCGCAAGAAACTCAAGCAGTACGATTTGCTGTAAGCATTCAATCAAACCAGAAAGGCGCCCGCGTAAAACCGGTCGCCTTTTTTGCTGACTCCTTTGCTTTTGATGGAAATTGAAATGACCGACCAGACTACCCGCCTGCCGATCCGCCGCGCTTTGATCAGCGTTTCCGACAAGACCGGGATCCTCGAATTCGCCAAGGAGCTTGAAGCCCTGGGCGTCGAGATCCTCTCCACCGGCGGGACGTTCAAGCTGCTGCAGGACAACGGCGTTGCCGCAGTGGAAGTCGCGGATTACACCGGTTTCGCAGAAATGATGGACGGCCGGGTGAAGACCCTGCACCCGAAAATCCACGGCGGGATCCTCGGTCGTCGCGGTATCGACGACGCGATCATGAACGAACACGGCATCAAGCCGATCGACCTGGTAGCGGTCAACCTGTACCCGTTCGAAGCCACCATCAGCAAGCCGGGCTGCGACCTGCCGACCGCCATCGAGAACATCGACATTGGCGGCCCGACCATGGTCCGTTCCGCAGCCAAGAACCACAAGGACGTGGCCATCGTGGTCAACGCCAGCGATTACGCCAGCGTCCTGGAAAACCTCAAGGCCGGCGGCCTGACCTACGCTCAGCGTTTCGACCTGATGCTCAAGGCCTTCGAGCACACCGCCGCCTACGACGGCATGATCGCCAACTACATGGGCACAGTGAACCAGGCTGCCGATACCCTCAGCACAGAAGGTCGCAGCGAGTTCCCGCGCACCTTCAACAGCCAGTTCATCAAGGCCCAGGAAATGCGCTACGGCGAGAACCCGCACCAGAGCGCGGCGTTCTACGTGGAAGCCAAGCCTGCCGAAGTCGGCATCGCCACCGCGACCCAACTGCAAGGCAAGGAACTGTCGTACAACAATGTGGCCGACACCGATGCCGCGCTGGAATGCGTGAAGAGCTTCGTCAAGCCGGCTTGCGTGATCGTCAAGCACGCCAACCCGTGCGGCGTGGCTGTCAGCCCTGATGCCGAAGGCGGCATCCGCAAGGCCTACGACCTGGCCTACGCCACCGACACCGAATCCGCCTTCGGTGGCATCATCGCCTTCAACCGCGAACTGGACGCCGAGACCGCCAAGGCCATCGTTGAACGTCAGTTCGTCGAAGTGATCATCGCTCCGTCGGTCAGCGAAGAAGCCCGCGCCATCGTCGCCGCCAAAGCCAACGTACGCCTGCTGGCTTGCGGCGAATGGTCGGCTGACCGCGCTGCTGCCTGGGACTACAAGCGCGTCAACGGTGGCCTGCTGGTACAGAGCCGCGACATCGGCATGATTGGCGCCGACGACCTGAAAGTGGTGACCAGGCGCGCACCGAGCGAGCAGGAAGTCCACGACCTGATCTTCGCCTGGAAAGTCGCCAAGTACGTGAAGTCCAACGCCATCGTCTACGCCAAGAATCGCCAGACCATCGGTGTCGGCGCCGGCCAGATGAGCCGCGTGAACTCGGCGCGTATCGCCGCGATCAAGGCAGAACATGCCGGCTTGCAGGTAGCCGGTTCGGTGATGGCTTCCGACGCATTCTTCCCGTTCCGCGACGGTCTGGACAATGCGGCCAAGGCCGGCGTGACTGCAGTGATCCAGCCAGGCGGTTCGATGCGTGATGCTGAAGTGATTGCTGCTGCCGACGAAGCCGGTATCGCAATGGTCTTTACGGGCATGCGCCACTTCCGTCACTGACAGCACAGCATTCCCCTGTAGGAGCGAGCTTGCTCGCGAAGAACGACTAGACGCCACAGTGTTTCAGACACCCCGCGTTATCGTTAACCACCATCGCGAGCAAGCTCGCTCCTACAGTTCCCAGATTTGCGTCATCCGAGGTTTTTGAAATGAATGTTTTGATCATTGGCAGCGGTGGCCGTGAACACGCCCTGGCCTGGAAAGTGGCTCAGGATCCGCGCGTACAGAAGGTGTTCGTGGCTCCGGGCAACGCCGGTACCGCCATCGAAGCCAAGTGCGAGAACGTCGCCATCGACGTACTGGCGCTTGAGCAACTGGCAGACTTTGCCGAGAAAAACGTTTCCCTGACCATCGTTGGCCCTGAAGTGCCGCTGGTTGCCGGTGTTGTGGATCTGTTCCGCAGCCGTGGCCTCGATTGCTTCGGTCCGACCGCTGGCGCGGCACAGCTTGAAGGTTCGAAAGCCTTCACCAAGGACTTCCTGGCTCGCCACAAGATCCCGACTGCCGACTACCAGAATTTCACCGAAATCGAACCGGCCCTCGCTTACCTGCGTGAAAAAGGCGCTCCGATCGTGATCAAGGCCGATGGCCTGGCCGCCGGTAAAGGCGTGATCGTCGCCATGACCCTGGCCGAAGCCGAAGACGCCGTGCGCGACATGCTGGCGGGCAATGCCTTTGGCGATGCGGGTTCGCGCGTGGTCATCGAAGAGTTCCTGGACGGCGAAGAAGCCAGCTTCATTGTCATGGTCGACGGCAAGAACGTGCTGCCGATGGCCACCAGCCAGGACCACAAACGCGTCGGTGACGGCGACACCGGCCCGAACACCGGCGGCATGGGTGCTTACTCCCCGGCGCCAGTGGTCACTGCCGAAGTGCACAAGCGCGTCATGGACCTGGTGATCTGGCCGACCGTGCGCGGCATGGCCGAGGAAGGCAACGTCTATACTGGTTTCCTGTACGCCGGCCTGATGATCGACAAGGCTGGTAACCCAAAAGTCATCGAGTTCAACTGCCGCTTCGGCGACCCTGAGACCCAGCCGGTGATGCTGCGCCTGCAGTCGAGCCTGGTGCTGCTGGTCGAGGCCGCCCTGGCCCAGGCGCTGGACAAAGTAGAAGCACAATGGGATCCACGCCCTAGCGTCGGTATCGTCCTGGCCGCTGGCGGCTATCCTGGTGACTACGCCAAAGGCGCAGCCATCAAGGGGCTGGATGCAGCCGCCGCACTGGAAGGCAAGGTTTTCCACGCCGGCACTGCGCTCAAGGACGGTCAAGTCGTAACGGCCGGTGGTCGGGTGTTGTGCGCCACAGCCATGGGTGCCAGCGTCGACGCTGCACAGCATCAGGCCTACAAGCTGGCGGCTACGATTGACTGGGAAGGCTGTTTCTATCGCAAGGACATTGGCTACCGCGCCATTGCCCGCGAGCGCGGCGAGAGTCAGGAATAAGGTAAACACCACGCCAGGCAGGGATTGCGATTCCTTGCCTGGCTATTCCGGCGCCGCGCATCGTTATACTCTGGCATCAACCTAAGAAGGGATTTCGCCGTGCGCTGGCTCAGGATTGCCATAAGCTTAACCGTCACGCTGTTGACCTTGCTCTGCATGCTACCGGCCCAGGCCGCGCAAGGCAGTGGCTGGGCGGTATTGCTTGACGAACAGGGCGACCTGCAACTGAGCGATATCCGTTCCGCTCGTTACACCAATCAATTCAGCCCCATCGAACTCGACCGCATTACCGCGGCCGAACCCGATGGCGCGTTATGGCTGCGATTCAGGCTTGCACCCGGCAAACACGAACAATTGCTGCGGGTGTTCGCGCCTGACCTGCGCCAGTTCAACATGTACGTACTGGACGGCGACAGGCTGATCGAGCAATCCAGCACAGGCAACGAACAGCCCCAATCCGAGCGTCCATTACCCAGCAGCGACCTCATGCTGGCCCTGCCGCAAAGCGACAGCTCCCTGGACGTCTACCTGCGACTGGCCTCCGACCACCAGTTACGGCCCTACATCACCCTGCAATCGGCGGTCATCGCGGCTGCCAACCAGAACCAGACGCTGATCTATGGCCTGCTGTTCGGTTGCATCGCCATGCTGATCCTGCACAACCTCATCCGCTACGCCTACACCCGCTCGCACAGCGCCCTCTGGCTGGCAGCGTGCGAAGGGCTGTTGATGCTCAGCCTGCTGCTGTTGCTGAACCTCGCCGGCCCCTGGCTACCGGACTGGCACGCAGTGCAAACGCCGGGGGCTTACCTGGCATTGCTGCTGACTGCGCCCGGCGGCCTGATGCTTGCCTATCGCTTCTTCTCCCCGCTAGGGCCGCATCCGCTGAACCGGTTGCTGCTCGGCGAGGTCCTGCTCATCACCGCCTGCGGCCTGATGCTGCTGTTCGTCAATACCTTGCCGCTGAACTTCATTACCTACGGCCTGGTGGCCCTGGCAGGCCTGACCATGCTGTTCATCAGCGCCTATCACTGGCAAAAAGGTTATCGCCCGGCTCGCCTCTTCGTGGCAGCCATGGTGGTGTTCAACCTCGGGACACTGGTCATCCTGCCCGCCCTGTTGGGGCTGACCCTGATCGAACCCCATGGTCTGATCACTACATTGCTGGTGCTCATCTGCATCAGCGGCCTGCTGATGAGCATTGCGTTGAGCGAGCGCCAGCGCCGCATCATGGAAGACCGTTTCAGCATCAGTCGCGACCTGGCGGCCAGCAACGCCGAGATCAACGCCAAGGCCGAGTTCCTGGCAAAGATCAGCCATGAGATCCGCACCCCGATGAACGGCGTCCTCGGCATGACCGAGCTGCTGCTGGGCACGCCGCTGTCGGTCAAGCAACGCGACTATGTGCAGACGATCCACAGCGCCGGCAACGAGCTGTTGACACTGATCAACGAAATTCTCGACATCTCCAGACTCGAGTCCGGGCAGATCGAACTGGACGATGTGCAGTTCGACCTCAACGCGCTGATCGAAGACTGCCTGAGCATCTTCCGCGCCAAGGCCGAGCAGCAAAACGTCGAGTTGATCAGCTTCATCCAGCCACAGGTGCCGCGGGTGATCAGCGGTGATCCGACACGTCTGCGCCAGACGCTGTTGAGCCTGCTTGAAAACGCCCTGAAAAAAACCGATGAAGGCGAAATCCTGATCGTCGTGGCGCTCGACGAGCGCAACACCAAACCACGCCTGCGTATCGCCGTGCAGGACAGCGGCGAGCCCATGGAAGCCGAAGAGCGCGACGCTCTGATGCACGCCGAACTGCACAGCCGGCATTTTCTTTCGGCCACCCACCTGGGCGGCAACCTGGGGCTGGTGATTGCCCGCCAACTGATCCGCTTGATGCAGGGAGAATTCGGGATCAAGAGTGGCAGCAACCAGGGCAGCACCCTGTGGTTGACCCTGCCACTGGACCCGGATCGCCTCGAACACCCGACCTCCGATCTCGACGGCCCGCTGCAAGGTGCTCGGGTTTTGGTGGTGGACGACAACGACACCTGCCGCAAGGTGCTGGTGCAGCAATGCAGCGCATGGGGCCTGAACGTCAGCGCCGCGCCTTCCGGCAAGGAAGCGCTGGCACTGCTGCGCACCAAAGCTCATTTGCGCGATTACTTCGATGTGGTCCTGCTGGACCAGAACATGCCCGGCATGACCGGCATGCAACTGGCGGCCAAAATCAAGGAAGACCCGAGCCTGAACCATGACATCCTGCTGATCATGCTCACCGGCATCAGCAATGCGCCGAGCAAGATCATCGCGCGCAACTCCGGGATCAAGCGCATCCTCGCCAAACCGGTGGCCGGCTACACCCTCAAGACCACCCTCGCCGACGAGCTGACCCAACGCAACAAAGGTCTCGTCGCCACCCACCCAGTGCAAAGCGGCCCGGCTCTGCCGATCAAGGTCCCCTGCGACTTCCGCATTCTGGTGGCCGAAGACAACAGCATTTCGACCAAGGTGATCCGCGGCATGCTGAGCAAGCTCAACCTGCAACCGGATACCGCCTGCAACGGCGAAGAAGCCTTGCAGGCGATGAAGGCCCAACGCTACGACCTGGTGCTGATGGACTGCGAAATGCCGATCCTCGACGGCTTCTCGGCCACCCAGCAATTGCGTGCCTGGGAAGTCAGCAACCAGCGGGTCCGTACCCCCGTGGTGGCATTGACCGCCCATATCCTGGCCGAACACAAAGAGCGTGCGCGTCAGGCCGGCATGGACGGACACATGGCCAAGCCGGTCGAACTGTCACAGTTGCGCGAATTGATCGAACACTGGGTCGCCCAGCGTGACCAGCAGAATCGCGCAACGACCCAAACGTCCTGAGCCGACAGACTACGCAACCCCTGATAGACTCCCCCTCGACTTCCCTCGCCAGTGAGCCCGGCACCATGCTCCATGAGTTGTTCAGCGTTTACCTGAAGATGCTGGTGCTCTACAGCCCATTCTTCGTGTTGTCCTGCTTCATCAGCCTGACCCGTGGTTATTCGCGCAAGGAACAGCGGCGACTGGCCTGGAAAGTAGCGGTCGCCACCCTGGTCTCCAGCGTTCTGCTGTACTTGTTCGGCCGAGTGATTTTCAGTGTTTTCGGCATTACCGTGGACGCATTCCGCATTGGCGCCGGTAGCGTCCTGTTCATCTCGGCACTGGGGATGGCACAAGGCAAATCGGCGGTACAGACCGACAACGTGCAGCAGGATGTCACTATCGTCCCGCTGACCATCCCGCTGACCGTCGGCCCCGGCACCATAGGTGCCTTGCTCGTGATGGGCGTGAGTCAGCCGCACTGGGACGACAAGCTCACCGCCATTGTCAGCATTGCCTTGGCCAGCTTCACCGTGGGGGTGGTGCTTTATCTGTCCAGCCGCATCGAACGCATACTCGGCGACCAGGGCTTGCAGATCGTCAGCCGGTTGATGGGACTGTTCGTGTGTGCACTGGCGGCGCAGATTATCTTCACCGGAGTCAGGGGCTACCTGGTGCCTTGAAGCGGCGGCTTGTCCGAACCCGAAAACAAGGCCCTGTGCATCAATCACAGGGCCTTGTCGTTTATGGCGTGCAAAGCCTTTCAGTCAGGACTGGAGTTTGCGCACGAACACCTTGCTTGAATAAGCTTCGATTTTCTCGTGGACCCGTTTACGGTAGTTTTCAAACGCCCGTCGGTCGAACACGAACACCCCGCCATCGGGAATGATCACCAGCTCTCGATCGAATTCGCGCCACAGGAAAAAGTCGCTTTCAATCACGGTCGCGCTGTAGCGCAAGCCCAGCAGGCATACGACCACCTCACCCGAGGCGAGCCGCTCGCAAGGCGCGCACTTGAGGATACCCGAGCCGCCATTGGCAACATTGCCGCGAAAGAAGTCCCAGGCAAACTCATCCAGCCGCAACGCCTGATAGGTGTCCTCGAGGAGCTGGCTCAAGCGCTCCACGCCCAAGCGGCCAATCACGCTGTAACTGGCGCCAAGCAATTGTCGGACACTCGTGACCCGGATCGGCTCGGCCGGAACGATGGTCTTGAGCCTGCATCCCGCCTTGAGCAATCGCCCTTGAAAATAATCGAACCAGACCTTCCTCGACACTTGGTCCGGGTATTTCTCATTGGCCGCCAGTTCCGCGTACAACAGGCAGTCCTGTATATCCTCTTGGTCTTGCGAGCTTACCTGTTGGGTAAAGGACAACAGGCAACCACCCACTACAACAGCATTAACAGACGCAGGCATATTTACCCCATACAGTCAGTGCTTTAATCGGTTACATCGATCAAAGCCTGTCCGACTTATTGACCAGTCAATTGTTTGAAAAGACCATCGGCAAATTGGTCGTTATAGGCATACATCATATTTTTCTTTCGTTCGAATGCACGTCGATTGAAATTGCGCACACCGGCACCCTGGAAAACCTGCAAACCCTGGGTCTTGTAAGTTACAAATAGAAAGTTGCCGTTGTATTCCTTGTCCACCAAGTCCAGGCCTCCCATCAACATGGACATGCCGCCGCTTGGCGTCGTAATGCAAGGCACAGCCTTGAAGCTGACGACCTCGTTTTTCTTGCTGCCGGCATCGACAACCTTCAGTGCGTCCTTATCGCCCTTGAGCTTGCTGAAACCCGACGCCACCAGGTTCAGGACGCTGCTTGCACCACCGGAAACAACGGTCTCAAGCACTTGCAAAATCGCTTCATTCATCGTGATGGTGAGCTGTTTGCTGACGAATTTCTTGTAGGTGAAGCTTCCCGACACCCAGCCCACCGCCAACAATGCCTCGTTGTACTTCTTGTAGCGGTCTTCGTTGCTGGTTTCGTTGGGCAGGCGCCGGACCACCGCTTCGGCAAACTGCTGGCAGTCCAGCGCATCCTGCCTGTCGTCCTCCGAAAGCGCCTGGTCGAACACCACCAGCGAGGGGCCTACTACCGAAGCCCCCACACCTTGCACTGACGAATCACGCGATACTGCGCCCAGGATCGAGGTGGAACGCTTGGTCCGCGCCCGTGGCACAACGTTTTCAAGTTCTGCCGCAATGCCTTCGAAATACTTATCCTGCATGGCATCATCAAATGCGACTTTAGCTACTGAGTAATTTTTTATATCGACCATTTAAATCTCCATTTAATCAACAAGCCGCCTCATGCGACCGGCTGAAAACTAAAGCGCGGAGTTGAGTTGGTCAAAGTAAAAACACTCCGAAGTTATTTCACGAGTTATTAGAAAACAAAAAGGCCCGCGACAACTTTCGTCAATCGCAGGCCCTATTATCAGTTATTGCCTTGAACATCAGCGACCTTTGAACAAAGCCGCTTGCACTCAGGTGGCTGGCTTGCTTGGGTACCAGCGCGGCGTGTAAACCCAATCACCGCCGCCGACCCGCGGAAAAACACAGGTCAGGGATGAGCCGATCAATACCATCGTGCGCATATCGACCTGGTCGGGGGTCAATTGGCCGAGGGTCGTGACGCGCAGTGTCTGACCCGGCCGGCCAATGTCCCGCCCCAACACGACAGGTGTTTGCGGCATACGGTGCCGGGCGACGATTTCAAGCGCCTGGCCCAGTTGCCATGGCCGCGAACGGGAAATCGGGTTGTAGAACGCCAGCGCCAGATCGGCTTGAGCGGCCAGGTCCAGGCGTTTTTCGATGATTGCCCAAGGCTTGAGGTTATCCGACAGCGACAGCACGCAGAAATCATGCCCCAGCGGTGCGCCGGCCTGGGCGGCCGTCGCCAGCGAGGCGGAAACCCCCGGCAGAATCTCGAGATCAACGTTATGCCAATGGACGTCGGTGGACTCATGCAGCGCTTCCAGCACCGCCGCAGCCATGGCAAAAACCCCCGGATCCCCCGAAGAAACCACCACCACCGAACGCCCCTGGGCTGCCAGTTCGAAGGCGTGGCGGGCACGCTGCATCTCTTCACGGTTGTCGGTGCAATGCAGCACCTGATCGGCGCGAAACGGCCCGGCCATGCGCACGTAGGTTTCGTAACCCAGCACGTCGGTTGCGCGGGCCAGTTCCGCCTTCACGGCCGGCACCATCAGTTCGGCGGCCCCCGGCCCCAGACCGATCACGGCCAGCCGTCCACGCGGGCGGCCGATCTGCAACGGATCCAGCGGCTGCTCTGCCACCGCAATGGCAACGGTGTCGCTACCCAGCATGGAAACGGGCTGGCCTATGGCAGTACTCAGACGTTCGCCAAGCACCTTCTCAGCGCCGGCAAAACGCAGCGGCACGCCCAATTCAAGCGCCGCTTCGCGCAACCCCGGGCAGGCAATTTCGGTGTCGGGAGCCAACAGGCAGGCCAGCGACTGCACGGCGATTCTTGCCTGATGCAACGCCTCGCGCACCGCTCCCGCGACGCTCACCAGACCAGCGTCCACAGCGACCACCACATTGCGCGGGTAGATCAACAATTCGTTGGCCGCGGGTGTCCGCTCGGCATGACTGACATGCACCGCCAATCGGGCCTGTGCATCTTCAGGCAACTGCGCCTGCGCCAGCCACGGGGCCTCACCTTCAATGCGCACCGTTTCACCAGCCAGCAAATCGGATACGAAACGCTTGCCCAACTCCAGATCGCCAAGGGCATAACCGCTGGGCGGGTTGAGCAGACAAGTGCCAAAACGCAACTCGCCGCTGGTGGTGATCGCCGCCGCGACTTCAAGCGCGGCGGCAATCTCCCGCGCCATTACATTCACCCCGCCGAGACCACCCAGCAGTGGAACCACGGCACTGCCGTCTTCAGCCACCGCCAATACCGGTGGCTCGGCGCCCTTTTCCAGCAACAAGGGAGCCAGCGTGCGGATCACGATCCCGGCCGCGCACAGGGCAATAATTGGAGTGCCCCGTTGATAGAGTTCGCGCAGGGTCGCACCGAACTCGTGATAAACCCGATCCGCGCCTTCGACCCGTTCGGCCAGGCCATGGATCAGGGCTTCGGGGTACACCTGCTGAATGCTGCGTGCGGTAGCGAGGCTGCCATTGCCAAGAATGACAATCGCCGGAACTGGACGGGTCATCAGCCTTGCCACCTTTCACCGGGAACGATGATCAACGAGAAGTACGGCGAGGACATCGGCTCGACCTGATCCAGCGGCACGATCTTCTGATTGGCCATGGTCGCCCGCTCGACGTACAACGCACGCTCGGCCAGGCCGAGTTCTTCCAGCACCTGGCGAACCTTGGGAAAGTTGCGCCCCAGTTTCATGATCACCGCCGCATCGGCATCGGCCAAGCGACGCTTGAGTTCGTCGTGCGGCAGCACACCGGACAACACCGACAGACTCTGATTGCGATACACCAGCGGTGCACCGAGCACCGAGGCACCGCCGAGCATCGAGCACACACCGGGCACGACTTCGGCCTGATAGCGTTCGGCAAGCCGGTCATGCAGGTACATGTAGGAGCCGTAGAAGAACGGATCACCTTCGCAGATCACCGCCACATCACGACCCGCATCGAGATGCGTGGCCAGTTCTTCGGCAGCGTCATCGTAAAAGTCGCTGATCACTTGCTCGTAGGACAACGGCGCCGGCAAGGCTTCGGTGGTCACCGGGTACACCAGCGGCAACAAATTCTGGGCAGCCTGCAGGTGCGCTTCGATGATGCCGAAGGCATTGCCCTTCTTGCCCTTGGCCACGAAGTACGCCACCACCGGGGATTCGCGCAGCAAACGCAGGGCCTTGACGGTAATCAGTTCCGGATCACCGGGACCGACGCCGAGGCCGATCAAACGTCCAGGTTGCTGCATCATTCGATCTCCGTGGCGAGTGCATTGACGGCGGCGGCGGCCATGGCGCTACCGCCCAGCCGACCCTGCATGATGACGAAAGGCACGCCACGGCTATCCGCCGCCAACGCTGCCTTGGATTCGGCGGCGCCAACGAAGCCTACCGGGAAGCCGAGGATCAGTGCCGGTTTCGGTGCGCCGGCATCCAGCATTTCCAGCAGGTAAAACAGCGCAGTCGGCGCGTTGCCAATCACCACCACGCTGCCTTCCAGATGCGGGCGCCACAACTCCAGTGCGGCAGCGGAACGGGTGTTGCCCAACTCACGGGCGAGGTCCGGAACGCTTTCATCGCGCAGAGTGCAGATCACCTGATTGTTCGCAGGCAACCGCGCGCGGGTCACGCCCTCGGAGACCATTCGCGCATCACACAGGATCGGCGCGCCGGCCGCCAGCGCATCACGCCCGGCCTTGCCTGCGCCTTCGGAAAACTGCAAACCGTCGATGGCCTCGACCATGCCGCAGGCGTGAATCACCCGAACCGCAAGTTTCTCCAGATCGGCCGGAATCCTGTCGAGGTTGGCCTCGGCGCGAATAATCGCGAAGGAGTTGCGATAGATCTCCTGACCGTCGCGGATGTAATCAAGCATCAATGGGGCTCCGTGAGCGGGCGTCGAGCAGGGTCGCGACCGCTTCAATAGTAAGGTTGCGTGCGTGCAGCGCGCCGAAACCCGGCTGCTCTGCATCGCGAAAATAGAGATCGTAGTGACCGGGGGCGACGGCCAGCAATGTGACGGGCGCCGTATGTGCCGCGGCGCAGGAACGCGCGCACCCGCTCAAATGCACACTCGGCGTTTGTCCGTGACGTTGCAGCAATGCAGCCAGTTGCAGGGCATCGCCCTTGGTCTCGGCCAGGCTTTTACCGCAGCCGTTTGAGCCGGTGCAGGCGATCAACCGGGACAATGGCTGATCGGCTTCGCAGTGCAAGCCCAGACATTGCAATTTCCGAATGACCTCAGTGGCGTTTTCCGCGAGGACATTGGGCAATAGCAGGCTTTGCCAGGGCGTGAAGCGCAGACGGCCATCACCGAACTCCCGTGCCAGTCGTGCCACACCCCGCAGCATCGCCGGATCAAGCCGCCCCAGCGGTGGGACAGCCCCCACATAGACAACACCGGATTCGGCCTGGGGATGGGCGCCCATGTGCAAATCACTGCCACCAGAAAGCCGCTGCCAACCGACAACGGCTTGCAACGGTACTCGCTCAGCCAGCCGAAGCCGTACGGCCTCGACCGAGCAGTCGGCCAGCAAATGGCGCATCCGCGTCTGCTCGGGGCGCGCCAGTTCAAGGAACAACTCAAGGACCGCGACCACCAGCGCATGCCCGTCAGCGAGTGCAACCGACCCGGCGGGGCTGTCCGTCGGGCATCCCGCCAGACCGAACGCCAGCCGTTGCTCACCGTCCTGATCAAACGCCGAGAGCCACAGGTCATGGGGATGTTCGAGCATCGTCAGGTCTTCACCGCCATCAAGCTGCACGGCGAACTTGGCACTGAGGTCGTGAAAAGCTTCGTGGCTTTGCAGTGTGGCGAGGATCTGCCCGGCCAGCGGCCGAGTGTCGAACAGCATGCGCGGATCGATCCCGGCACCAGGGCTGAGCATCAAATTACGCACATCGTCGCCAGCTGCCGTGCGCGGTCCCAGATCGGCGGCCAGCAGGCTGTCGATCAACGCCGCTCGCTCGTTGCCGATGCCGCGGATCTGCAGGTTGGCCCGGTTGGTCGCCTCGATCGCTCCGCTGGCGTAACGCTCGGCCGCAGACGCCACGGCCTCAGCCTGGATACTGTTGATTGAACCACCGTTCAACTTGATCCGGCAGATGCCGCCATCCAGTGCCGGCACAATACGCAGCAACCCCGGGCAAGCCGAGGGGCGTAAGGCAGCGGACAGCGGACGTTCGTTCAAGGTGGACCCGTTCAGGTGGCGAGGCGATTCACGGCGAAAGTGCGCGGTATTATGCCTGCTTTACTTCGCTGCATGAAAAGACTCCGGTCGGGAAGAGAAGGCAGTCAGCTCAAGGAACCCGCGCTATCATGCCGCCCAACAACGTTGAACGCGGGATTGAGGAACGGCATGACACCCTGGTTGACGGTAGTAGGCATCGGCGAAGACGGATTCAAGGGCCTGGGCAAGAACGCCCGGCATGCATTGTTGCGCGCATCGAAGATCTTTGGCGGCCAGCGGCATCTGGATCTGCTCCCGCCGTGCATACGCGGCGAGCGCCAGCCGTGGCCGAGTCCCTTCTGCCTTGAGTCGCTGCTGTCACTGCGTGGCGAACCCGTTTGCGTCCTGGCCAGTGGCGACCCCATGTTCTTTGGCGTCGGCGCCAGCCTCGCCCGGCAACTCCCCGCGGCCGAGATGCTGACGCTTCCTGCGCCGTCCTCCTGCTCGCTGGCCGCTGCGCGAATGGGTTGGCCCTTGCAGGATGTGATCACACTCTCAGTGGTGGCCCGGCCTGTCGCCGCACTCAACGCGCAATTATTCAGCGGCGTGCGCTTGCTGGTATTGAGCAACGATGGCCGCAGCCCCGCCGCCATCGCGGCACTGTTGCGCGAACGTGGCTTCGGCCCTAGCCGTCTCAGCGTGCTGGAACACCTTGGCAGTGAAGCCGAGCGGCGCGTCGACGGTATCGCCAGCGACTGGAGCGATCCGCCGATCGCCGACCTGAACCTGATTGCCATCGACTGCATCGCAGAGCCGGATACACCGCGCCTGTCACGACTGGCCGGCCTGCCGGACTCGGCCTTCCAGCATGACGGCCAACTGACCAAACGCGATGTGCGCGCCATCACCCTCGCGCGCCTGGCCCCGATCCCCGGCGAACTGTTGTGGGACGTCGGCGCCGGTAGCGGCTCGATCGGCATCGAATGGATGCGCGCCCACCCCAGTTGCCGCGCACTGGCCATCGAGGCCGATGCGGGCCGACAAGCGTTGATCGAACACAATCGCGATGCCCTCGGCGTTCCCGGCCTGCAATTGATTCGCGGCAGTGCGCCGCAGGCCCTGGCCGGGCTGGAGCGGCCGGATGCGATTTTCATCGGCGGCGGTGTCACCCGCGCAGGCGTGCTCGATACTTGCTGGGCCGAACTCAAACCCGGTGGCCGGCTGATTGCCAACGCAGTCACCCTGCAAAGTGAAATGACCCTGATGGCCTGGCGCGAGCAACACGGCGGGGAGTTGACCCGCATTCATATCGCGCAAGCACAACCGCTGGGCGACTTCGACACCTGGCGCCAGGCCCTTCCGATTACCTTGCTGGACGTGACGAAACCCTTCGATGCGTGACGAAACCGCCGAACAACCCGCACCACTGCGCAGTGGCCTGACCACCGGCAGTTGCGCCACGGCCACCAGCCTCGCCGCCGCGCGTCTGCTGCTGGATGGCACATCGGCCGATGCGGTGGAAATCGTGCTGCCCAAGGGCAAGCAGGTGCAGATGCGCCTGGAGTTCTGCCGCCTCACCGAGGACGGCGCCGAAGCGGGAACCCTCAAGGACGCCGGTGACGATCCGGACGTGACCCACGGTGCCCTGCTCTACTCCCAGGTGCGCCTGAGCAGCGAACCGGGGACGCGCTTCAAGGCCGGTCGCGGCGTCGGCACAGTGACCCGGCCCGGGCTGGTGCTGGGTGTCGGCGAGCCCGCGATCAACCCGGTGCCACGCAAAATGATCAGCGAACACCTGGCCCGACTGGCCGACGAACTCGGCTACAGCGGCGGTTTCGAGGTCACGATCAATGTCGAGAACGGCGAGGCGCTGGCACTGAAAACCATGAACCCGCGCCTGGGCATTCTTGGCGGTCTGTCGATCCTCGGCACCAGCGGCATCGTCCGGCCGTTTTCCTGTGCGGCCTACATCGCCTCGATCCACCAGGGCATTGACGTGGCGAAAACCAACGGTTACCTGCACATCGCCGCCTGCACCGGCAACGCCAGCGAAGACACCATGCGCCGGGTCTACAACCTGCCGGAAATCGCCCTGATCGAAATGGGCGACTTCGTTGGCGCCGTGCTCAAGCACCTGCGCAAGGTGCCCGTGGACAAGCTCAGCCTGTGCGGTGGTTTCGGCAAGATCAGCAAACTGGCGGCCGGGCACATGGATTTGCACAGTCGTCATTCGAGCATTGACCTGCCGCAACTGGCGTTATGGGCGGCGCAGGTCGGTGCCGATGCGGCGTTGCAGCAGCGCATCCGCGAGGCCAACACTAGCCAGCAGGCACTGGCCATGGCCGCCGCCGCCGGAGTCGCCCTGGGTGATGCCGTCTGTCAGCACGCCCTGGATTTTGCCCGCAGCGTGGTGCCGGCGCAGGTTCAAGTGGAAGTCTTTGCCATCGATCGCCAGGGCGGGATTGTTGGCCATGCGGGAGCGTTTCAATGAAGCGCATTCTGTTGCTCGGCGGCGTGACCGAAGCCCTGGCCATTGCCCGCACGCTGGGACCGCAACATATCTACAGCCTGGCCGGTGTCGGTCGAGTGCCGACGGACCTGCAATGTCAGATCCGCGTGGGAGGTTACGGCGGTGCCGAGGGTCTGGCGCAATTCATTCGCGATGAAGGTATCGAACTGCTGGTCGACGCCACTCACCCCTACGCAGCCCAAATCAGCCAGAACGCTGCGACCGCCGCGCGCTTGAGCGGCGTCCCCTGCTGGGCGCTACGACGTCCGGCCTGGCAAGCCCAGGCGGGGGATGACTGGCGGGAAGTCAGCGATTGGGCCGAACTGATCGAAGCCCTGAAGCCCTTCCGTCGACCACTGTTCACCCTCGGTCGAGAACCCCTGCAACACCTGGATGAAATCCCCCCGGAGCAATTCTGGACCCTGCGTGCGCTGGACGTGTATCCGGGCAACGAGCGCTGCGAAGTGATCGGCGCACGTGGGCCCTTCCTGATCGACGATGAACGCGAGTTGTTCGAACGGCGAAACATCGACGTGCTGATCAGTAAGAACAGCGGCAGCACGGCGACCGAGCCGAAGCTGGAAGTGGCGCGTGAGCGTGGGGTCCCGGTGATTGTTTTGAAGCGGCCGGAATTGCCGGGGGTTGATAGGGAGTTTGGCGCGGTGGCAGATATGCTCGATGCCCTATCAGGGTAGGACTGTTCCTTAGACCTGCTAAACCTTGCGATTCCGCTGGCAATATTCTCAGACGAAGCCGGCTATCGACTCTACGGCCTCAACCCTATAGTTCGCCTCCTCCTGAACCAATCAAGCGCCCCCAACATCCACAGGGATAAATGGTCTCGCCCAAGAGAAAGTGCCGCTTGCCACTCTGTATCCCAAGGAATACGATTCAACATGATCGATTTTCAGCGATCCCAAGTATTTGCTGACTGGCTCAACTCGCTGAAGGACACCATTGGCAAAGCTCGAATAATCGCCAGACTCCGGGCAGCCGAGCATGGAAGTTTTGGTGATTGTGAATCTGTAGGTGCTGCGGTTTATGAGATGCGCGTTCACTACGGCCCAGGCTACAGGATGTACTTCACTCGCAGAGATGAGGTGATTTACTTGCTGTTGATCGGAGGTGACAAGTCGACTCAAAAGCGAGATATCAAACGTGCTATTCAAATGGCACACAAAATCGGTAGTGAGGAGTAAATCATGGCCGAACAATTTACCCGTTTTGATGCCGTCGAGTTTCTCAAAACGCCGGAGGAAATGGCGGCCTATCTGGATGCCTGCTTTGAAGAGGATGCCGGAGACGGTGTGCTGATACGTGCAGCGCTCAACGATATCGCCCGAGCAAAAGGCATGACACAAATTGCCCGTGATGCCGGTCTGGGACGCGAGAGTCTTTACAAAGCGCTGAGCAGTAGTGGCAATCCGGAATTCGCGACTATCATGAAAGTTATGAAAGCCTTGGGTCTGCGCTTGCATGCCATCGCTGTCTAATTACGCTGCGACACCAAACCGCACGCCGCTTTTTTACTTATCGGCCCTGATCAGGCTAAATAGCCCGCGCCTGATCGCCCACCCAAACGGATTTTGTCCCATGTCCCGACAACGGCTCGCAATTGCCTGGATAGCCTGCTTCGCAGTGCTGTTCAATTTGCTCGCCATGCCGATGTCCGGAGCGATGGCACAGACGGCGAAGTCACCCGCCGAACAACTGTTGTGGAGTAGTTTCTGCAGCTCCAGCGGCACCAGGATGGTGGCAATTTCCATCGGCGACCTCGAACAGAAAGCCCCGCAAAGCGACGATCACTCCAACATGCAACATTGCTGGTGCTGCTCGGGTTCTGCGCCATTGGTGGCGTTGCCGGGGCATACGCCACAGCTGTATTTCGCGCACTTCGAGTCCAACCGAAGCCTGCCTGCGACTTCTCTCGAAAGCCCGTCACCGCGCCAGCAATGGCCGAGCCTCAACCCCCGCGCTTCCCCTCTGGTGTGATTTTTCTCGCAATTGACCTGCGTTTAAATCGTTCCGGAGAACTGCCATGTTGAACAAACTCATCGTTCTGGCCGCGTTGCTGCTGCCTGCCTGCTTTGCCAATGCCCACGAATACAAGGTCGGCACACTGGAAATCGCTCATCCGTGGTCCCAGGAGTTGCCACCCAATGCGCCCAACGTTGCGGCGTATTTCGTGATCAATAATGAAGGCACGACCGCCGACCGCCTGCTCAGCGTCGACACCCCCATAGCGGGCGAAGCGCAATTGCATGAGCACGTGATGCAAGGCGACATGATGAAAATGCAGCACGTACCGAGCGTGGAAGTGCCCGCTGGTGGCCAGGTCACTTTTGCGCCAATGGCCTATCACGTGATGCTGCTGGGCCTCAAGGACCGCAGCCTGCTCACAGACGGCAAGCGCTTCCCCATGACGCTGCACTTCGAGAAGTCCGGTGACGTGACGGTCGAAGTCGCGGTACAGAAACAGGCGCCGGACAGCATGCAAGCGCACGTGCACAAGCCGTAATCGTCTGAGCTGAAAACGCCCATGCGCCCGCTTAGCGCCAGGTCATCCAGGCCACGCAATCAGGCATTGAGTCTGACACGCGGCAGCTGGATCAGCCTGTTCGCCATGCTGATGATCTTTATCGGTCCGCTGATTTCTCAGTCGATGCCGATGGATTCGCGCGCCATGTCGATGAGCATGCCTGCGGGTATGAGCATGGACATGAGCATGGCGGCGATGGAGCATGCCGACCACGGCACGCAAACCTCCACCGAGCATTGCCCGCCTGCCCCGGGTCAGCATGTGCTGTGGGAAAAGTGCGGCTATTGCAGCCTGTTGTTCAATTGCCCGGCGCTGACCGGTGGCGTGTCTTTCGCCAACTTCGTCATCCCGCCCGTCAACACCTTCACCACACCCTCTCCGCGCCTGGGCCATGCCCGGCAAACCTTCTTCCCCGGCGCCCGCACCCGCGCCCCGCCCGTCATCGTCGCGTAAACACTCACTTTTGATTTCACACGGTCCGCAAGACAGCCACAGCAACCTGTGGGAGCGGGCTTGCTTGCGAAGAGGGAGTGTCAGTCAACATTGATGTCGTCTGGCACACCGCTTTCGCGAGCAAGCTCGCTCCCACAGGGATTGCGCAGGCTGCCGGCCGTGTCGTTTACGACTGTTCGATGGAAGTTGTCATGTCCAGGTTTTCTGCTGTCCCGTGCTTGAGCACTGCCCAAGCCTCTTTTGCCCTGAACGAGTCTTGCATTCGTTTCAGGCACGCCACCGCGATCCTGTGCGGTGCTTTGCTGGCGCCCTCTGCGCTCGCCGATGAACATTCCGGTCACAGTGAAGAACTGAGCCCGACGGTGATTACCGCCGTTGCACCCAGTTCGCCACTGACCATCGTCACCAACCCCAAGGACCCGCGCCAACCGGTACCGGCCAGCGACGGCTCGGATTATCTGAAAACCATTCCGGGTTTCGCCCAAGTGCGCAACGGCGGCACCAATGGCGACCCGGTGCTGCGCGGCATGTTCGGTTCGCGGCTGAACATTCTCACCAACGGCGGCATGATGCTCGGCGCCTGCCCGGGCCGGATGGACGCCCCCACTTCCTACATCTCCCCGGAAACCTACGACAAGCTCACTGTGATCAAAGGCCCGCAAACCGTACTCTGGGGGCCGGGCGCTTCGGCCGGCACCATCCTGTTCGACCGCGAACCGGAAAGCTTCGGCGAACTCGGCACGAGGGTGAATGCCAGCGTGCTGGCCGGCTCCAACGGGCGTTTCGACAAATTGGTGGACGCCGCTGCCGGCGGGTCACTGGGCTACGTGCGGGTGATCGGCAACACCGCACATGCAGACGACTACCAGGATGGCAACAACGACACCGTCCCGTCGCGCTACGACAAATGGAACGGCGACGTCGCACTCGGCTGGACCCCGGATGCCGATACCCTGCTGGAGCTGACCGCCGGCAAGGGTGACGGTGAGGCACGCTACGCCGGGCGCAGCATGGACGGCTCGCAGTTCCTGCGCGAAAGCCTCGGCCTGCGCTTTGAGAAATCCAACATCAGCGACGTACTGGAAAAGCTCGAAGCCCAGGTCTACTACAACTACGCCGACCACGTGATGGACAACTACACCCTGCGCACGCCGTCCGGCACCGGCAAGATGGCCGGCCCGATGGCCTCCAACGTCGACCGCCGTACCCTCGGCGCCCGGGTCAAGGCCACCTGGCGCTGGGCCGATGTGCAACTGATCAGCGGCATCGACGCACAGACCAACGAGCATCGCCAGCGCGGCGCCATGGGCGTCGACACCTACAAGGACCTGCCGTACACCAAGGATGCCGACTTCCATAACTACGGGGTCTTCGGCGAACTGACCTGGTACGCCGCCGACCGTGAACGCCTGATCAGCGGCGCACGCCTGGACCGCGCCTCGGCCAAGGATTATCGGCAAACCATCGGCTCGGGAATGATGTCCCGCCCGAACCCGACTGCCGACGACACCCGCGCCGATACCCTGCCCAGTGGCTTCATCCGCTACGAGCATGACCTGGCCGACAGCCCGACCACGGTGTATGCCGGCCTCGGTCACACCCAGCGGTTCCCGGATTACTGGGAGCTGTTTTCACCCAAATCCGGCCCCGCCGGTTCACTGAATGCCTTCGATTCGATCAAACCGGAAAAAACCACCCAGCTCGATTTCGGCCTGCAATACAACACCGAAAAACTCGAAGCCTGGGCCTCTGGCTACGTCGGCCAGGTGCGCGATTACATCCTGTTCAGCTACACACCCGGGATGATGGGCATGACCTCGCAAGCCGAAAACATCGACGCGCGAATCATGGGTGGCGAGCTGGGCGCCGCTTACAACTTCACCGAAAACTGGAAAGCCGACGCGACCCTGGCCTACGCCTGGGGCAAGAACAGCAGCGACGACACTGCCTTGGCGCAGATGCCGCCGCTGGATGCCCGTTTCGGCCTGACCTACAGCGAAGACAACTGGAGCGCCGGCGCACTGTGGAGAGTGGTTGCCGCGCAAAACCGCATCGACCAGAACAAAGGCAACGTGGTCGGCAAGGATTTCGGCAAGACGCCGGGCTTCGGCGTGTTCTCCCTCAACGGTGCCTATCGGATCAACAGCAACTGGAAGGTCAGCAGCGGCGTCGACAACCTGTTCGGCAAGGCTTACGCCGAGCACTTGAACCTGGCCGGCAACGCCGGCTTCGGCTACCCGGCCAATGACCCGCAAGCCATCAAGGAACCGGGGCGAACGCTCTGGACCAAGGTGGACATGAGTTTCTAACCCTTGAGGGCCCCGCTCCCTCTGTGGGAGCGGGCTTGCCCGCGATCGGTTGCGCAGCAACCGCAAAACAAACAACTAAAAGATCCAGCCAAGCGGAGCACACGTGATGAAACAGCCCAAAGTGAATTTCTACAACCTGGCGTGGCGCTGGCATTTCTATGCCGGATTGTTCGTTGCGCCATTCATGGTGATGCTGGCCCTGACCGGCACCATTTATCTGTTCAAACCGCAGCTCGATTCGCTGATGTACAGCAGCCTGCTCAACGTCCCGGCCGGTCATCACACCGTCCCGGCCGACGACCTGCTCAAGCGTGTGAAAGACGCGTATCCCCAAGCAACGATCAAGCAGTACCTGCCACCGGCCAACGCCGAACGCAGCGCCCAGTTTGTCGTGCTCAATGGCGGCAACGAGCTGAATGTATTTGTCGACCCGTACCACGGCGACATCCTCGGCGAGCAAGACGCCAAGAACAATCTGCAAGCCATAGCACGCGCGATTCACGGCGAGCTGATGATCGGCACGGTTGGCGATCGGCTGATCGAACTGGCCGCCGGTTGGGGCGTGGTGCTGGTGGTGTCCGGCATTTTCCTGTGGTGGCCGCGCGGTCAGGCGGCAGGCATTTTGTGGCCGCGCCTGAACAGTCGCGGGCGCGTATTGTGGCGTGACCTGCACGCGGTCACCGGGTTCTGGGGCGCGTCCCTGCTGCTGGTGATGCTGCTCAGCGGCATGACCTGGACCGGGTTCTGGGGCCAGCAGTACGCGGCGGTATGGAACGTCTTTCCGGCGACGATGTGGGATGACGTGCCGAAGTCCGATGTCGAAGCGCGCAGCCTCAACACCGCGACCCGCCAGACCGTGCCATGGGCCATGGAAAATACGCCGATGCCGATGTCCGGCGACCATGCCGAACACATGGCCCACGACGGTGCGCACGCCGGCCCGGCAACGCCGACTATCAGCCTGCAAGACGTACAAAACATCGCCACGCAGAGTAAGGTCGAACCGGGCTACAGCATCACTTTGCCGAAATCCGCGACCGGCGTGTTCACCATCTCGGTGTTCGCCGACGACCCGCGTAATGACGCCACGTTGCACATCGATCAATACACCGGCAAGGTTCTGGCCGACGTCCGTTTCGAGCACTACGGCAGCGTCGCCCGCGCCACGGAAATCGGCGTGATGCTGCACGAAGGCAAAATGTTCGGCACGCTCAATCAGATCATCGTGTTGCTGATCTGCCTGATGATCCTGCTCAGCGCGGTCAGCGGCGTGGTGATCTGGTGGAAGCGTCGCCCGCAAGGAAAACTCGGCGTGCCGCCGCTGCGTCACGACCTGCCGAAATGGAAAACCGCCATGGTGATCATGTTCGCCCTGGCGGTGGCCTTCCCATTGGTGGGCGCTTCGCTGGTGGTGGTGTGGGTGCTGGATCGTGTGCTGCTGTCGCGTTTTACCCGGCAGACTGAGTCGGCTTCATCTTCATCTTGAAACAGGCGAGATGCGCGGGGCGAAAGGCACTGTAAACTCCCCGCGTATCTCCTCAGCCCCATCGCGAGCAAGCTCGCTCCCACAGGGATTGCATAAGACCTGTGGGAGCGAGCTTGCTCGCGATGGGGCCCTTGGCATCACCTCAAGAGCCACTGCATGACCTCGCTGAACCTCGCAAACATTTCCTGGACGCCCTTGGGTCACGGCCATTGCCACCACCAATTCCAGCTGCGTGATGCCTCTGTGCACGTGGCCGCCGGTGAATTCGTCGGGCTGATCGGTCCCAACGGCAGTGGCAAGACCAGCCTGTTGCGTTGTGCCTGGCGCTTCAGCAAACCGGAAAGCGGCGAGGTCAGGCTTGATCATCAGAATGTCTGGAAGCAATCCTCGCGCTGGTGCGCGCAACGCATCGCCGTGGTGTTGCAGGAGTTCCCGGATACCTTCGGCCTGACCGTCTTTGAGGTGGTCGCCATGGGCCGCACGCCGCACAAAGGCTTGTTCGATGGCGACACGCTTGAAGACTCGAATCTCATCAATCAAGCCCTGGCGTCGGTCGGTCTCGAGGGGTTCGAAGACCACGGGTTCGCCACCCTCTCCGGTGGCGAAAAACAGCGGGTCATCCTCGCCCGCGCCCTGGCCCAGCAGCCACAGTTGCTGATCCTCGACGAGCCGACCAACCACCTCGACCCGCGCTATCAGCTTGAGCTTTTGAAGTTGGTCAAGCGCCTGGACATCGGCACCCTGGCGAGCATCCACGACCTCAATCTGGCTGCGGCTTTTTGTGATCGGCTGTACGTGATCAACCACGGCCGCATCGTCGCCAGCGGCACGCCGAAAGAAGTCCTGACGGCTGCGCTGCTGCGCAATGTGTTCGGCGTCGAAGCCCTGATCGATGAGCATCCCTTGCACGGCTACCCACGAATCACCTGGATAACCCAACCATGACTTTGCGTTCCCTGCTGCGCTGCAGCCTCTCCCTCGCGATGCTGTCGGGCAGCGCCCAGGCGTTTGCCGAAGCCACCCGTTACCCGCTGACGATCCACAGTTGCGACCGTGAAGTGACCTTCAGGCAGGCACCGCAACACGCCCTCAGCCACGACATCAATATGACCCAGATGATGCTCGCCCTCGGCCTCAAGCCACGAATGGCCGGCTATAGCGGCGTCAGTGGCTGGAAGGCCGTGACACCCGACATGCAATCGCTGCTCGATGGCCTGCCGGAGCTGGCGGCCAAGTACCCGTCGGTGGAAACCCTGCTCAATGCCAACGTCGATTTCTTCTTCGCCGGATGGGACTACGGCATGCGCGTCGGCGGCGACCTCACGCCGCAAACCCTGCAACCGCTGGGCATCAATGTGTATGAGCTGAGCGAGTCCTGCGCCTTCGTGATGAAGCGCCCGCCGGCCAGCCTCGAAGACACCTACAACGACCTGCGTAACCTCGGCAGGATCTTCGACGTGCAGGACCGTGCCAATGCCCTGATCGCCAACATGCAGGCGCAAGTGGCGGACATTCGCAAAGACCTGCCCGCGGCAAAACCACGGGTCTTCCTGTACGACAGCGGCGAAGACCGGGCCATGACCTCAGGCCGCCTGGGCATGCCGCAAGCGCTGATCGATGCCGCTGGCGGGCGCAATATCCTGGAGGATGTCGACGCGAGCTGGACCCGGGTCAACTGGGAGAACGTAGTCGAGCGCAATCCGCAGGTGATCGTGATCGTCGACTACAGCGAAATCACCGCCGAACAGAAGATTCAATTCCTGCTGGACAACAAAGCCCTGCAATCGGTGGACGCAATCAGGAACCGGCGCTTCATCGTCATCCCGTACGTGCAGGCCACGCCGGGGATCGACAATGTGCTGGCGGTCGCAACCCTGGCCAAGGGTTTCCACGGCGAATGATCAACCGTCGCTATGCCCTGTTACTGATCGCCCTCGGTGCGCTGTTGCTGGTGTCGTGCGTGGTGTCCCTGGGTTTCGGCCCGGCGCGGGTGCCGGTGGACGTGGTGTGGCGCATCCTGTTGCACAAACTGTTCGGCTTCGGTGTACCGGACTGGAGTCCTGGGCAGGAACATATCGTCTGGCTGATCCGCATTCCGCGCATGCTGCTTGGCGCGTTGGTAGGCGCCGGGCTGGCACTGATCGGCGCGGTGCTGCAAGCGGTGACGCGCAACCCGTTGGCCGACCCGCACTTGCTCGGCGTCACGTCCGGCGCGACATTGGGCGCGGTGATCGTGGTGCTGCATGTGGGAGAAATCGTTGGCCTGCTGACCTTGCCGATCGCGGCATTTATCGGTGCATTGCTGAGCATGCTGGTGGTGCTGATGATCGCCAACCGCAACGGTCGACTCGACAGTGACCGCTTGCTGCTGTGTGGTGTGGCGGTGTCGTTCGTGATGATGGCGATTGCCAATTTGCTGCTGTTTCTCGGCGATCATCGAGCCAGTTCGGCGGTGATGTTCTGGATGCTCGGCGGACTTGGGCTGGCACGCTGGGAACTGCTGGCGGTGCCGACAGCCAGTGTACTGCTCGGACTGATTTTGCTGCTGGGCATGGCGCGACCGCTGAATGCGCTGATGGCCGGCGAACAGACCGCGGTGACCCTGGGCCTGAATGCGCGCACCGTGCGTCTGCGGGTGTTTTTGATTGCGTCGTTGATGACCGGAGTGCTGGTGTCGATCAGCGGCTCGATCGGTTTTGTCGGGCTGATGGTGCCGCATATTGCGCGACGTCTGGTCGGGGCTGAACACCGAAGATTGCTGCCGGTGTGCGTGCTGCTCGGCAGCGTGTTTCTGGTTTGGGTCGACGTCGCCGCCCGGACAATGATCGCTCCGGAAGACCTTCCCATCGGCGTCGCCACCGCCGCAATTGGCGGCTTGTTCTTTATCGGCTT
>NZ_AKJL01000033.1 GCF_000282355.1 Pseudomonas sp. GM49
ACAATGTGGCGGTGGTCAGCGACAAGCCGTTCGCCGCTGATGCGCAACAGGCACAAACCCTGATCACCATGGCCGAGCGTCAGGGCGTGCAACTGAGCGTCTACCAGAACCGGCGCTGGGACTCGGACTTTCTTACCGTGCGCAAACTCATTGAGTCCGGAGCGCTGGGCCAGGTCACCCTTTTCGAATCGCGGATCGAGCGTTATTCACCGCAGTTGGTGAACAACGGCAGTGGCGGTGGTTTCCTGCGCGATCTGGGCAGCCATCTGGTGGATCAGGCGCTGCTGCTGTTCGGCCCGGTCACCCGGGTTTACGCCGAGTTGAATTACCTCGAAAAAGGCCAGTCCTTCGACAACGGCTTCTTTATGTCCCTTACCCATGCCAGCGGAGTGACCTCGCACCTGGGCGGCAGTTGCCTGCAAAACACCCCCGGCCCGCGCTTTCGTGTTACCGGCACCCGGGGCTGCTACAGCGTCGACGGCCTGGACGGGCAGGAGGCGTCGGCGCTCGCCGGGCTCACACCGAAATCCGAAGGTGAACGCTGGGGCGTGGAAGAGCATCGCCGCTGGGGCTGGTTCGAACAGGGTGAAGTGCGCGAAAGGGTTCCCTCCGAGCGCGGTTGCTGGAATCAGTTCTATTTACAGCTGCAAGCCGCATTGCAGAACGGTGGCCCACTGCCTGTGGACGCCCGCGATGCACTTGCGACCACCCGTGTGCTAGACGCTGCGCGGCTGAGTTTCGAGCGCCATCAAGTGGTGCAATTGAGCCCGTTCGAGAGTCATGGAACAAAATTAGAATAAAATTCTAAAATGAGTTGATATGGAAAATAATTTCCAATAAAGTCATTTCCAGCGAGCTGCCTCGCACCCGGTTCCAACTCTTTTCCCGCTTGTCCGCTTACTGAAATCGTCACGCCTTATCCATAAAACCAACAAGAATGTGGAGAAAGACTTTTCATGAAGACCAAGATCCGTTTCGCCTCACTCGCCTTGTCCCTGATGTTCGCCAGCGGCGCTGCACTCGCTGACATGAAGATCGGCGTCAGCATGTCGCAGTTCGATGACACCTGGCTGACCTACCTGCGTGAGTCCATGGACACCAAAGCCAAGTCCTATCCCGATGGCGTCAAGCTGCAGTTCGAAGACGCGCGCAGCGACGTGGTCAGGCAGTTGAGCCAGGTAGAAAGCTTCATCAGTCAGAAGGTCGACGCCATTGTAGTCAACCCTGTGGATACCGCCGCCACCAAAAAAATCACCGAATCGGCGGTCAAGGCCGGCATTCCGCTGGTGTACGTCAACCGCCGTCCCGATGACCTGAACCTGCCCAAAGGCGTGGTCACTGTCGCCTCCAACGATCTGGAGGCCGGTCAGATGCAGATGCAATACCTGGCCGACAAAATGGGCGGCAAGGGTGACATCGTGATCCTGCTGGGCGACCTGGCGAACAACTCCACCACCAACCGTACCAAGGGTGTCAAAGAGGTGTTGGCCAAGTACCCGAACATCAAGATCGAGCAAGAGCAAACCGGCATCTGGTTGAGGGACAAGGGCATGACCCTGGTCAACGACTGGCTGACCCAGGGCCGCAAGTTCGACGCGGTCGTCTCCAACAACGACGAGATGGCCATTGGCGCCGCGATGGCCCTGCAACAGGCTGGAGTGGAAAAGGGCAGCATCCTGATCGCCGGTGTCGACGGTACGCCTGACGGTTTGAACGCGGTGAAGAAGGGCTCTCTGGTCGTCTCGGTGTTCCAGGACGCCAAGGGGCAGGCAGACGGTTCGATCGAGACGGCAGTGAAAATGGCCAAAAACGAGCCGGTCGAGCCGGCCGTGTGGGTGCCGTATCGCTTGATCACGCTGCAAAACGTTGACCAGTTCAAATAGTCCGTCCGCTCAATAACAACAATAAACACGCAAGGTGGCAACTGCGACCTTGCTGATGGAGTACCTGATCATGTTCGCTTCAGCGACTGCTTCGAGCACCCCGTTGATGGGTGTCCAGCCAACCGCAACACCTGTCGATGAGCCGTACCTGTTGGAAATCGTCAACGTCAGCAAGGGTTTCCCCGGGGTGGTGGCCTTGTCCGACGTACAGCTGCGGGTACGCCCTGGTTCCGTGTTGGCCCTGATGGGCGAGAACGGCGCGGGCAAATCCACCTTGATGAAAATCATCGCCGGCATCTACCAGCCGGACGCCGGCGAACTGCGCCTGCGGGGCAAGCCGGTGGTCTTCGAAACGCCCCTGGCGGCGCTTCAGGCCGGGATCGCGATGATCCACCAGGAACTCAACCTGATGCCGCACATGAGCATCGCCGAGAACATCTGGATCGGCCGTGAGCAGCTCAACGGTTTCCACATGATCGACCATCGGGAGATGCACCGTTGCACGGCGAAGCTGTTGGAGCGCCTGCGCATCAACCTTGATCCGGAAGAACAGGTCGGCAATCTGAGCATCGCCGAACGGCAGATGGTCGAGATTGCCAAGGCGGTGTCCTACGATTCCGACATCCTGATCATGGACGAACCGACCTCGGCCATCACCGACAAGGAAGTCGCCCACCTGTTTTCAATCATTGCCGACCTCAAGAGCCAGGGCAAAGGCATCATCTACATCACCCACAAAATGAATGAAGTGTTCAGCATCGCCGACGAAGTGGCAGTGTTCCGCGACGGCGCCTACATCGGCCTGCAACGCGCCGACAGCATGGACGGCGACAGCCTGATTTCGATGATGGTCGGGCGTGAACTGAGCCAGTTGTTCCCGGTGCGCGAGACGCCGATCGGCGAGCTACTGCTGTCGGTGCGCGACCTCAAGCTCGATGGTATTTTCAAGGACGTGTCCTTCGATCTGCATGCCGGCGAGATCCTCGGTATTGCCGGGTTGATGGGCTCGGGGCGGACCAACGTCGCCGAGGCGATCTTTGGCATCACCCCGAGCGACGGTGGCGAGATTCGCCTCGACGGTGAAGTGGTGCGTATTACTGATCCGCACATGGCCATCGAGAAGGGCTTCGCCCTGTTGACCGAGGATCGCAAGCTCAGCGGTCTGTTCCCGTGCCTGTCGGTGCTGGAGAACATGGAAATGGCGGTGCTGCCGCACTTCGCCGGCCACGGTTTCATCCAGCAAAAAGCCTTGCGCGCCCTGTGCGAAGACATGTGCAAGAAGCTGCGGGTGAAAACCCCGTCGCTCGAGCAATGCATCGACACGCTGTCCGGCGGCAATCAGCAGAAGGCCTTGCTGGCGCGCTGGCTGATGACCAATCCACGAATCCTGATTCTCGACGAGCCGACTCGCGGCATCGATGTCGGCGCCAAGGCCGAGATCTACCGGCTTATCTCCTACCTCGCCAGCGAGGGCATGGCGGTGATCATGATTTCCTCGGAGCTGCCGGAAGTACTCGGCATGAGTGATCGGGTCATGGTCATGCACGAGGGCGACTTGATGGGTACCCTCGACCGCAGCGAAGCGACTCAGGAGCGAGTGATGCAACTGGCCTCGGGCATGTCCGCGGTTCACTAATGGATGCCGGCACTGGCTCGGCCAGCGTCGACGATGCGATAGAAGGGTGAGTGGTTATGAACGCGATACTGGAAAACAAACCGGCAACGGCACCGGTCAAGAGTCGCCGGCGCTTTCCGACTGAACTGAGTATTTTCCTGGTGCTGATCGGTATCGGCCTGGTGTTCGAGGTGTTCGGCTGGATCGTGCGCGACCAGAGCTTCCTGATGAACTCCCAACGCCTGGTGCTGATGATCCTGCAAGTGTCGATCATCGGCCTGCTGGCCATCGGCGTGACCCAGGTGATCATCACCACTGGCATTGACCTCTCCTCAGGCTCGGTGCTGGCGTTGTCGGCGATGATTGCCGCCAGCCTGGCCCAGACCTCGGACTTCGCCCGTGCGGTGTTCCCGTCCCTGACTGACTTGCCGGTGTGGATTCCAGTGATTGTCGGGCTCGGCGTCGGGCTGCTGGCGGGGGCAATCAACGGCAGCATCATTGCGATCACCGGGATTCCACCGTTCATTGCCACCTTGGGCATGATGGTCTCGGCCCGTGGCCTGGCGCGCTACTACACCGAAGGCCAGCCGGTGAGCATGCTATCGGACTCCTACACGGCCATCGGTCACGGCGCGATGCCGGTGATCATTTTTCTGGTGGTGGCGGTGATCTTCCATATCGCGCTGCGTTACACCAAGTACGGTAAATACACCTACGCCATCGGCGGCAACATGCAGGCGGCGCGTACGTCCGGCATTAACGTCAAACGCCATCTGGTCATCGTCTACAGCATCGCCGGGTTGCTGGCGGGACTGGCGGGCGTGGTGGCTTCGGCCCGTGCCGCCACCGGGCAGGCCGGGATGGGCATGTCCTATGAACTGGATGCGATTGCCGCCGCGGTCATCGGCGGTACCAGCCTGGCGGGCGGGGTGGGGCGCATCACCGGCACCGTCATCGGTGCACTGATCCTTGGGGTGATGGCCAGCGGATTCACCTTCGTCGGGGTCGATGCCTACATCCAGGACATCATCAAAGGCTTGATCATCGTGGTCGCGGTGGTCATCGACCAATACCGCAACAAGCGCAAACTCAAGCGCTGAGTTTGACTGCAAACAGCGAGGGCCTGTTCTGGCTCTCGCTTCGCAATACCCCCCCCTCCTGCAAAGTAAACCTGCTTCTCATCTATTCCAGGCGATCAACTTGTGCATCCGGCAGCGGGCTGCAGGTGCATATTTGAATTGGGTGTGTATCCGTTGCTGCGGTCACGGCCACCCAGGGTTTCTCCCTTACGGCGAGTCACTTGGAGGAGCGGAACGCCGCCCGGCCCCAAGTAACCAAGGGCTCTTGCCCCTGGCGTTCGGTGCCTCGCTAAGGCTCGGCATGCCCTCACTCCGGCATCCATGCCGGTTTACCCACTGCGCAGAACCTCCACTCGGCCTCTCGATGGGGCAAGAAAATCAAAAACCAAAGCAACAGCGAGGCGGCCTTATAGCCGACCTGATTACAGGTCTGTCCGCGATCCCATTGTGGGAGCGAGCCTGCTCGCGATGAACGCCCGGACAACGCGATCATCCAGACAGGGCGCGTTATCGTTGACGTCCATCGCGAGCAGGCTCGCTCCCACAGAGGATCAGGTGCAGCCGTAAAAGTCAGGTCGGCTATAAGGCCGCCTCGCTGTTGCGTTAGATTTGGGCGCCCCGTTAACCACGATGGCCGAACGCAGGCATTGCGCAGTGGGTAAACCGGCAGGACGCCGGTTTAAAACGTAAAGGATGTCTCCGGTTTCTACCATATGTACTCCGTCCCCCCCCCCAATCCAGTTCTTACATACAACCCCATGCTCAAGTGAACAGCATTAGGTTGGGGAGGCTACCTTGTGACTTTCATGATGTTTAGTCGACATGCCGCACAACACTATTCACTCAACGAAAAACGCCGCTGATTCCTGACCGGAACAGCGGCGTCAATGGTTAGTGCCGGGCGCTATTTATAATGTTTCTCATAGACGGCAACCTGCTCCGGCGTGATCAGCTGGAAGGGCACCCAGACATCCGTCTCGACCGGCTCACCCTTGATCATTTTGATGGCCGCTTGCAGCGCGGTGGCCGCTTGGGCCTTGGGGTCTTGAAAGACTGAGGCAACCAGCATCCCGCGCTTGATCGCTGCCAGGCCGTCGGGCAGGCCGTCGATGCCGACAATCGCAATCTCGCCCTTGGTTTTGCCGGCCTGCTGCAGTGCCATGGCAGCGCCGATGGCCATCTCGTCATTGTTGGCGACGATGGCATCAAAACTCGTGCCGGCCAGCAGCCAATTGCTGGTCAGGTCCATGCCTTTGTTGCGCTGCCATTCGGCGCTTTGTTGTTCGACAATCCTGATCCCGGGATAGTCCTTGAGCACCTGTTTGACGCCTTCGGTGCGGTCGTGCGTGGAGTTTTGCGCGAGGTCGCCCATGATGATCGCGAGGGTGCCTTTGCCCCCCAGTTTTTCAGCCAGGTAGCGCATTTGCAGTTGCCCGGCCTCAATGTCGTTCGATGCCACGGTGACAACGCCTTTGGGCAGGACGCGTTCGTCCGGGTGGCGGTTGACGTACACCAGTGGCGTCTGCGCTTCGACGGCGGCACGGGTCATGTTGGCGGTGGCGGCGGTGTCCACGGGCAAGACGATGACCGCATCGACCTTCTGGTTGAGAAAGCCCTGGACCTGATTGATCTGGCGAACCACATCGCCTTGGGCGTCCTCGAACTGAATCTGGATGTTGTCCTTTTTGGCGGCTTCCTCCAGGCCGCTGCGCACATAGGTCATGAAGTTGTCGTCGACCCTGGCAATGCTGACACCGACGCGATAGCTGGCGGCGGCCCATTGGCTGAAGACGAGTAGCAGCGTGGCAAAAAGTAGTGTGCAGCGACGCATGATGGTTTTCCTTTTGTTGTTATAAGTCGACATTCATCGAGATCAAGGGTGAGGGTTGCTGGCGCGCGTAGAGTCAACGTCCGAGCGCGCCGCAGGCTCCTCAATCCAGCGTGAACGCTTGCCGGAAACGTTCGAGTGCCGCTTCGCTGTCGCCGCTGGCCCAGCCTTCAAGCCCGACGACACCGGTGTATCCCATGCCGAACAAGGCTTTGGCAATGGCCGGGTAATGGATTTCGCCGGTGCCCGGTTCCATGCGCCCGGGGACGTCAGCGACCTGGATTTCACCGATGGCGCTGCCCGCGCGCTGGATCAGTTCGATCAGGTTCCCTTCGCCAATCTGCGCATGGTAAAGGTCCAGGTTCATCTTCAGATGGGGACTGCCCACAGCCTCGATCAACGCCAGGGTATCGTCGGCGCGAGCGAACGGCGTGCCGGGGTGGTCCACCTCGGTATTGAGGTTTTCCAGAAGAAACACCCGGCCGGCGTCTTCGCCCAGGCGAGCGATTTTTTCCAGGGTCTTGCAGGCGCTCAACCACATGCGTCCGGTGGTATGAGCCACGGGTTTTACTGGTAAACCTTTATCGCCCAGGCCCGTGCCATGCAGGTTGAGGCTCGGGCAATTCAGCCGGGCGGCAACGGCCAGCGATTCCCGTGCGCTGTCGAGCAGGTGCTGGATGTCTTCGGGATCGGTCAGGTTGCCCGAGATGTAACCCGTCATCGAGGTGAAATCAGCGCCGGTGGCGACCAGAGCGGGAATGTCTTTGGTCGTCCAGCTCCAGATTTCGGCGCTGAAGCCCAGTGCGTGAATGCGTTTGACCCGTTCGATGAACGGCAGGTCGAGGAAGACCATTTCGGCACTGATCGCCAGTTTGAACGGAGTGAAACTCATGAATGGGCTCCTTGCACGCGCACCGCTTTGCCTTGCTGGAAGGACTCGATACACGCCCGGGCAATGGCCAGTGCCGCGCGGGCATCTTCACCGCTGGCGAGTGGTTTTTCACCGCTGCGCAGGCAGTCGACAAAGTGATTGAGCTCGGCCACATAGGCGTCACGCAGCAGGTCGGTGTCCAGACGCTGGGTGTCTGCCTGGATGCCATCGGCCAGGTAGCGAACCAGGTCAGAGTCATTGACGCTGCCCATGCTCAGCATGCCGGCGCTGCCGAACACTTCGCCCCGAACGTCGTAGCCATACACCGCCTGGAAATTCGCCTCGGCGGTGGCGATGGCGCCGTTGTCGAAACGGATCGTGACCACGGCGGTGTCCAGAAACCCTTTGCTCTTGTAGTCCGGTGCAATCAGCGCATCGGCCATGACAAAAACCTCAACCGCTTCGGCACCGGGATTGAGGTAGCGCAGGGTATCGAAGTCATGAATCAGGGTTTCGAGGAAAATCACCCACTGCGGCGAAGCGGCCGGATTGTTCAGCGCCGGATCGCGAGTCAGCGAGCGCAACAATTGCGGCGTACCGATCCGGCCGGCGACCACATCCAGGTGGGCTGTGCGGAAGGGTTTGGCAAAGCGGCGGTTGAAGCCGACTTGCAGCGTAACTCGCGCATCGGCAGCCGCAGCGATGGCGCGGTCGGCTTCGTCCAGTGTGATGGCCATGGGTTTTTCACAAAACACGCTTTTGCCGGCGCGGGCCGCACTGATCACCAATTCGGCATGGCTGCGGGCCGGGGCGGCGATCAGTACGCCGTCGATTTCCGGGTCCTCGAGCAGTTGCTGTGGATCGGTGTAGACCCGCTGTACGCCCAACTCTGCGGCGAGGCGAGCGGCCTGGCCAGGTGTCGGGTCGGCGATGGCGGCCAGGCAGGCACCGGGAATATGCCGGGCGGCCGTCAGGCCGTGAAAGCTGCCCATGCGGCCAGCACCGATGAGACCGAGGCGGGTGATCTTGGATGTATTCATGAAATGACTCCCTTTTATTGTTGTTCAATGACTCGACAGCAGGAATGCCCTCGCTGGTACAAAGCCAGAAGCAAGGGCTGTGCCAATATTTATCTCATTGATATTTAAGGAGTTATTAAACGCTTATTGAAATACGTGTTCATTCTGATGACATGTCTATACTGACATGTCGAAAATATGAACATAGGAGCAAATGGTGATCCCGCAGCCAATGGCCTTCAGCGTGCAAGACCTCGATTACATTACGGCGCTCGGTCCGACGTCGTTAAGCGAAGGGCCCATCGTTGAGCTGGAACAAGCCTGGCTGGCGTGTCTGAATGGTCGCACCGATCGACCTGCCGGGGTCAGGCAGATTATTTGGGATTCCTGGTTGCGCAGCGTCAGTGCCGGCCTCGATCCCGATGATGGCCAATACCGTTTTGTCACCTCTGACATCCTGGCCGCAACACTGGCGGCCAATCGTGTGCTGATCACCGCGGCGGCAGAGGTCATGCGAGGGTTGCTCGCCTACAACCCCCGAGGCCATATCAATCTGACCGATGCCGAAGGGACGACGCTGTATTTCTGCGGCCTGGACCTCACCCCGGTGGGCAGCCGGCTGCTGGAGTCGGTGCAGGGCACCAACTGCACGGGGCTGGCGCTTGCCGAAGACCGATTGGTGTATGTACTGGCAGAGGAAAACTTCGGGGTCGCCCTGCGTCGGCGACGCATGCATTGTGCCGCCGCGCCGATCCGGGATGCCCAGGGCCGGACACTGGCCATGCTGACCCTGACCGCAGAGCCTGGCTGGTTTCATTTCCATACTCTGGGCACCGTCCAGGCCGCAGCCGAAGCGGTTTCGCGGCAAATGGCGCTGCAGGCCTTGCTGGAAGAACAACAAACCGTTCTCGAGGTGCTGAATGAGGGATTGGTGGTGCTGGATGAGCGCGGCTGCATCAAGGCGCTCAATCGCTATGCCCGGCAATTGTTTCGCGTGGGCCTGGAATTGCTGGGTAGTCCGTTCCAGCGTCTGGGCCGGAGCGAACTGACCAATGAGATTCTGCTGCGCGGCGGGGAAGGGCAGCAGTATGAAGGGATTAGAGATCTGGATTGCACCTTTGAATTGCATGATCGCAGCCACCTGGCGTGCCTGGTGTCCGTGTGTTCACTGGAGCAGGGCGGGCGCATCGTCTCGCTGCGGGAGAACCGACGCATCCGGGAAATTACCCGACGGATAATCGGCACTCAGGCCAGCTACACCTTCGAAACCATTCAGGGCAGTTCGCGAGCCATTCAGGATGCGTTGCACTTGGGACGGATCGCCAGTCGCAGTGACTCGACCACACTGATTCTGGGCGAAAGCGGCACCGGCAAGGAGTTGTTCGCCCAGGCGATTCATAACGGCAGCGACCGGTGCGGTGGTCCGTTTGTGGCGGTCAATTGCGGGGCCATTCCGCGAGATCTGGTGCAGAGCGAATTGTTCGGGCATGTCGAGGGCGCCTTCACCGGATCGGCCCGCGGCGGTTCGGCCGGCAAGTTCGAATTGGCCGATGGCGGAACGATCTTCCTCGATGAAATCGGTGACATGTCGTTTGATGCCCAGGTCAGCCTGTTGCGCGTTTTGCAGGAAGGCGAGGTGACACGCGTGGGCGCGAAAAAATCGCAGCAGGTGAACGTGCGCATCATCGCGGCCACCCACCGCAACTTGAGTCAGGCGGTGGCCGAGGGTGCATTCCGCGAGGATCTTTACTACCGGCTCAACGTTCTTAATCTGACGGTTCCACCGCTGCGGATGCGCCGGGACGATGTGCCGTTGCTGGCGCGGCATTTTCTCAGCCGGTGTGCGCGCTCACTGCGCAAATCGGTGCAAGGACTCTCGCCCGATGCGCTGGAAATTCTGTCGGCCTACCACTGGCCGGGTAATGTGCGCGAGCTGGAAAACACCATTGAACGGGCGACCAACCTGGCGGTGACCGAACTGATCCAGCCGGTTGATCTACCGCTTGAAATCAAGCAAAGGCAACGGCCGTCGGCATCGGGAAGTTTGCCCGAACCCCGGGCTGCACTGGACCTTGGTGCCCATGAAATGAATGCGATCATTGCGGCCCTGAAGGATACCCGCGGCAACATTCGCTTGGCCGCGAAACTGCTGAATGTTTCTCGTGGCGGGTTGTACAACAAGATGAATCGGTTCGGCCTGAGTACCGAGGTTTTTCGTTCGGACCCCAGCTTGTGACGGGACTGCTCACACCGTCAGCCTCGAGCGTTTTCCGAGGTCATGATCTGCAACGGAATATGGACCCGATGCCGGACTGAATCGAAGTCCGGCGTGGTCTGCAGTTCGACCAGCAAGTCGACCAGCGCTGCCGCCAGCAATCGCGGTTGGGAATCGATGACCAGGCTGATCAAGCCCTGATCCAGGGCTTGCCGCGACAACTCGGTCGACTCCTGCAGGATGCAGCACAGGTTCGGCCGCTTCGGTAACTGTGACAGGGCACTGATGATGCCGTCGCCGCCCCCGCCGACCACGCACAAACCCCGCAAGTCGTCATGGCGGGCGACGAGTTCCAGCGTCGCCTCTTCGGTGATGTCGCAGTTGTCCAGATTGATCACCGCTTCAAGCAGCCGCAAGCCGGGTGCACGTTCCGCCAGGTAACTGCGCAGCCCCTCCACTCGCGCCTGATGGCCGAGAAAACGGTGACCGCCGAGCAAGACCCCGATGCTGCCTTTGCGTGCGCCACACGTGTGAGCCATCAGCCAGCCCATGGTGCGCCCGACCTCATGATTATCCAGACCGACGTAAGGTTCTTCCGCCGCTTCGTGGATGTCGGACAGTAGGGCGACCACCGGCACTCCCGCTGCTCTGATCTGCGCGATGGCAGCATTGATCAGCGGATGAGCGAAGCTGACCACCGCCAGGCCATCGCACTGCACCGCCAGTTGTTCGATCTGGGCAATGATGGCGCCGGGTGTGCGATCGAAAACGTATTCGAATTGGCAGCTCAGGTTGGCGCCGGCGTGACGCTGCGCAGCCTCGGTGATGGCGGCGGCAACGTTGGCATAGAACGCCTGGGCAGTACCGAGCAGCAGGATGCCGAAACGATAGCTGGGACGCCGTTCGCGGATCCGCTGGCCGATCAGCCGGGCTGCGAAATAACCGACTGCTTCGGCGGCCTGGAAGACTTGCTCGGCAGTAGCCGGACTGACCGGAGCCCTGGCGTTGAGCACCCGGTCCACAGTGGCGACACTCAACCGAGCGTGCTCGGCGACCGTGGCGATGGTTGGGCGTTTAGTGTTGTTCATGACAGGCCCCGCAGGCGCTTTGATAGAAAACTATCAAGCTTCAATGGGCCTGGATGATAGCTTGATAGGGAATGTATTCAAGGGCTTGAGGGTAATCTTTGTGCTCTCTATCTTTTCTCCAGCGATGTGATCCCGCATCGAAGCAAGTGCCTTAAACCATCAAGCTTGCGGAGAACAATAAAATGCCTGAACAACACGCAGCATCTGAAAACTCCGGTAAACCCGTGCCTCGGGATTATCGGTTGACGGGTCCTGAAGCCGCTAAAGCCGCGCAAAAAGGCCTGGTCTCGGCCCACTGGTATCAATCACCCATTCCCCGTAAACGCCTGAAGGAATTAATGCAGCGCCGCGACGGCCCGGCTTTGCGCGATACCGCGATCTGGCTGCTGGCGATGGTCGTGACCGGGTTCGGCGGTTATTGGTTCTGGGGCTCATGGGCCTGTGTTCCGTTCTTCTTCGTCTATGGCCTGCTGTACGGCACGGCGTCCAATGCCCGTTGGCACGAAGCAGGTCACGGGACGGCGTTCAAAACCCGCTGGATGAATGATGCGGTCTACCAACTGTCGAGCTTCATGTTCATGTTCGAACCCCAGGTCTGGCGCTGGAGCCACGCACGGCACCACACAGACACCATCATCGTCGGTCGCGACCCTGAGATCGTCGAGCCGCGTCCGCCGAGCCTGATCAATATGGTGCTGAGCTTTTTCAGGATGCCTTACGCGTTGAAGACGATGGGGTCTGTCTGTCGGCATGCAGTCGGGCGGATGGATGAAGAAGAGCAGACGTTCATCCCCGAATCCGAGTGGCCCAAGGTGGCAAGGGACGCGCGCGTCTGGCTTGCGATTTATGGGCTTGTCCTGGGCGCTGCACTGTATTTGCAGAGCTGGTTGCCGCTGATGTTCATCGGCCTTCCGACTCTCTATGGCGGCTGGCTCTCCTACCTGTTCGGCCTTACGCAGCATGTCGGTCTGGCCGAAGACGTACTCGATCACCGTAGCAACTGCCGCACGATTTACATGAACCCGGTACTGCGTTTCATGTACCTCAACATGAACTATCACCTGGAACACCACATGTATCCGATGGTGCCTTTTCATGCGCTGGCGCAGCTTCACGAAGAAATCCGCCACGACTGCCCGCCGCCTTACACCAGCCTGTACGAGGCCTTCCGGGAAATCATCCCGACGATCTGGAAGCAGCGCAAAGACCCGAACTATCACATCCGTCGGCCTTTACCACCGCGTGCAGAACCTGCCGCAACCGTCCAGGCAGAAGCTGAAGTAACGCCGGCCTGACACCTTCCTGGCTGTACCACTACAAGAGAAAACGCCATGACCGACCAATGGATCGATGTCTGTGCCGTGGGCGAAATAAATGAAGAGGATGTCATTCGTTTCGACCATGGCCCGCACACCTATGCCGTCTACCGCTCTGCAGACGACGAGTTCTTCGCCACCGCGGGCCTGTGCACCCACGAGTCCATCCACCTCGCCGATGGCCTGGTGATGGAGCATGTCATCGAGTGCCCCAAGCACAACGGACGCTTCGACTACCGCTCCGGCAAAGCCCTGGGTGCGCCGGTATGCGTCAACCTCAAGACCTATCCGGTCCGGGTCGAAGCGGGGCGTGTCCTGCTCGCAATCACGGTTTAATTGCAGGGAGTCCATGCCATGAGTTCTATCAATGCTCCACTGGTCATCGTCGGTGCCGGGCACGCAGGTGGCCGCGCGGCGCTGACCCTGCGGGCTGAAGGTTATAGCGGTCGCCTGATCCTGATCGGCGACGAATCCCACCCGCCCTACGAACGTCCGCCGCTGTCCAAAGGGCTGTTACAGGGCACGGTTGAACTGGCGGGTTGCAGTTTGTGCGATAGCGCTCAACTCGCTGCACTGGACATCGAGCACCTGGCCGGTAACCCGGTGAAAAACCTCGATCCGCAGCAGCATCGATTGCAGTTGGCCGACGGCAGTTGGTTGCATTACGCCCGTCTGTTGCTCGCGACCGGAGGCAGGGCGCGACTGTTGCCCTCGGTGCCCGAGCATCTGCCCAACGTACTTTATCTGAGAACCCATGATGAGGCGGTTGCACTGCGAGATTCGCTGCGGCCAGGCGCCCGATTGGTGATCATCGGCGGCGGCTTCATCGGCCTCGAAGTTGCCGCGACCGCCCGTGCCCTGGGTTGCACGGTGACCTTGCTCGAAGCCGGGCCGCGCCTGGCAGGTCGCGTCCTGCCGGAGCGATTGTCCAGTGTCCTGCTGGAATTGCATCGCCGTCAGGGCGTGGACGTCCGGCTGAACGTGGCGATTGAAACGGTGCAGGGCTCCACCCGCGCTGAAGCGGTGCAACTGGTCGACGGCCAGTTGTTGCCCTGCGACCTGATCGTGGTAGGCATCGGTATGCAACCCAACACCGAGTTGGCCGTGGCCGCCGGGTTGGAAGTTGGTCAGGGCATTCGCGTCGATGCGCAACTGCGCACCAGTGCGCCGGACATCTTCGCAGCAGGCGACGTCTGTGAGTTTCGTCTGCACCCGCAAGAGGGGTTCCAGCGTCAGGAAACCTGGCGCAACGCCGAAACCCAAGGCCGTCACGCCGCTCTGAACCTGCTGGGGGGCGAGCAGCCTTTCGACGTCATTCCCGGCTTTTGGTCCGATCAGTACGACTGGGGGCTGCAAACCGTGGGCGTCATCGCCAACACCGAACCGAGGGTGAGCCGGACAACCCCGGGTGGTGGTTTCCTGTTGTTCTACCTCGATGCCGAACTACGTCTGCTAGGGGCTTGCGGCTGGGGTCAGGGCAATAGCGTTGCCAAGGACATCAAGTTGTGCGAACGCCTGATCACCCACCATAACCCCCTCTCGGTTGTCGCTTTAGCCGATGCCGATATATCACTCAAACAATTGTTGAGGAGCTGACATGCGCGAATTCCTGGTGTTTCAGTCCTTGTGGGCCATGCAAGATCACCGTGGCCAATGCGACCTTTCCATTGAAGCGCAACTGGAGAAAATCGCCGCCGCCGGTTTCGACGGGGTCACCGACCATTTCTGGGTCGCACCTCAGGCTGCACGCCTGAGCGCCGCCGCCAATGCGCAAGGCCTGCAAATCGAAGGTCAACTGTTCCCCCGGACCGTGGATGATCTGGCGGCCGCGCTCGATGTCGTCTCCCGCTACGGCTGCCACCACCTCACGCTACAGGCAGACGTCCGGC
>NZ_AKJL01000034.1 GCF_000282355.1 Pseudomonas sp. GM49
GCATGTGCGCCGGCGAATAAGGTGTTAAGCCCCTGCCATGAAACCATCGCTAGTCTTGAGAATGGGCCAGCAGCTGACGATGACACCGCAGCTGCAACAGGCCATCCGCCTGCTCCAATTGTCGACCCTGGACCTGCAACAGGAAATCCAGGAGGCCCTGGAGTCCAATCCGATGCTCGAACGCCAGGAAGAAGGCGACGACTTCGACAATTCCGACCCCTTGGCCGACAACACCGAACAAAAGCCCAACACTGACATCCAGGAACCCTCTTACCAGGAAAGCGCCCCGACGGTTGACAGCCTCGATGAGGGCGACTGGAACGAGCGCATCCCCAACGAACTCCCCGTCGACACCGCGTGGGAAGACGTTTACCAGACCAGCGCCAGCAGCCTGCCCAGCAACGATGATGACGAGTGGGACTTCACCACCCGCACCTCGGCCGGCGAAAGCCTGCAAAGCCACTTGCTGTGGCAACTGAACCTGGCCCCGATGTCCGACACCGATCGCCTGATCGCCGTGACCCTGATCGACTGCATCAACAATCAGGGCTACCTGGACGAAACCCTCGAGGAAATCCTCGAAGCCTTCGATCCGGAACTGGACATCGAACTGGACGAAATCGAAGCCGTCCTGCACCGCATCCAGCAATTCGAGCCCGCCGGCATCGGCGCCCGCAACCTGGGCGAATGCCTGCTGCTGCAATTGCGCCAGCTGCCCGCCAAAACCCCTTGGCTGGCCGAGGCCAAGCGCCTGGTCACCGATTACATCGACCTGCTTGGCAGCCGTGACTACAGCCAGTTGATGCGCCGCATGAAGCTCAAGGAAGATGAACTGCGCCAGGTCATCGAACTGGTCCAGAGCCTCAATCCGCGCCCGGGCTCGCAGATCGAGTCCGCCGAAGCCGAGTATGTCGTTCCTGACGTTATCGTGCGCAAGGACAATGAGCGCTGGCTGGTGGAGCTGAATCAGGAGTCAGTGCCACGGCTGCGGGTCAACGCCCAGTACGCCGGATTCGTGCGCCGCGCCGACACCAGCGCCGACAACACGTTCATGCGCAATCAGTTGCAGGAGGCCCGCTGGTTCATCAAGAGCCTGCAAAGCCGTAATGAAACCCTGATGAAGGTGGCCACCCAGATCGTCGAGCATCAGCGCGGTTTCCTCGAGTATGGCGACGAAGCCATGAAGCCCCTGGTCCTGCATGACATCGCCGAAGCGGTCGGCATGCATGAGTCGACGATTTCACGGGTGACCACCCAGAAGTTCATGCACACCCCCCGGGGCATTTATGAACTGAAATACTTTTTCTCCAGTCACGTAAGCACCTCCGAAGGCGGCGAATGCTCGTCCACGGCGATCCGCGCGATCATCAAAAAACTGGTTGCTGCGGAAAATCAGAAAAAGCCGTTGAGTGACAGCAAGATCGCTGGTTTACTGGAGGCACAAGGCATTCAGGTGGCTCGCCGCACCGTCGCCAAGTACCGCGAATCCCTCGGGATCGCGCCTTCGAGCGAACGCAAGCGGTTGATGTAGGGCCACGCCACAGCGTTCCAGTGGTAGATCATCTGGTCTACCGCTTTATGCACTGGCAACGAAGGAGAAGCTGTATGCAAGTCAACATCAGTGGACACCAACTGGAAGTGACCGAACCTCTTCGCACCTACATCGGCGAAAAACTCGAACGATTGGAGCGACATTTCGACAAGATCACTAATGTGCAGGTCACGATGACCGTCGAAAAACTGAAGCAGAAAATCGAAGCCACGCTGCATATTCCCGGGAATGAAGTGGTCGCAAACGCGGAACATACCGATATGTACGCCGCGATCGATGCACTCACCGACAAGCTGGATAAACAACTCAAAAAGCATAAGGAAAAGACCCAGAGCCTCCTTCAGGGCGCAACCGGTCGTTAACACTCCCAACCCATGATCCGACTTGAAAGTATCCTGACCCCCGGCCGTTCCCTGGTGAACGTGCCGGGCGGCAGTAAAAAGAAAGCCCTCGAACAAATTGCCAATCTGATCGCCCGCGAAGTGCCGGCTCTGGAGATGCAAGATGTCTTCGAGGCACTGATTGCCCGTGAAAAACTTGGCTCCACCGGTTTTGGCAACGGCATCGCTATTCCCCATTGCCGTCTCAGGGGCTGTGTTTCGCCCATCAGTGCATTGATGCACCTGGACGCCCCTATCGATTTCGACGCCATCGACGGTGCGCCGGTTGACCTGCTGTTCGTACTGCTGGTCCCGGAAGCCGCTACCGATGCGCACCTTGAGCTGCTGCGACAGATCGCCAGCATGCTCGACCGCAAGGACGTGCGCGAAAAACTGCGCAGCGCTCCGAGCAATGAAGCCCTGTATCAGGTTGTCCTGGACGAGCAAAACGGTCAGTAATCATGCGCTTGATCATCGTCAGTGGCCGTTCCGGCTCAGGTAAAAGTACCGCCCTCAACGTTCTTGAGGACAACGGCTACTACTGCATCGACAATCTGCCTGCCGGTCTGCTGCCGGAACTGGCCGAACGAGCATTGATTCATACCGAGCTACTGCAGCCGCTGGTCGCCGTTTCCATTGACGCCCGCAACCTGCCCAGCCACCTGTCACGCTTCCCCGACCTGCTCGAAGAGGTCCGCAGCCGCCACATCCAGTGCGATGTCCTGTACCTGGACGCCGATGAAGAAACCCTGCTCAAGCGCTTTTCGGAAACCCGCCGACGTCACCCCCTGACCAACGCCAACCGCTCGCTGGCCGAAGCCATCAACGTTGAAAGTGTCCTGCTCGGGCCGATTGCCGACCTCGCCGATCTCAAGATCAACACCACCAGCCTGAATCTGTACCAGCTGCGCGACGCCATCAAACTGCGCCTGTTGAATCAGCCCGAGCCGGGGACTGCGTTCCTGGTGGAGTCCTTCGGGTTCAAGCGTGGCATGCCGGTGGACGCCGACCTGGTGTTCGATGTGCGTTGCCTGCCCAACCCTTACTGGAAACCGGAATTGCGCGAGCAATCCGGGCTCGATCAACCGGTTGCCGAGTATCTGGCGGCACAGCCGGATGTCGAAGAGATGTTCCAGGACATTTCCACATACCTGCTAAAGTGGCTGCCTCGATTTGCCGCCAGCAACCGCGCCTACGTCACCATTGCCATTGGGTGCACTGGCGGACATCACCGCTCCGTCTACCTGACCGAGCGCTTGGGGCAGGCGCTGCAAAAAACCCTGAAGAACGTCCAGGTTCGCCACCGCGACCTCAGCTAAAGGATTCACACCGCGATGCCTGCTCTGGAAATCGAAATCATCAACAAGCTGGGCCTGCATGCCCGCGCTTCTGCAAAATTCGTTGGGGTGGCAGGTCAGTTCCCGTGCCAGATTCGGGCCGGTCGTACACCAGAGTCGATGGTCGATGGCAAAAGCATCATGGCGATGATGATGCTGGCCGCCGGCAAAGGCACCACGATCCACTTGAGCACAGAAGGTGAGCAGGAACAGGAAGCCCTGGATGCACTGGTGGCGTTGATCAACAACTTCTTCGACGAAGGCGAGTAAACATCGTCCAGTAACGGCAAGCCGTGCTCCTGCAGGCCCCATTCAAGTCGCAAAAAAAGGCGTACCACCCGATGGGTGGCACGCCTTTTTTGTTTAGGGCAAAGCTTAGCTACCCGCCACCGTCATCCGCTCGATCAGCACCGAACCGGTGCGAATGTTGCTACGCAGTTCCAGGTCATTACCCACGGCGACGATCTGCTTGAACATGTCGCGCATGTTGCCGGCGATGGTCACCTCCTGAACCGCGAACTGGATTTCGCCGTTCTCGACCCAGTAACCCGCCGCGCCCCGGGAGTAATCGCCGGTGACCATGTTCAGCCCCTGGCCCATCAACTCGGTGACCAACAGCCCGCGTCCCATGCGCCGCAGCAAGGCCGCCTGGTCTTCATCGCCATGGCTGACGAACAGGTTGTGCACGCCACCGGCGTTGGCCGTGCTCGGCATTCCGAGCTTGCGGCCGGAGTAGGTGCCGAGGATGTAGGACACCAGTTCGCCTTTTTCGACGAACGGTTTGGCGTAGGTTGCCAGGCCATCGCCATCGAACGCAGCACTGCCCAATGCCCGCATGAGATGCGGACGCTCGTCAATGGTCAGCCACTCCGGAAACAGCTTCTGGCCCAGCGTGCCTTCAAGGAACGATGACTTGCGGTACAGGCTGCCGCCGGAAATCGCCGACAGGAAGCTGCCGAACAAGCCGCCGGCCAACTCTGCGGAAAACAGCACCGGCACCTCGCAGGTCGGCACCGGGCGCGCGCCCAAACGGCTCGCCGCCCGTTGCGCAGCCCGCTGGCCG
>NZ_AKJL01000035.1 GCF_000282355.1 Pseudomonas sp. GM49
GCGGCACTGGCCAGTAACAGCGGGCCGCTGCCGGCGATCACCACGCGCTCGTTCAGCACCGGCAAACCGGCCTTGATCAGCGCCTGCAAACCACCCGCACCGGTGACACCCGGCAGCGTCCAGCCGGGGAAGGGCAGCAGCAATTCACGGGCGCCGGTGCACAGAATCAGTTTGTCGTAGCTGATCAACCAGCCATGGTCGTCATCTTCCACCAGCAGTTGTTTCGCGCCGGGGGCGGCGATCACCCGAGTACCGGCGTGATGGCGGATGTTGTTGCACGACGCCAGACGCTCGCGCAGGTGCCGGGCCTGACCGGGCACGTTGGCTTGAGGTCCGTCGCGCCAGATTTGCCCGCCCGGCAGCGGGTTGTCGTCGAGCATGACAATGCGGGCGCCGCTGGGGGCGGCGGCAAGGGCTGCGCTCAGCCCGGCAGGGCCAGCGCCAACGATCAACAGATCAGCGTATTCAATCATGGGCGAGTCTCCACCTGCATGCCGTCACGGCACAGGGTCTGGCAAGCCAGGCGACGCCGGCCATCGATGGTCACCCGGCATTCCTGACAAATGCCCATGCCGCACAGCGGCGCACGGCGCTGACCGCTGACTGAGGTGCGCGTGCAGCCGTCACTGGCCAACGCCAGGGCAGCGGCGACGCTGGTGCCTTCGGCGACTTTCAGGGCGTGGCCGTCCAGCAACAATTCAGGCATAGACCGGTTCTCCGAGAAAACGCTGGGGCAGATAAGGTTGTGCGGCCAGTGGCGGGGTTTCGTTGAACAGTTGCGCCACCAGTAGATCGGCGGTGCCGGGGGCGGTGGTTACGCCCAGTCCTTCGTGACCGACTGCCAGCCACAAGCCTTGACGTTGTGGATGTTGGCCCACCAGCGGCAAGCCGTCGGGGCTGGCGGCGCGAAAACCGGTCCAGGCACGGATGCCATTGAGCCGGGCCAGCCCCGGCATGTACTCGGCGGCACGCTTGAGCATTTTCGCGAGCATCCAGCCTTCGACCTGCGGGTCGGTGGTGCCGAATTGCCGCGAGGCGCCGATGAACAGTTGCCCGGTGGGGCGCGGCTGGATATTGCAGGCGGTAGACGGCCCCGTGGCGTTGTGGGCACTGGTGACGTAACCCAGTTCCACCAGCGTATGGGTGACGCTGCCGGGGTAGCGGTCAGTGATCAGCAAGTGGCCTTTTTTCGGCTCGATGGGCAATTCCGGGCACAGCTCGTTGGCTTGAATACCGTTGGCCAACACCACGGCATCGGCACTCAACCAGTGACCATCATCGAGGCAGACGCGGTTGCCATCGACCGCACTGACCCGTGCCCGGCGCTGGCGGATGTTCGGTGTTTCGAGCATCCATCCGGCCGTCGCCGGGGCATATAGAATGCCGTCGCCATTGATCAGCAAGCCGCCTTCCAGTCCTTCGCTCAGTTCCGGTTCGCGCTGGCTCAGGGCACTGGCGCCGATCAGTTCGCAAGCCACGCCCTGGGCTTGCAGGTTCAGGAATTTGCTGTGGGCCACCGCCATTTCTTCGGCATTCGCCGCCAGCCACAGCGTGCCGTTGCAGCGGTAGGCACAGCTGTCGGGCAGGTCCGCGCCCAGTTCGCGCCAGCGCTGCAACGAATATTGACTCAGGGCCAGTTCGGCGGGGTTGTCGTCGAGTACCAGCAAGTGACCCATGCCGGCGGCCGTGGCGCCGTGCAGGCCGGCGTCCAGCACCAGCACCTGCAAGCCGCGACGGGCCAGCGCCTGGGCACAGGCGGCGCCGATAATGCCGGCGCCGATCACGATCACATCGGCCACCTGGCCCTCGTTCATGGACGAATGCCCCAGGCGAACGGGTCGTCCTGTTCGATGATCAGGCTCGCCTCGGCACTGATGAACGCGCGACCACGAATGGTCGGCACGATACGCTCACCCTGCAATTCGTAGGAACCCTCGAACTCGCTGCCGATGACGCTGGCCTGGCGCCAGATCTGCCCCGGTTGCAACTTGTCGTCGGCTGCCAGGCATGCCAGTTTGGCACTGGTGCCGGTGCCGCAGGGCGAACGGTCATAGGCTTTGCCGGGGCAGAGCACGAAGTTGCGGCTGTCGGCGTGATCGTCATCGGCGAACAACTCGACGTGATCGATCAAGCCGCCGTCTTCACCGCGAATGCCTTGGGCTTCCAGTGCTTGCTGCACGGCGAAGGTGTAAGCGGTCAGCGCTTCGAGGTTGTCGCCGGCCACCCGCAGGCCATGCTCGGCGATCAGGAAAAACCAGTTGCCGCCCCAAGCGATATCACCGACCACTTGGCCGATGCCCGGCACCTGCACCGCCAGCGCCTTGCGATAACGGTAGGCCGGCACGTTGCGCACGCTCACCGAATGGTCTTCGTGCAGGGTTGCCTGCACCGTGCCCACCGGCGTTTCGATGCTGTGCACGCCGGGGCCGATCTTGCCCAGGTGCGCCAACGACGCCACCAGGCCGATGGTGCCGTGGCCGCACATGCCCAGATAACCGGTGTTGTTGAAGAAAATCACCCCGGCACAGGCGCCAGGGTCCACCGGCGTGCAGAGCAGGGCACCCACCAGTACGTCACTGCCCCGTGGTTCCAGCATACAGGCGGCGCGCCATTGATCATGCTGTTCGGCTAATACCTTGCGCCGTTCGGCCATGCTGCCAGTGCCCAGCTCAGGAAAGCCGGCGGTCACCAGGCGGGTCGGTTCGCCGCCGGTGTGGGAGTCGATCACAGAGATGCGTTTCATGGGAGGGCCACGTCCATTCGGTTGAGTGAACGCAAGAGTGGCCCGTGCAGCGAGGTGTCGGCTTGATGGATTTAGTCTGTGTCGATGACGAAATCGGCACAGCATCCGCAGTTGTCAGTGGGTGTGGGGCAGGTGCTCGAACAGGGTCGTGCAGACGCCGGCAATGTGCTCGTCCAGAAGCTTCACCGCCAGGTCCACATCCCCGGCGCGGCAGGCCGCCAGGATCTCGCGGTGTTCGTGATCGGCCCGTTCCTTACCGGCCGACAAGCTCATCTGCATGCGTAGATAACGCTCCAGCTTGTCGTTGACCGAACGGATCAGACTCACCAGAAACGGTCGCTGCGCCGGCTCGTACAGGCAGGAATGCAGCTCCCAGTTGAGCTCGGCCCAGCGCCCTACGTCGTCCTCGCCGATGAACTCCTGACAGATGCGCTCGGCGCGGGCGAAGGTCTCTTCGGTCATGTTTGGAATGGCCAGGCGCAGAATCTTGTCCTCCAGCAACATCCGCACTTCGAACATCTGCGCCAGTTCTGCATCGGAAACCCGCGTGACCATCGCCCCGCGATTGCGCTGGAACATCACCAACCCTTCGGCCTCCAGCCGCTTGAGGGCTTCACGCACCGGGATCTTGCTGACATTGAACTGGCGGGCGATGTCGTCCTGGCGGATCGGCTCATCCTCGGCAAAATGCCCGGCGACAATCGCATCCCGCAGATGGCGGGTGATGATTTCCGAAGTCGAAGGCGTGTTACCAAGGTCGGGTGCGTTGAGTTTGGGTAGGTTCACGGCGGCGGTCATTTGGAGTGAGATAGCGCTAGGGTATACGAAATTCTTTTGCTGATCTTCCCCGGTTCGACGTCGATGTACCCGATATCGGTCATGCAACCCGCTACAACAAAACGGGCACCTGTCAAGGCGCCCGTTTTCATTCAGGCCTGCACCGCGCCCGCTTCAACCAGATGTTTGGCTCCCGTTTCCTTATTGCCCCCGCTCGCACCCAGAACACGAGCGACCGAAACGGGGATTCTGACTGAATTCTTGGTAGCCGACAGGACCACGAGTCCGTATGTCCGGACTCGTCGATCCCGGTCCTATTGCCAAAGGCTTTCCCAAGTGAATGGGCCTGCGGCTGATTAAGGTTCTTGACCGTCAGTCCACCCGGCTCTGTCACGTCAGCTTGAAGGGCAGCTCACGCACCGACCTACCCGTGAGGCGTGCGACCGCGTTTGCAAATGCGGGGGCCAATGGTGGCAGGCCGGGTTCACCCATCCCTGTGGGAGGCTCGGCGCTTGGCACGACATGAATGGAAAATTCCGGCATATCGGTGATGCGCGGAACGCTGAAGTCTGCAAAATTACTCTGTTGCACGACGCCGTCTTTCAGGGTGATGGCACCGCCCGGCAAGCACATTGACAGCCCCATAAGGGCGGCACCTTGTACTTGGGCCTCAACGCTGCGCGGGTTGACGACCAGGTTGCAGTGGACGCCGGCGGTCACATGGTGCAGTACCGGACGACCGTTCTGCACCGATGCTTCCACGACGTAAGCCACTACCGAACTGAACGACTCATGGACCGCAACACCCCAGGCTCGACCAGCAGGCAACTCGCGTTTGCCGTACTCGCTCTTGTCCACCGCCAGTTGCAACGCAGCGCGATGACGCGGACTTCGATCGGCAAAAAGTTTCATCCTGTAAGCCACAGGATCCTGTTTGGTTGTTCGGGCGATCTCATCGATCACCGTCTCCATCACGAAGGCTGTGTGGGTGGAGCCCACACTGCGCCACCACAACACCGGCACGTTGAGTTTCGGGTGATGCACCGTCAGGCGCATCGGCAGTGGATAGGGATCGCGCATACCTTCGGTTGCCGTGGGGTCTATGCCGTTTTTCACCCGTCCCCCGAACATGGTGCCACTGATGATGGACTGTCCTACCACAACGTGGTCCCAGGCCAGCACCTTGCCGGTATCGTCAAAACCGATATGAGCGCGATGCAGGTGCATGGGGCGGTAGTAGCCGCCTTTGATATCGTCCTCGCGGCTCCATAGGGTGCGCACCGGTACATCCAAACCGGCCATTCGCGCGGCCTTGGCCACCTCGCATGCCAGCACCACAATGTCGCTGGTGGCTATGCCACGCCGGCCAAAGCCGCCGCCAGCGGTCTGTACATTAATTTGAATTTGCTCGGGCTTGAGGTTCAGTACACGTGCGGCTGCCGCGCTGTCAGCCCCGGGAAACTGGGTACCCACCCATAGTTCGCAGCGTTCTTCGGACAGTTTGACGGTACAGTTCAACGGTTCCATTGGCGCATGGGCCAGGTAAGGAAACACGAACTCGGCTTCCAATCGATGAGGTGCCGTTGCCAGTGGCGCCATGTCCGCCTCGAAGAGCCGTGGACCAGGACGACCCGCGAGCTCCCGGTAGTCGGCCAACTGCTTGTCGCTATCGACCTTTTCGACAGCCGTCGTATCCCATTGCAGTTTCAGTGCATCACGGCCTTGTTTGGCTTGCCAGTAACCGTCAGCGACGACGGTTACGCCTTCAGCCCCCCCATCGAGCGGTACACGCAGCACCGCTTTCACGCCTTTGATGGCACGTGCAGCACTGTCATCCAAAGACGCAATTTTGCCACCGAATACTGGTGGTCGGGCTACCACGGCCGTCAGTTGCCCCGGTAGTTTCATGTCGATACCGAAATCCTGCTGACCACTGCTCTTGGCCTTGGCATCGATGCGGGTGGTGGCATGGCCAATGATTCGGAAGTCTTTGGGGTCCTTGAGCGTGATCGTTTCGGGCACAGGCAGCGCCATGGCGGCCTCCGACAGTTCGCCATAGCTCGCTTTGCGGCCCGCGGGGCCGAACACCATTCCAGATTCCGTACTCAGGTTGGTCACATCCACATTCCAGCGCGCGGCCGCCGCCGCGAGCAGCATGGCGCGAGCGCGGGCACCCAGTTCGCGGTACTGGGTATAGCTGTTCTTGATCGAATTGGAACCGCCAGTAAGGTGCATGCCAAAGAGAGGGTCCTGGTAGGCGATGTCGCTTGTACCATTGCGGCTGCGTACGAGGCTCCAGTCGGCATCAAGCTCTTCGGCGAGGATCATCGGTAGGCCAGTCTGCACACCCTGACCGAACTCCAGCCGGTTGATGGTTACTGCTACTTCCCCATTCGGCGCTATCTGCACGAATGCCGAGGGTTGCTGACTCGGCTTGAGAGTTTCTGCGCGGTTGTCGCCAGGCTGTTGCGCCAGGGCCAAGTGAGGAAATGCCCCCAATGCCAGGCCGCCGACACCAAGGATTTTCAGGAAGCTGCGGCGGGGGAGCGTGGTGGGACCGTCGATCTGGTCGCGTTCGAACATGTGTTGCAATACACGAGGGAGCTCGTCTGAATAGGCGTCGTTGAACATGGAAAACTCCAGTCAGGCAAGGGCTTTGGCGGCGTCAGCCACCGCCGCGCGGATACGAGCGTAAGTGCCGCAGCGACAGATGTTGCCAGCCATGGCCGAGTCGATCTCGGCCGCCGTTGGCTGCTTGCCCTTGGGTTGAGCCTTGAGGAAAGCCGTCGCGCTCATGATCTGGCCGCTCTGGCAATAGCCGCATTGCGCTACGTCGTGTTTGACCCATGCCTCGTGTACGGCCGTGCCCACTGGGTCACTGCCATTGGTTGCTGCTTCGATGGTGGTGATCTTCCTGCCCTCGGCGGCTGCGACAGGCGTGATGCAGGAACGAATGGCCTGCCCATCAAGGTGAACAGTACACGCGCCGCACAGAGCTGCTCCGCAGCCAAACTTGGTGCCGGTCATGCCCAGCGTGTCGCGCAAAGTCCAGAGAATCGGGGTGCCAGGGTCTACGTCAACCGTGTAGTCACGGCCATTGATGTTGAGGGCGCTCATAGTGGGACAGCTCTCCATGAATGAGTGCGACCGTGTTCCGGGCGTTTGCCAACTGTAGCGCCGTACTTCCTGGATCGAATGCACGATCCGCTTCAATGATTGCCCAATTTGACGGATGAGCTGAGCATCACGACCAAGACGCTTGAAGTTCTTGAATCGGTGATTGAATCAGGCAATGAAAGAACTAGTTATCGCCTGAGCTCCTTCACGAGCCGTGAAGAACTGCTGCTGGAGGTCAGAGCGAAGAGGGTTGAACTGACACAATATTCGTCATTTTAGGCAATGAATACGCCGATTGATGCAGCAACCAAAAGGAGAGGCTCGACACAATAGGCACTCGTTAGAAAGGAGCAATCACATGACTGAGAAAAAAGTTTGGTTCATCACCGGTGCTGGCCGTGGACTGGGTGTAGACATCGCCAGAGCGGCACTCGCTGCCGGCCATGCCGTCGTTGCCACCGGCCGTGATGCCGGGAAAGTGCTGGCGGCAATCGGTGAACATGAAGACTTGCTGACCATTAAACTTGATGTCACCCGTCCCGATGACGCCCAAGACGCCGTCGAGGCCGCTATCGGCAAGTTCGGACGGATTGATGTACTGGTCAACAACGCGGGTAACTTCTATGCGGGCTTCTTCGAAGAGCTCAGCCCGGAACAGGTGCGCAACCAGATCGAAACGCTGTTGTTCGGTCCGATGAATGTCGCTCGTGCTGCATTACCGGCGATGCGCAAGCAGCGCTCCGGTCTGTTGCTGACCATTTCCTCTACGGCGGGTATCGCTGGCGGCATGTTCTGTACGGCCTATGCGGCGGCGAAATTCGGCCTCGAAGGATGGATCGAGTCGCTCACGCCAGAGATTGAACCCTTCGGCATTCGCACGATGTTGGTCGAGCCCGGGTTCTTCCGCACAGAACTGCTGACGGCCGATTCCACCACTTTCGCACCGCCCTCCATCGACGATTATGCCCAGCGGACGCGAGAGACCGTCACGGCCTGGAGTGGCATGGACGGCAAACAGGGCGGTGACCCTGCCAAGCTCGCCGACGCGATTGTGCAGCTTGCAGGGCTCGACGAGCCACCGGTTCGTTTCGCTGCTGGCGCTGATGCGGTGCAGACCTTCGAAGCCAAGGCCAATGCGTTGCTGGCACAGGCCGACGCCTATCGTAAATTGTCGTCCTCTCTTGCTCACGATGATGCGTGATTCTCGTCAATATCTCATTCATTACCGGCCGTGTAGCAAGGGCCAACTATGGCGCCTGGCACATGACGGGCTGCTGAATGAATGACAGTGTCGGGAAGCAAAACCCCCGCGGAGATTGCTCTGGCGGTCATGGCAGACATTGTTCGTGTCAGCAACGGTGTCGTTCGTGACCAGCTATTGACCTCGTTTTTTCAAGGAGACCACTGTGCAGCCTGCTACCAAAAGTCACCAAACTGCCAGCGACACAAGTCCTCTCGCCGGCGTCGTCAGCCAGATTGTGCGCAGTGATTGCGACCTGCTCACCGCGGTTCCGGGCCTGAGTCTGCATCGACGCAAATCTGCCACTGCGCCTGTGCACTGTATTTACGGACTGGGCATTGGTGTGACCTTGCAAGGCTGCAAACAAGTCATGGTGGGGGAGGAGGTGCTTAGTTACGCGCCGGGTCAGTCCATGGTTACCAGCGTTGACCTGCCGGTCATCTCACATGTGACTCAGGCGAGCGTCACACAACCATTCCTGGGCATGATGCTCACGTTCGACAGCGCCACGGTGATACAGCTCGCCGAGCGCATGCGGTTGTCATCGCGCATGAAGGATGAAGGGTTCCGGCCAATCACCGTACAGGCGCTGGACGCCGGGGTGCTTGATGCACTGGGGCGTTTGGTCGGGCTACTTAGCGAGCCTGAACTGCTTGAAACCCTCGCGCCACTGATCAAGGAGGAGATCATTGCTCGCCTGTTGAGCGGTGCTCACGGTTCGCAGTTGCTTCATGTCGTCGCCGCGGGTTCACCGAGCCAACACATCGCCAAGACGCTTGCCTGGCTGAAGCTTAATTTTCGTCATGCGCTGCGCATGGACGACTTGGCGGCGAATGCACACATGAGTCCGTCTACCTTTCGGCAGCATTTCCGCGCCGTAACAGGCATGAGTCCACTGCAGTATCAGAAACAATTGCGGCTGCAAGCGGCTCGACAGTTGATGCTGAGTCAGAATATCGACGCAAGCAGTGCGGGCGGATTGGTGGGCTATGAAAGCTCGTCGCAGTTCAGTCGCGAGTACAGCCGTCTGTTCGGAGAACCGCCGCAGAGGGACATAAAACGAATGCGCTTGCAGTGAATAAGTTACAGCTGCCAATGGCGTGTTGGCGCTGATGCGGAATTGCCCTGCCTGCTGGGGCAAGACTGCCCCGACATGGATAGGTAGATACCCAGCACAGACGGCCGTAGCCTTGAAGGCTGCTTGGGTCAGCGTTTTTTCGGCAGATGGGTCAATTCTTCATCAGCGCCTACAGCATCGCCCTCGCACTTGCAAAAACTGCGTCTAAACTCGGTCTTGCTGGCCCAGAAGGATCGACGGCTGCCATAGGTTTTCGTTGGGTCCTTTGAAAACTTTCTTTGAGACAAGGAGCAGTCATGACTACCCCAGACACACTTGTGCAAAGGCAAATCAGTCTTACACATGCTTTCGTGGTCAATAATGCAGCGCTGTATTCGCAGTCCTGGAAAAACATCCAGAACCCGAAACCGAGCCAGGTTAAAGACAATATTATTACGCGTCTCAATGGCTCGAAGGTAGGCGGCGGCTATGACGTAGCCTGGGGCCCCGCGCTGGTAATGGATGGCGAGTATGCGGCGCACATCACCGTGGTGCTGACCGGCGGGAGAAGCGGGAAAGACATCGTCGTGGTGACGAGTGGGACACTCACGGATTCTTTGAAGGATCAGGTGGACGATCTCGATATTTTTCCAATGGTGCCGTTGCAGAGCGTAATCCCGGGCTGCCAGGGATCGGCGAGCATTGCCCAGGGAACTGCAGACGGGGTACAGGCGATATTGACCACAGCCTCTACTATCAGTCCTCAGGGCACACTGTGCGATTTTCTTGGGACGCAGCAAAGTGGAGCAAACATCCGTTTGGTTGGTCATAGCCTCGGCGGTGCGCTCATGTCAGTGCTCGCGCTTTATCTGAAAGACAGATTTCCGGGCTTTAACTTCTTCTGTGAAACCTTTGCTGCGCCCACGGCGGGAGATGGTCTTTTCGCCAGCTATTTCAATAAGCAAATGGCCGGTAATGCGCTGCGCATCTACAACACCCTGGATGTTGTTCCGATGGCGTGGTGCGCAACTTCTCTCGATTACTCCCTGACCCTTTATGATGATCCCATTGATGAAAAAACGAGGAACATGGTTTGTTCCGGCATAGACAAGGTTGTGAATAACAACCTGAACTATACGCAATGGGGAATGGGCAGCGCGAACATGGAGCTGCGGCTCTGTGGGAAACCTCAATCCGACTGCACAGGCTACAAGTCTCAATCCGGCTATCAGCACGTCTATGAGTACATGACACTGTTGGGCCTGCAGCCCGCCGATATACCGATGCCGCCGTTCGGCAGCTAGTGGGGCAGTCTCGCCGTCCAGATGTTTGAGTTGCGGTTGCCGAGGTTTCCTTGGGGAAGTCGACGCAACTGCAATTCGCTTATCCGGAAGCAGATTGCGCTGTCGTAGCAGTTGGCCAATACCCAATTCGACGAACATGGATCAACCTCCTGACGGTGACGTTTCATCCAGCGCAATGACGTCCAGCATCACGCCCGTGCGCCTCACCACCCGGACCTGTTGGCCCAGGTGCAGGGGCGAGCAGCTCTGAACTTGCCATTTTTCGCCCTGCAGTTGCACCCAGCCGCTCATAGGCAGACCCGGCAGCAGCCCCGTCACCGTGACCTGACTGCCGACCAAGCCCGCATCGCCGCTGACCAAGGCACGGCGTCTGGCCTTGAGCGCCATGCCGACCAGAGTCATAAGCAACAGGGCGCTGACTAGTGCCATGCCGATGATCAGCGTCAACGGAATGCCAAAGCCCGGTACATCGGTGTCCATCAAAATCACTGCGCCAACTACAAAAGCAACCACCCCACCGAAGCCGATTACACCGAAACTCGGTAGAAACGCCTCGGCGATCATGAAGGCGATCCCTAGCAGAATCAGTCCGACCCCGGCGTAATTCACGGGCAACAGTTGCAGGGCATACAGCCCCAGCAACAGGCAGATTCCACCTAGCACCCCACCAACGCTCGACCCAGGGTTCATGAACTCGAATATCAAGCCATAGACCCCGAGCATAATCAGCAGCAACGCCACACTGGGGTTGGTGATCACCGCCAGCAGTTGTGTGCGCCAATCAGGCGCATGGTCGATGAGCGCAACTCCGGCGGTGCTCAGCCTCAACGTTTGACCGGAGACATTCAGGCTCTTGCCGTTCAATTGCTTGAGCAGGTCTGCCACGTCATTGGCCACATAATCGACCACGTTGAGTTTGAGCGCTTCGTGGGCCGACAGGCTGAGCGATTCACGTACCGCTTGTTCGGCCCAGTCGGCATTGCGTCCGCGTAGTTGCGCAAGGCCACGGATGTAAGCCGCCGCATCGTTGATCTGTTTTCGAGTCAAGGTGTCCTGCAACTCACGCGCAGAACTCTTGTCGGTGGTGGGTGGGCTCGGCGGTTCGGGCGCGGTCCCGGGCAGGCCGCCGATCTGCACCGGTGTAGCAGCGCCCAGGTTGGTGCCCGGGGTCATCGCGGCAATGTGGCTGGCATACAAAATATAGGTGCCGGCGCTGGCCGCACGTGCGCCACTAGGGGCGACGAAACTTGCCACTGGCAAGGGACTGGCCAGAATCGCCTTAATAATTAAACGCATTGAGGTGTCCAGCCCGCCGGGGGTGTCGAGGCTGATGACCACCAACTGCGCGCCCTCGGTCACCGCACGCGCCAGGCCGCGCTCCACGTAGTCGGCGCTGGCCGGACCAATAGCATCGTTGACGGTCAGTACCACGACACTGCCTGCAGCCGTCGTCGAACCCGTCGGTAACCCGATCAGTATTACTAGCAGGAGCAGGCGGCACCACCAGTGACTGTTCACGGAACCTCCCGGTTGCGGGCATGACAGCCGGCAACCCTCATTTAAAGCGTAGTTGAGTCAGTCATGGGCGATGCAGGCGCGGCGATTAGTCCGTTGCCTATACAGATAGGGGCGATCATTGCAAGCCATCAAACAATATCGTCAATCACGATATGCCGTTGCCCACGACTGCACTGCTCAATCCGGGCCTCAACCTTATAAACGCTGCGCAGCATCAATTCGGTAATCACCTCGTGACTCGGGCCGCTGCCTTGCGTGGTGCCGTCGGCAATCACCAGAACCTGATCGGCAAAACGCAGCGCCTGGTTCAGGTCGTGGATGGCGATGAACACAATGACTTCGCGTTTTCGGGCCAGGCTGCGCATGAAGTTCAGCACCTGAACCTGCCGATGCATGTCGAGGGCACTAGTCGGTTCGTCCATCAGCAGTATTTCCGGTTCGCGCACCAGGGTTTGCGCGATGGACACCAACTGTTGCTGACCGCCGCTGAGTTCACCGAGGTTGCGAAAGGACAATCCGGTGATGCCCAGCGCCGCGAGAATCTCATCGACCAGTTTCAATTCATCATCGTGAACGACCCAGCCCGGCGTCAGTTGCTTGCGCGCCAGCAGCACCGACTCATACACCGTCAACCGGGCGCTTGCATTCAGACCCTGGGGCATGTAGCTGATGCCCGTCGGGCCTTTTTTCGACTCTTGCAAGATCACCTGTCCGGGGCCGTCGATCAGCCCGGCCATGCGCTTGAACAGCGTCGATTTGCCCGCCGCGTTGGGCCCGACTACGGCGACCACCTGCCCGCCGAAAAACGTCGCCGTCGAGACACCACGAATGATCTCGCGCTGGCCGTAGCGGGCACCGAGATTCTCCAGCTGCAGCTTCACCATGAGTTTTTCTTCCCGCCGAGAATCAGAGATATGAAGAACGGTACGCCGATCAGCGACGTGACCACGCCGATGGGGAATATCGCGCCGGGGATCAGGGTTTTGCTGACCACGGAACTGGCCGACAGAATCAACGACCCGGTCAGCAAGGAGGCGGGCAGGAAAAACCGCTGGTCTTCACCGATCAGCATGCGGGCGATGTGTGGACCGACTAGCCCGATGAAACCGATAGTGCCGACGAAGGCCACTGGAAACGAGGCGAGCAGACTGACCATGATCAGCGTCTGAAAACGCAGGCTGCGCACATTAATGCCGAAACTGGCGGCCTTGTCGTCGCCCAGGCGCAGGGCGGTCAGGGCCCAGGCACGTTTGGCGAAGATCGGCAGGGTGATGAGGATCACCAGGCAGATGACCCCCAGTTTCGGCCACGTAGCTTTGGTCAGGCTGCCCATGGTCCAGAACACCACGGCGGCCACGGCTTGTTCGGTGGCGAAGAACTGCACCAGCGCCAACAGCGCATTGAAGGTGAACACCAGCGCTATACCGAGCAACACGATGGTTTCGGCGGTGACGCCGCGACGCATGCTCAGAAAGTGGATCAGCAGCGCCGACAGCATGGCCATGATGAACGCGTTCAGCGGCACCATGAATTGCGCCGCCAGCGGGAACAGTGCGACGCCGAATGCCAGCCCCAACGCGGCGCCGAAGCTGGCGGCGGCGGAAATGCCCAGGGTGAACGGGCTGGCGAGTGGGTTGTTGAGGATCGTCTGCATCTGCGCGCCGGCCAGCGACAACGCCGCGCCAACGGCAACCGCCATTAACGCCACCGGCAAGCGTATATCCCACATCACCACGCGTACCTGCGGTGAAGCGCTGTCCGGCGAAAACAATGCGCCGAGTACTTCGCTGAGGCTGTAGCTCGCCGGGCCCAGGGCCAGATCGAGCAGCACGCTGCACATCAACAAGATCACCAGCCCGGCGAGGATCAGGCGTTTACGCAGCACCAGGCGACGATAGGTTTCGCGCTGCACGACCACGACATCGGTCAACGAGCTCATGGTTTAACCTCAGGCTGACGCAAGCTGACAAAGTAGCCCGACTCATACGGCACCGGCAGGAAGCGCTCATGCAGTTCGCGGAATGAGGCGTCCGGATCGAGATCGGCAAACAGCTCCGGATGGAACCATTTCGCCAATTGCGCAATGGCGACGAATTGGTAAGGACTGTTGTAGAACTGATGCCAGATGGCATGGAAGGCTTGATCGTCCTGGGCCTTGATGCCGGCGTAGGCCGGACGCCGGGTGTACCAGGCGAGTTTTTTCCTGGCTTGTGTCATGTCCGCGCCCGGACCGACGCCGACCCAATGGCCGCCGGGGGCAAAAGCTTCCCAGTTGGCGGTGGTGACCACTACGTGCGCAGGATTGGCAACGATGACTTGCTCGGGGTTCAACTGGCCGAACGTGGTCGCAATGATGCGGCGGGCAATGTTGTTGCCACCGGCCATCTCGACGAACAGGCCGAAGTTCTCGTTGCCGAAACTCAGGCAGCAATCATCGGTGTAGCCGCCGATGCGCTCAACGAACACGCTGGGGCGGGGCGGGTGTTGTTTCTCGATGATGTCGGTGACGCGATGAATCTGCTGGTTACGGAAATCGATGAAGGCTTCGGCGCGTTCCTCTTTGCCGAACAGTTGGCCGAACAGGCGCATGGTCGGCTCGGTGTTCTGGATCGGGTTGTTGCGAAAGTCAACGTACACCACCGGGATGCCCAGAGCGTCGAGCTTTTCGATGTAGCGCGCATCTTCGGTGGCGTGCTGCGCCTCGATATTGAGGATGATCACGTCCGGACGCTGGGAAATTGCCTGCTCAATGTCGAAGGTGCCGTCTTCAAAGCCGCCAAAGGTGGGAATCCTGGCGATGTCGGGGAATTTGCGCAGGTATGCGTTGTAGGTGTCGGGATCCGACTGGATCAGGTCCTTGCGCCAACCGACGATGCGTTCGATGGGGTTTTGTGTGTCGAGGGCGGCAACCAGATACAGCTGGCGGCCTTCACCAAGAATGACGCGTCTGACCGGCAAGTGCACCTTGACCTTGCGCCCCAGCAGATCGCTCACCTCGGTGCGCGCCGAGTCCACTTCGGCGGCGTGCACGTTGCGTGGAGCGAGGAGAAAAAGTGCCAGGCCCAGCAGTCCTGCCAGTAGCAGCGCAGCGAAAGCGTGGCTGCGTCGATCAAAAGTCACCATGGTCAAAGCCTTTGTAAAAGTCAGATCGGTCAACGGCTCACACCGTCGCACGGCTGAACGTTTCAGAAATCGACAGTCGCCGACAGTAATAAGGTGCGCGGTGAGCCTTGGGAGAACGCGCCATAAGAGGCAACGCCTGACCAGTACTCGTGATCCAGCACGTTCTGCACAGTGGCGCGAAACGTGGTCGGTCGTTCATCGATGCGAGTGGTGTAGCGCACGCCGACATCAAAGCGGGTCCAGTCATCCAGTTTCTGGGTGTTGGCCTGGTTTACGTACTGGCTACCGGTATGGATCGCCCCCCCGGTCAGCGTCAGGCCTTCGACCCACGAGGTGTCCCATTCAGCCCAGAGATTGGCTTGAACTTCCGGCACCCCCACCGGTTTATTGCCGCGGTTGGCGGCCGCAGCGGTTTTGGTCAATTCGGCATCGAGCAGGGTCACGCCACCGAGCAGCCGAGTGCCTGGGGCGACTTCGCCGAACACATTCAGCTCCAGCCCACGGTTGCGCTGTTCGCCCTGCACGGAAAACACCCCGCAGGCCAGTTCGCCGCTGGGTTTGGTGATTTGAAACAGGGCGAGGGTGGAGGTGAAAGTGCCGTAGTCGGCCTTGACCCCGAGTTCGTGCTGGCGGGAGACGTAAGGGGCAAAGATCTCGCCGGCGTTCGATGCGGTGGAAGGCGCGATGTCACCCTTGCTCAGGCCTTCGATGTAGTTGTAGTAAAACGAAACATGGTCCCAGGGTTTGATCACCGCGCCAAACAGCGGTGTGGTTCTGCCGTCGTCGTATGACGTGGTGACCACCCCGGCCGCGTTGTAGTTGTCGGATTTGATGTTCTGTTTGCGCACGCCCAAGGTCACCTGAACGCGTTCATCCAGCACCGACAGCGTGTCGGCCAGAGCCACGCCGGTCAGTTCGCTCTCGGATACTTTCGGCGTGTCCGGCTTGGGGATGAAAGGCTTCGGACGATCAACCGGGTGGTAAATGTTCGACAAAATCGGCGCACCGGAAATGATTCCTCGGGACAACACATCGCGATAACGGCTGACTTGCAGAGCTGTGCGGTGACTGATCGGCCCGGTGTCGAAGCGCAGGCGGGCACCGGCATCGAGGGTGTACCGCTCGACGTCGAACTTGTAATAGCCGGGGATTGAAGAGGTGTCGCCGGCGGCGTTGATGATGGTCGGGGTCTGGTCGGACATCCGCGCAACATCCGATTTGCCACCACCGGCATGGGTGAAAACAGTCAGCGTGTCACTGAGGTCGTATTCGCCGCTGAGCAGGGCGGATTTGTCACGGGTTTGCGACCAGCCCCATTTCTGGCTGACGTTGGTTCGGCCATTGGCGGCGGAGGGAATGTCTACGCCCGAGGCGATCAAAAACGGCCGCGAAGCGGCGTCGAAGCGTTCTTTCTGGTAGAGCCAGTCGAGGCTGGTGCGCAGGCGTTCACCCTGATAATCGAGGGAAATGGCACCAATATCGACGTGGCGCGATTGATCGTCGATGACCGTGTCGCCCAGCTGGGTGCTGCCGTTGATGCGCACACCGAACCGGCGATCCTCACCAAAGCGTCGACTGACGTCGATGTGACCACCGAGTTGCGAATCCATGGCGTAACTGGCAGTGAAACGGGTCAGATCCTCTTCCAGGGAGCGCTTGGGCACCACGTTGATGATGCCGCCGACCGCGCTGTTGGGTGACATGCCATAGAGCAGGGCGCCGGGGCCTTTGACCAGTTCGATACGCTCGGTGTATTCGGTGAACACCCGGTAGTTCGGCGCCACGCCGTACACGCCGTCGAACGCCAGTTCACCGAGGTTGCCTTCACCGACAGGAAAGCCACGGATGAAGAACGAGTCGACAATCCCGCCTGTCTGGCCAGTGGAGCGCACCGATGAATCGCGTTCCAGCACATCACCGACGGTAACGGCCTGTTGGTCCTTGATCAGCGCCGAGGTGTAGGTGCTGACGCTGAAGGGGGCATCCATCACGTCGGTATTGCCCAGAACGCCCAGACGCCCGCCGTTGGCAACCTGCCCACCGGCATACACCGGCGGCAGGGTGTCGGTATGCCTGGCAGTGCCGATGATTGCCGTTTCATCCAGCGTCACCCGGCGCTGCACCAGTGTGTAGCTGCCGTCGCTGCGCAAAACCATGTTCAGGCCACTGCCCTCCAGCAGGCGAGTGACCGCCTCTTGCGTGGAGTAATTGCCGATCAACGCAGGGCTGGTCAGGCCTTCGGTCAACGATGGCTGGAACGACAGGGCAATGCCGGCATCCACGGCGAAGCCCGACAGGGTTGCGCCCAGCGGCCCGGAGGAAATGTTGTAGGCACGGACCGCGACAGAGTCCAGTTGCGCAGGCACGACGGCCAAGGCAAACGGGCAAACGGCACCGATCAGGACAAGGCTTAGCAACGCACTGCGAATAACTGGTTTGAACTGATGATCCGGACGCAGATGGCGTGCAGCGAACATGAATGGATGGACCTATAAAACAGGACGGAAAGGTTCTTCTTCCCCATAGCCAGTCGAGATCAAAAAAAGTATCAGATGATCGGCGATTTTTTTTCGACTCAGGCGGGAGAGAGCATGACCCAGAAGCCATTCAAATGGCCGCTGACGAGGATTGGGTAGGTTTGCGCCAGCATGTTCAGCGTGCGCTGGGTGTCGCTGATCGGATAGGCACCGGAAATACGCAGATCGGCAATCGCAGGATCCAGACGCACGAAGCCGCGGCGGTAGCGTGTCAGTTCGGCAACGAAGTCAGCCAGGCGCATCTTGTCAGCCATCAACAAGCCTTGGGTCCAGGCGCCGATGTAGCGATCGACGGCGGTGACCCCGCCAAAGGTTTTCGATGAGAAGTCGGTGCGCTGCCCGGCGTTGATGACCAATGGCGTTCCTTGGCGATTTTCGGCGAGTTCGACCTTCACTGCGCCGTCCAGCACTGCAAGGTGGGTGCGTGGCTGCAATTCTCGAACGGTGAATCGTGTGCCCAGAGCCTGCATGCGACCCTGGCGGGTGCTGACCAGAAACGGCCGGGCCAGCGGAGAAATATCCGCTGCGGTCTGCACCAGTATTTCGCCTTCGCGCAGGTGAATGAGTCGTTGGCTGGCGTCGAACAGCACGTCGATGGCGGTGTCGGTGTTCAGAGTGATTTTCGAACCGTCGGCCAGGGTCAGCTCGCGTTGCTGGCCGACGGTGGTGCGATAGTCGGCCGACCATTGCTGGGATTCTGCCAGTTTCCAGCTGCCCCAACCGGCCGGCAGGATTGCCAGAATCATCGCCAGCTTGCCCAGCGCCGCGCGACGCTCAGGGCTGCTTGGGCGGTCGAGTGCCGACATCGCCAGAGACGCTGGCAAGCCGCCGAGCTTGGTCTGCAATAACTGCGCACGGGCCCAGGCACGGCCGCGATCGGGCGTGCTGATTTTCCAGCATTCCCATTCGGCACGTTCAGTTTCACTGAGTTCGCCTTCACTCAAACGGATCAACCAGTCCGCGGCCTCTTCAAGTGCCTGGTGATCGAGGTGCGGCTCGTTGCGGCGAGTGAGCATTCACTCCACCAGCAGCAGGCACTGTACGAAGGCTTGCTTCATATAGCGTTTGACGGTGATCAGCGATACGCCCAGTTGCTGGGCGATGTCGTCGTACTTCAGGCCGCTGATCTGCGATAGCAGGAACGCGCGTTTGACCAGTGGCGGAAGGGCGTCGAGCATCGCATCGATTTCGTGCAGGGTCTCCAGCACCATGAAACGCAATTCCGGTGAAGGCACCTGCGGGGCAGGCATATGGGCGAGGGCATCCAGATAGGCGCGTTCAAGTGCCTTGCGCTGGTACCAGTTGACCAAAATGCCCTTGGCCACGCAGCTCAGGTACGCGCGCGGTTGTTCGATGACGGTCACTTGAGAGGCGAGGATGCGGGTGAAGGTGTCCTGCGCCAGATCCGCTGCATCCATGGCGTTACCCAGTTTTTTTCTCAGCGTCGCGTACAGCCAGCCGTGATGGCCGCTGTACAGGGCTTCGATCGCGCGCAGGTGATGGTCGTTATTCGCGGGAAGGGTTTCGCTCATGGCTGCAGGTTTTTTTTGCAATTGAGAAGTATTCCCAATGCTAGTTTACAAACCGGCTGCGACGCAAGTGCCGAGTGGAATCGCTTTCAGACTCTCGGCAGGCGGCTCAGCGCTGCAATCATCGTGTCGATTTCCGCTTCGGTGTTGTACGCGTGGAGCGAGGCGCGGCTGACCTCCAGCAAGTCCCGGTGCTGCATGTCGAGCAACGTCGAGCGGAATGTCGAGGTGGTGACGTTGATGCGTTTTTCCTGTCCCGCCAGCCACTGCTGGAGCTGTGCAGCGCTGCTGTCCCGGTGGGTGAATGTCACGATGCCTGACTTTTGAATACCCAGGTCACGCAGCGTGAAGCCCGGAATGTCCGTCAGTCGCTGACGCAAGTAAGCAGCCAGTTGTTGAATCCGCAACCACATCGGTTCGAGGCCTTGCGCCAGCGCGTACTCAACCGCAGCACCGAGGCCCAGTTTGGCGGCGACGTTACACTCCCAGTTCTCGAAGCGTCGGGCGTCGGCGCGGATTTTGAACGTGTCAGCTGTCTGCAAGGACGCGGCATGCAGGTCGAGAAAGACCGGCTCCAGGTTCTGGCACAGAGATCTTTCTACATACAAAAAACCCATCCCCCGAGGCCCACGCAGGTACTTGCGGCTGGTGGCCGCGAGCATGTGACAGCCGATTTTCTGCACGTCGATCGGCATTTGCCCGACACCCTGGCAGGCATCAAGCAGAAACAGCACGCCGGCAGCGCGGGCGAGGGCGCCGATCTGCTCGATGGGCTGCACCGGCCCGCCATTGGTGGCGATCACCGGCAGGGAAATCAACGCGACGCGATCATCGCCCAGCATGTCCTTCAGGGCCGGCAGTGACACCTGGCCGTGCTCATCGTTGGGGATGACGCGGATTTCAATGCCGCGCTGCTTCTTCAGTTGCAGGTAAGGAATGTAATTGCCGGCGTACTCGGTGGTCGAGGTCAGCACCACATCGCCGGGTTGCAGCGGTAACGAATAGAAAGCCATGTCCCAGGCGCGGGTCGCATTTTCGATCACCGCGATTTCATCGGGCTGGGCGTTGATCAGACGACCGATGGCGCCATACACATTTTCCAGTTCGGCCGACTGTTGCCCGGCCGCTTCATAACCGCCAAGACTCGCTTCAAGCTGAATGTGGCGGGTCATGACCTCGATCACCGGCGTGGGCATCAGCGCCGCACCGGCGTTGTTGAAGTGGATCAGTTGCGCGACAGCGGGGGTGTCGGCGCGCAGTTGTTCAATGTTCAAACAAAGGTTCCTTGATCAATCCCCGGGCGGGGCATGACTCGGTTGCATCACCGCAGGCAAGTAACGCAAGGCGACAATCGGGATCAGCGCCACCACGTAGGCCAGGCAAACGAACAGGTAGGTGTACTGCAAGCCATAGACCTGACTGAGCAAACCGCCGGCCGAGATGCCCGCAATCGACGCAAATTGCGCGGTGCCCTGGGCAATCCCCAGTACATGGCCTTGTTGCGAGCTGTCGGCGGTTTTCGAGATCAGCGCCATCAACACCGGTGTGGTAGCCCCCAGCAATACGCCCCAGATGAAGTAGGCGATGACAAACACCAGCGGATTGCGCGTGACACCTGCCACGGCAGTGAGGACGATGCAGCCGATGACCACATAGGTAATGCGATGCAGCGTTTCCTGTTGACTACGGTGTTCGAAATAACGCGACCAGGCGGTGGCCGAAAGAATGAAGCCCAACGCCAGCAAGCCATAGCACAGGCCAACCACCGAATTGCTGACCTCGAACACCGAGCTGACATATAGCGAGAAAGAGGTCTGCGGGAGCATTCGCGCCAGCAGCAAAATGCCCATCACGCCAAGCAGCGACAGCAATGACGAACCTTGCCACACACTGCCTGAACGGCTGGCCGGTGCTGCCTTGTCCACGACCGGTGCTTTCTTCACCGGTGGCACATCCGGCAAGGTGACGGCCGCGATCAGGGTGCACACCGCACACAATGCAGAGGCGATGATGTTGATCCAGAAGAACGTGGCGTAATCGAGGATCAACCCGCCGACGACCGCTCCCAGCAACGAACCGACGTTGGTCGAGATTTGCAGGATGGCGAACAGCCGCGCCCGCCGCGAAGGCGCTTCGATACTGACGCCGTAAGCCTGTGCCGGGGCGATGTACCCGGCGAAGGCGCCTTGCAGAAAACGCAGGATCAGAATGACCCAGATGTCGCTGAAGAGGGCCAGCCCAAGCTGGGTCAGCGACAATCCGGCGAGGGCGCGGATCATCATCAACTTGTGGCCATAGCGATCGCCGATACGGCCCCAGAATGCACTGGTCAGAATAATGCCCAGCATCGGCCCGACGTACACGGCGATGCTGGCGAAGCTGAAAACCGACTCTGAGGCGGTCAGCCCACGCAGGTGGACAGGCCAGAACGGCCCGCTCATTTCCATCGCGCCCATGGACACCAACTGGATCGCAAATAGAAGATAAATCAGGATTCTTACTCTCGAACCCTGGATGACACCTGCATGGGACATGGGTCAGCCTCGGTTAAACGCTAGCGAGCGGGTTGGTCAGGGTGTGTTGCAAACGATAGTTGGAGTACTGCATCAAGTGCATGCGCAACAACGATCGGGTCGGCCATGGATCTTCCACGAACGCCTTGCGTTCGACTTCCCACAGCGTTGGCGAGACACGGTCGCGCACAGCCTCGAATGCAAGGTCGGTCTCCTCGCGCAAAACCGCCCACAGCCGTGTGTTGTTCAACCCGTACTCCTTGGTCAGCCACAGCGCCATTTCGTGCAGATGCGCCAGGAACGCCGCGTCGAGCACGAACATGCGTACCGGCTCGATATCACCTGAGAATACCGTCGGCAGAATACCCGGCTGCACATGGGGCTGCAGGGCATAGCCGCGCTCTTCCAAAAGCGGTGCGTAAGTCCTGCCGTCGCCGAAATCGCGGATCAGCAGACTACGTGCTTTGCCGTCGGGGGAGAACAGCACCATGGTGTTTTGCTGATGCGCTTCAAGACCGATGCCATACATCAGATAGATCGCCACCACCGGGTGGGTCACCACTTTGGCGTACTGGCGGAACCAGCTTTCAACCTGGGTGGCATTCGCCCGCACGCCGTCGCGCTCGATCAGATCGGTGAACAGCGGCCGACCACTGCCGGGCAAGCGGGTGAACAGCGACGCCACGGTAATCGGCAGACATTCGTCGCTGCGTTCGAACGCTTGCTGACTGGCACGAAAGACCACGGACAGATGACGCCCGGGATTATCGTCCTGAGTAATCGCGTTTTTGTAACGCACGCCGATTTCTTCCGGGAAGATCTCCAGACGCTGATCGAAGCCTTTTTCGGCGTCCAGAATCCTGGCGATCACCGTGCTGATGCGCGGCCCCATGTGAATCGACTTGGCTTGCAGGCTGCGCAGTTCGCTGGTCATCCACACTGCAATCGGCAATTTGATCAGCGGCGCGCAGTCGTCCGACACCGGCATCATCGTGCGGTACGACATGGTCGGCAGGGTCGCAATGTCCGGGCCATCGGTGATCAGAATGCCTTCTTCGATTTCCGCCGCAAACGTCTTGAGCACATACGCCTGCAGGTGCCAGGCGTGAATCGGCAGCGGCAGCCA
>NZ_AKJL01000036.1 GCF_000282355.1 Pseudomonas sp. GM49
CCAGCCATTCGGTGATCCCTGCGGCAATCACACTGGTGTTGTGGGGGACGTTTGCCTTCGCCCTGTGTCCGATCCTGCAACTGCTGATCATCGATCAGGCCCATGAAGCACCGAACCTGGGTTCGACCTTGAACCAGAGCGCCTTCAACCTCGGCAACGCCGCCGGAGCGTGGATTGGCGGACTGGTGGTGGCCAGCGGCGCGGATCTGGCGGACTTGCCATGGACCGGTGCACTGGTCAGCGGGCTGACCGTGTTGACTGCACTGTTCTTCATCTATCGTCAGCGGCGCGGTGCGGCTGTACTTGATGTGGCGGGCTGAGCATCACCTTGATTGCATGCTGCATTCGCGAGCAGGTTCGCTCCCACAAGGGATCGCGGTTCAATGCGGGAGCGACGATTCGACCTGCTCGCGAAGGAGTGCCACCGATCTCACTGAGCGGCGTCATCATCCTTGAACTGATCCTTGACGTACTTGATCTCGGTCCGGCCGTGAGGTGCCGGCAAGCCATCTTCACCGAGGTTCACGAACACCATTTTTTCAACGGTGAGGATGCTCTTGCGGGTGATCTTGTTGCGCACTTCGCACGTCAGGGTGATCGAGGTGCGGCCGAACTCGGTCGCCGTGATGCCCAGCTCGATGATGTCGCCCTGGCGCGAGGCGCTGACAAAGTTGATTTCGGAAATGTACTTGGTGACCACACGCTGATTGCCCAACTGGACGATGGCGTAGATCGCCGCCTCTTCGTCGATCCAGCGCAGCAGGCTGCCACCGAACAACGTGCCGTTGGGGTTGAGGTCTTCGGGTTTTACCCATTTGCGGGTGTGGAAATTCATATTCACTCCTGACCATCCTGCCGATTGATGCCCGGCATCATGGCAGAGCCCGGACTAGAGCTCTATAAAGCTTCGACTATGGTCTCGATTACCGTTCGGACATTGACTGACAGAAACGCTTTGGAAGATCAGCATAGCCCGCTATAATCGCCCCCGTTTCAAAACGGTAACCTCTACTTGCTACCGTTTTCCCGCCACCTGTCCGAGGGGCGCTGCAGCAGGTTCGACCTGTCAGGCTCGGATGGGGCGTTGCCTGGCCTTAAGCCAGACACTAAACGCACAACGGCGCCCATTCGCATACATTACGAATGGAGGCTCTTCATGAGCGCTGTTATCACGCCTGCAGATTTTACCGATTACAAAGTCGCCGACATGTCCCTGGCTGCCTGGGGCCGTCGCGAAACCATCATCGCCGAATCCGAAATGCCGGCCCTGATGGGTCTGCGCCGCAAGTATTCCGTTGAGCAACCGCTCAAGGGCGCGAAGATCCTCGGCTGCATCCACATGACCATTCAGACTGCCGTGCTGATCGAAACCCTGGTTGCCCTGGGTGCCGAAGTACGCTGGTCGTCCTGCAACATTTTCTCGACTCAGGATCAGGCCGCCGCTTCCATCGCCGCTGCCGGCATCCCGGTTTTCGCCTGGAAAGGCGAGACCGAACAAGAGTACGAGTGGTGCCTGGAACAAACCATCCTCAAGGATGGCCAGCCATGGGACGCCAACATGATCCTCGACGACGGCGGCGACCTGACCGAGCTGCTGCACAAGAAGTACCCACAGGTTCTGGACCGCGTCCACGGCGTGACCGAAGAAACCACCACCGGCGTTCACCGCCTGCTGGACATGTTGGCCAAGGGCGAGCTGAAAATCCCGGCCATCAACGTCAACGACTCGGTGACCAAGAGCAAGAACGACAACAAGTACGGCTGCCGTCACAGCCTGAACGATGCGATCAAGCGCGGCACCGACCACCTGCTGTCCGGCAAGCAAGCGCTGGTCATCGGCTACGGCGACGTGGGCAAGGGTTCCGCTCAGTCCCTGCGTCAGGAAGGCATGATCGTCAAGGTTTCCGAAGTCGACCCGATCTGCGCCATGCAAGCCTGCATGGACGGTTTCGAAGTGGTTTCGCCGTTCATCGACGGTATCAACAACGGTACTGAAGCCAGCATCGACAAGGCCCTGCTGGGCAAGATCGACCTGATCGTGACCACCACCGGCAACGTCAATGTTTGCGACTCGAACATGCTCAAAGCCCTGAAGAAGCGTGCTGTTGTCTGCAACATCGGTCACTTCGACAACGAAATCGACACTGCTTTCATGCGCAAGAACTGGGCATGGGAAGAAGTGAAGCCACAGGTTCACAAGATCCACCGCACCGGCGCTGGCGATTTCGACCCGCATAACGACGACTATCTGATCCTGCTGGCCGAAGGCCGTCTGGTTAACCTGGGTAACGCAACCGGTCACCCAAGCCGCATCATGGACGGCTCGTTCGCCAACCAGGTTCTGGCGCAGATCTTCCTGTTCGGCCAGAAGTACGCCGACCTGTCGCCAGCCCAGAAAGCCGAGCGCCTGACCGTTGAAGTGCTGCCGAAGAAACTCGACGAAGAAGTGGCCCTGGAAATGGTCCGTGGCTTCGGCGGCGTTGTGACTCAACTGACCAAGACCCAGGCCGACTACATCGGCGTGACCGTCGAAGGTCCGTTCAAGCCGCACGCTTACCGCTACTGATAGGCCGGCTCTTCCTGTGTAGGAGCGAGCTTGCTCGCGATGGACGTTAGCGATAACGCGTACTGTCTGGATAAACGCGTTGCCTTGACGTCTTTCGCGAGCGAGCTCGCTCCTACAGGGGGCCAGCGTCCGCCTTATGAGTTTCCAAGGATATGACCATGTCCCAAGATCGTCGCTACAGCTTCGAGTTCTTCCCTACGAAGACCGATGCTGGGCAAGAAAAGCTGCTCGCCACTGCTCGCCAGCTGGCTACCTACAACCCCGATTTCTTCTCCTGCACCTACGGCGCCGGCGGTTCGACCCGTGATCGCACGCTGAACACCGTTTTGCAGCTCGAAAGCGAAGTCAAAATCCCTGCCGCTCCGCACCTGTCCTGCGTGGGCGATAGCAAGGCTGACCTGCGCGGCCTGCTGGCCCAGTACAAGGCCGCCGGCATCAAGCGTATCGTCGCCCTGCGCGGTGACCTGCCTTCGGGCATGGGCATGGCCAGCGGTGAAATGCGCCACGCCAACGACCTGGTTGAATTCATTCGTGAAGAAACCGGCGATCACTTCCACATCGAAGTCGCCGCCTACCCGGAAATGCATCCGCAAGCGCGCAACTTCGAAGACGATGTCGCCAACTTCGTGCGCAAAGCCAACGCTGGCGCCGACAGCGCGATCACCCAGTATTTCTTCAACGCCGACTGCTACTTCTACTTCGTGGAACGCGTGCGGGCGCTGGGTGTGAATATCCCGATCGTGCCGGGCATCATGCCTATCACCAACTACAGCAAGCTGGCGCGCTTCTCCGATGCCTGCGGTGCGGAAATCCCGCGCTGGATCCGCAAGCAACTGGAAGCCTACGGCGACGACACCCAGAGCATTCAGCGCTTTGGCGAACAGGTCATCACCGAGATGTGCGAACAACTGCTGCAGGGCGGCGCTCCAGGGTTGCACTTCTACACGCTGAACCAGGCTGATGCGAGCCTGGCGGTGTGGAAAAACCTGAAGCTGCCGCGTTAAAAGTCGTTAAAGCAAGATCAAAAGATCGCAGCCTGCGGCAGCTCCTACAGAGAAATGTGTATTCCCTGTAGGAGCTGCCGCAGGCTGCGATCTTTTGCTTTCAACGCACTATTAATGTGCGGCAACCCACGGAGTTAGAGCATCTGCGGTCAGTTTCTGGCTCTTTCCGGTTTCTCGTCGTAATCTCAAGCCATGCCTTTGATCACGCAGTTAATCGCCGTGCTTGTCTTCACTTGCCTGAGCTTCGCCGCCCGGGGCGAGAAGCTGCGCATTGTCACGGAACCGTGGGCGCCTTACGTATATGAAAACAACGGCATATCACTGGGCCTGGACTACGAAACCACCGCGATTGTCTTCAAGCGCCTGGGCATTGAAGTGGAATGGCAGTTCCTGCCTTGGAAACGCTGCCTGTCGATGCTTGAATCGGGTCAGGCCGATGGCGCGCTGGACATCTTTCACAGCGACGAACGTGATGCGACCCTGCTCTACCCCAGCGAACCCCTGTCTGAAGTCCAGTTCGTGATGTTCTACGCCAATGACCGGCCCCATCCGTTTCGCACCCTTGATGAATTGCGCGGCCTGACTGTCGGCACCTCGCCGGGTTACCTGTACAGCAAGGACTTCAGCGATTCGACGCTGTTCACCCGCGAGCCGGCCCCCACCCATGAAGCCAACTTCGGCAAGCTGGTACGCGGGCGGATTGACCTGCTGATTACCGACCGCAGGGTTGGCCAGCATTTACTCGACGAGCTGGGAATCCGCGACAAGATCACCGAAAACCCCACGATCATCAGCCAGCAAAGCCAGTTTCTCGCGGTACGGCGCAATGCAGGCATGGATCTGCTGGTGCAGCGTTTCGGTGCCGAACTCAAGCGTTTCAAGCGCGAGCCCGCCTACGCTGAACTGAGTGCCCGCTACGGCGCGGAACCGGCCTCCAGCGTGAAGGCTGAAAAGACCACGGCTGCCACGGAAAAAACCGTTGAGCAGCAGGAAAGCGGCGCGCAGTGATTGCTCTGTTATACTCCGGCCTTCCCGCCAGGCTCACGCCCGGACGCTCGGAATCATTAAAGGCATCTCGACCCCGCTACTGCGCAGCTTTCAGCCCGCGCGAGCGCTTGCAGACGAGCCTTCGAGACCCAGCAGGACCGGACGGGATAGCGTCTCCTTAAACGCCATTCGCGCCAGGCAAGACTCCCATTGGGCCAAGCCCTAACTAAAACAGGATTTCTCATGTCCTTTGCTTCCCTCGGTCTCTCCGAGGCTTTAGTCCGCGCCATCGAGGCGGCGGGCTATACCGAGCCTACTCCGGTGCAACAGCGGGCCATTCCCGCCGTGTTGCAAGGTCGCGACCTGATGGTCGCGGCACAGACAGGTACTGGTAAAACCGGCGGTTTCGCCCTTCCGATCCTGGAGCGGTTGTTCCCCAACGGTCACCCGGACAAATCCCAGCGTCACGGCCCGCGCCAGCCGCGCGTGCTGGTCCTGACCCCGACCCGCGAACTCGCCGCGCAAGTGCATGAAAGCTTCAAGGTCTATGCCCGCGACCTGAAGTTCGTCAGCGCCTGCATCTTCGGCGGTGTCGGCATGAACCCTCAGGTTCAGGCCATGTCCCGTGGCGTGGACGTGCTGGTGGCCTGCCCTGGCCGCTTGCTCGACCTCGCCGGCCAAGGCAGCGTCGACCTGTCCCACGTGGAAATCCTCGTGCTGGACGAAGCCGACCGCATGCTCGACATGGGTTTCGTCCATGATGTGAAGAAAGTGCTGGCGCGTCTGCCGGCCAAACGCCAGAACCTGCTGTTCTCGGCGACCTTCTCCAAAGACATCACCGACCTCGCCGGCAAGCTGCTGCACAACCCGGAACGCATCGAAGTCACGCCGCCGAACACCACGGTCGAGCGTATCGAACAGCGCGTGTTCCGCCTGGCCGCCAGCCACAAGCGCTCCCTGCTGGCGCACCTGATCACCGCAGGTGCCTGGGAACAGGTGCTGGTGTTCACCCGCACCAAGCACGGCGCCAACCGTCTGGCCGAGTACCTGGACAAACACGGCTTGAGCGCCGTCGCGATCCACGGCAACAAGAGCCAGAACGCCCGCACCAAAGCCCTGGCCGACTTCAAGGCCGGTACTGTGCGCATCCTGGTGGCCACCGACATCGCCGCCCGCGGCCTGGACATCGATCAGTTGCCACATGTGGTCAACTTCGAGCTGCCGAACGTCGATGAAGACTACGTGCACCGTATCGGTCGTACCGGCCGTGCCGGTCGTTCGGGCGAGGCGATTTCGCTGGTAGCCCCGGACGAAGAAAAACTGCTGAAAAGCATCGAACGCATGACCAAACAGAAAATCGCCGACGGCGACCTGATGGGCTTCGATGCGAGTGCCGTGGAAGCCGAGAAACCAGAAGTGCGCGAGCGTCCGGACATGCGTAACCCACGCAATCCACGTGGCCCGCGCGGCGACGGTCCGAACGGCAGCGGTGGCGGTCGCAAGGACAAAGGCAAGGACAAGGGCAAGGAAAAACCGGCGGGTGAGCGCGGCGAGCGTCCGGCCCGTCAGCAAAAGCCTCGCGAAGGTACCCCGGCCCGCGAACAGCGTCAGCCGAGCCAACCACGTGCCGCCGCTGACCGTGCCCCGGACGAGTTCCTGGACGACGATATCGATAACTTCGGTAACCGCGTCGACTACGTGCCGCAGCAGAAACCTGCCCAGGGCCGCGGCCGTCGTCCGGGCGCTCCGGCACAAGGCACAGCCGCCGGTTCCGGCGCTCCGCGTGGGGGCAAACCACAGGGTGGTCGCCAGAACGGTCCGCGCAACAGCGATGGCGCCAGCACCGGCACCCCGCCAGCCAAGCGCAGCGGTCCACGCAGCGGCGCGCCACGTGATGGCCAGGCACGTCGCGAAGACTCGCGCAACCGTCGCCCGGCCCGTGACGATCAACCTCGTTCGGAACCGGCCGTGCAAAACCCGCGTGGCAATGCGCCGAAGATTATGCACAAGGAGTCGAAGGCCGACCGCTTCCCGACACCTGAGCAGCTGGATCAACTGCCAAGCCGCCCTCGTGGTGAGAAACCAGCGCTGCTGACCCGCAATCGCTGAGTTATCGCCGCAATAGAAAATGCCCCGAACCGAAAGGTCCGGGGCATTTTTTATGGCTGATGAAGTCCTGTAGGAGCGAGCCTGCTCGCGATGGTCGTCAACGATAACGCTGGAAGCCCGATGCTCCGCGGCGCTCTCAGGTCCATCGCGAGCAGGCTCGCTCCTACAGTCTCAGCATTACTTCGCTTTGATACCTTCAAAACTGACGTACAGATCGACTGCGTCAGACTGTGGACCCAGGTCCATCATCTTGCCGAAATCGGAACGCTTGATGCTGGTAGTGCCCTCGAAACCTGCACGGTAGCCGCCCCATGGATCCTTGCCTTCACCCAGGAAAGTGGCCTTGATCACAACTGGCTTGGTTACGCCAGCAATAGTCAGGTCGCCGGTCACGTCGGCCGTGTCTTTGCCAGCAGCGTTTTTACCGGTGGCTTTAACGCTGGTGGACACGAACGTGGCCTTGGGGAAATCAGCCACTTTCAGGAAGTCTTTGCTGGAGACGTGCTTGTCACGTTCGGCGTTGTTGGTGAAGACGCTGGCGGGGTTCACGTTGAACTCGATCTTGCTGTCTTCAGGCTTGGCAGCGTCGAAGCTGAACTTGCCGTCCATGGTCTTGAAAGTACCGGTGATGTAGCTGTAGCCCAGGTGGCTGATCTTGAAGTTGACGAAGGCGTGCTGGCCTGTTGTGTCTACAACGTAGTCCGCAGCCATCACATTAGCGGACAGCAGGGCCGAACCGATTGCCAGGGCGGCGAGAGTCTTTTTCAACATGCTTTGTTTTCCTTGGGAGTCGAGGTTGAACTTCAGGCTTTGCGACCCAGCATTCGCTTGAGGGTCACATCATGGTCGATAAAGTGGTGCTTCAATGCTGCCAACGCATGGAGGACGGAAAAAATTACCAGCACCCACGCCAGGTAGAGGTGAATCGCACCGGCGTTATCTGCCTGGTCCGGCAGTCCGGAAACCAGGGCAGGCACTTCAAACCAGTCAAACACAGGTATCCCGGCACCTTCTGCGGTGGAAATCAGGTAACCGGCAATCATCACAGCGAACAGGCAGAGATACAGAAAGGCATGGCCGAACATGGCGCCCAGACGCGTCATGCGGCTGTAGCTGGCCAGGGTTGGCGGCGGCGGGCTGATAAAGCGCCACAACACGCGCAATACCATGACCCCCAGCAAGATCAAACCAATGCTCTTGTGCAGATCCGGCCCGGTCTTGCGCCATGGGTCGTAATAACCGAGGCCGACCATCCACAGCCCGAGGGCGAATAAACCGAATACGGCCAGTGCCACGCCCCAGTGCATGAAGATGCTGACCCAGCCGTAGCGGGAGGTAGAGTTACGTAGCTGCATTGCCTAGATCCCTGTAAGTGCTGGCCCAAGACTATCGAGTTATCCATCGAATTAAAGCCGAAAATTTCGCTTTGAAATATCGAGAAATACGATCAAGAGTCTGAAATAGGCGAGTTAAGAAAAGATTAAAGGCCAATGTGTATACAAAAATGTAGCCCAACTCAATAACACTTCCTGCAGATGGTTTATTCGATTGTGAATGCGGATTTCTCCAGGCATAAAAAAACGCGGCATTTACGCCGCGTTTTTTGTCCCAAGGCTTATTACGCCTTGGTATCCGTTGCCGGGGTCGCTGCGGGTTTGGCCGCTGGCTTCTTGGCCGGCTCGGTTTTCTTGGCCGGTGTCTTGGCCGGGGCTTTTTTCGCTTCGGTCTTGGTTGCCGGTTTCGCCGGGGCTTTGGCCGGAGCCTTCTTGGCTGGCTCGGCTTTTACCGGTGCCGCAGGCTTCGGTGCTTCCACCGGTGCCGGAGCGGCGGCCGGGGCTGGCGCCGGAGCAGGCGGTGCAACAGGCTCTGGCGTCTTGACCGGTTCCGGCTTCTTCACGTCATCCGAGCCACCGAACAGGTTGCTGAAGAAGTTGCCCTTCCTCGCCACCACCGCACCAGCACCCGCCGCTGCGGCAGCTGCCGGAACCACTTTCGCCGGTTCAAACGACTTGCCGGCCGCCAGGTCTTCAACCTGGCTGGCTGCACGTTGACCGGTGCGCAATGCACCTTCCAGGGTGCCCGGATACAGGGTGTCAGTGTGTTCGCCGGCGAAGGTTACACGCTGGACCGGACGTTCCCACAGGCGCCAGAATTTGCTGATCTGGCCCGGACCGAAGGCCAGGTAGGCACCGCCAGTCGACGGGTCGGTGCTGTAACGACGGATTTCATAACCGGTGAACGAACCGCGTGCCTGTGGATAGAACGTGTGCAGGCGGATCAACACCTGATCGACCATCTGCTTGTCGCCGAACGCCTGCATCACCCGCGCGTTGTCGCCGGACAGGTTGATCACCACGTTGGCACCGCCCTTCAGGGCAGGCTCGATCCACAACATGCCCAGGCCGGTGTTGCTGTAGACCTCGCCGGACATGCGCGCCTTGCTTTCCCACACCGGCGTCTTGAACTTCAGCATGATCTGGTCACGCCAGCCGTAGTTGGTGCCCTTGATCGCCGCCAGGTGCTGGGCGTCCAAAGCCGGAGTCATCTGGATCTTGTTCAGGGCGCGCAATGGTACGGCCAGCACCACGTAGTCAGCCTGATAGCTGACGCTGTCGACTTTGACGGTCACACCGTCCTTGTCCTGAATGATCGCCGAGACCGGGGAGCTGGTCTTGATGGTCTTCAGTTGTTTGACGAAAGCCTGCGCCAGCACCGGGCTGCCACCGACCAGACGCGAAGCACGCAGGTCACGATCGGAAACGCCACGGTAAACGCGACTCTGCTGCGCGTAATACAGCAGCGACAAGCGCGAAGGCTCGTCGTAGCGGGTACGGATCTGCTGGTTGATCAGCTGGCGCGCGGTGGCCGGCAGGTTCTGCTTGTCGAGCCAGCTCGACACGTTGACCTGATCCAGCGCGTGCAGGGTGTTGTTGGCGGCCGGGTTCTGCGGGTCGTCGATCGAGCGCGCCAGATCATCCAGGGTCTTTTCGTAACGCTTGAGCGCTTCGGCTGTGGCTGGCTCCTTGGTGGCAAGATCGGCAGCGCTGTAATACACGCCGTCGATCAGGTAGCCAGGGGTCCGCACGAACTCAGGTGCCGGCGTGGTGCTCAGCTTGAAGTTCGAAACGTACTTGTTCAGCACCGGCTGGGTCTTGTCATTGCCGATCCACTCGCTGGTGGCCATGCCGGAACGACCGCCCAGGCTCGACTTGGCTTCCAGCAGGGTGACCTGCCAGCCCTTGTTCTGCAGCTCGTACGCGGCAGTCAGGCCCGACAGGCCGCCGCCGACCACGATCGCGGTTTTATCCTTGGCCAGCGCAGACACGCTGAACAGCCCCAACATCACCAGCGCACAGGCGCGCAGCCAACCGACAGACATTCAGCGAACTCCGGAATTACACGAGGAAAAAAGCAGTTTTTGCGAGCCAGACGGCCCAGGAACCGCGAAGGATACGTTAGCCTTCAGACGCCCGCCAGCAACGTCTATCGACCTGTACAACGTAGTTCATTCGACACAATGGGTTGTTCCCGTGACACGCATTGCATAGGCTTGCGCGATTGTTTGTCCGCGCGTCTCACGGACCGCCTCCAGGAGAGTGAAAATGGGCCTGAATAATCAGTGGATGCAACGCGATCTCGCCGTGTTGTGGCATCCCTGCACCCAGATGAAAGATCACGAACAACTGCCGCTGATCCCGATCAAGCGCGGTGAAGGCGTGTGGCTGGAAGACTTCGAGGGCAAACGCTACCTCGATGCGGTCAGTTCCTGGTGGGTCAATGTGTTCGGGCACGCCAACCCGCGGATCAACCAGCGCATCAAGGACCAGGTCGATCAGCTCGAACATGTGATCCTTGCCGGCTTCAGCCATCAACCGGTGATCGAACTGTCCGAGCGTCTGGTGAAGATGACGCCGGAAGGCCTGACCCGGTGCTTCTACGCCGATAACGGCTCATCCTGCATCGAAGTCGCGCTCAAAATGAGCTTTCACTACTGGCTCAATCGCGGCCAGCCGAACAAGAAACGCTTCGTCACCCTGACCAACAGCTACCACGGCGAAACCATGGCGGCGATGTCGGTGGGCGACGTGCCGCTGTTCACCGAAACCTACAAAGCGCTGTTGATGGACACCATCAAGGTGCCGAGCCCGGACTGCTACCTGCGTCCCGAGGGCATGAGCTGGGAAGAACACTCGCGCAACATGTTCGCGGCCATGGAGCAGACCCTGGCCGAGAACCATCACAGCGTCGCAGCCGTGATTGTTGAACCGTTGATCCAGGGCGCCGGTGGCATGCGCATGTATCACCCGGTGTACCTCAAGTTGCTGCGCGAAGCCTGCGACCGTTATGGCGTGCACTTGATCCACGATGAAATCGCCGTCGGCTTCGGCCGCACCGGGACGATGTTCGCCTGTGAACAGGCCGGTATCCGCCCTGATTTCCTGTGCCTGTCCAAGGCCCTGACCGGCGGCTATCTGCCGTTGGCGGCGTGCATGACCACTGACGAGGTCTACAGCGCCTTCTACGACGACTACCCGACCCTGCGCGCCTTCCTGCACTCCCACAGCTACACCGGCAACCCGCTGGCGTGCGCGGCGGCCCTGGCGACCCTGGATATCTTCGAAGAAGACAACGTCATCGAGAACAACAAGGCCCTGGCGCAGCGCATGGCCTCCTCCACCGCGCACCTGGTCGATCACCCGAATGTCTCCGAAGTGCGCCAGACCGGCATGGTGCTGGCCATCGAGATGGTCAAGGACAAGGCCACCAAAGAAGCCTACCCATGGCAGGAACGCCGTGGCCTGAAGGTGTTCCAGCACGCCCTGGAGCGCGGAGCCTTGCTTCGTCCATTGGGTAGCGTGGTGTATTTCCTGCCGCCGTATGTGATCACCCCGGAGCAAATCGATTTCCTTGCCGAAGTGGCCAGCGAAGGGATCGACATCGCGACCCGTGACAGCGTCAGCGTGGCAGTGCCGAAGGACTTCCATCCGGGGTTCCGTGATCCGGGTTGATTGATTTCACCTAAGCTTCAGCGCTGACTGGGCTACCGTCATCGCGGGCAAGCCCGCTCCCACAAGGATTTGCACAGCACCTGTGGGAGCGGGCTTGCCCGCGATGACGGCCCCCAGACTTTCACACCTTTTTCAGAGACCCCGCATGAGACTGTCCCGCTTCTTCATCGACGCCCCCTTGAGCACCGGCGAGCACGAGTTGCCCGAGGCCCAGGCCCATTACATCAGCCGCGTGCTGCGCATGGCCGAGGGCGATGCGTTGCAGTTGTTCGACGGTTCGGGCCAGGAGTTTCGCGCCAGGCTGGTCGAAGTCGGCAAAAAACGCGTCGTGGTGCAAATCGATGAAAGCTTCGCCGGGCAGGTCGAGTCGCCGCTGCAAATCCATCTCGGCCAGGGCCTGTCCCGGGGCGAGCGCATGGACTGGGCGATTCAGAAAGCCACGGAACTGGGTGTCACCGAAATCACCCCGATCTTCACCGAACGCTGCGAAGTCCGGCTCAAGGACGAGCGCGCCGACAAACGCCTGCTGCACTGGCGCCAGGTGGCGATCAGCGCATGTGAGCAGTGCGGGCGTTCACAGGTACCGGTGATTCATCCACCGCTGTTGCTGGCTGACTGGTTGAAGCAGACACAAGCCGGGTTGAAACTGGTGCTGCACCCTGTGGCCGAACCGTTGGTGAGCCACGCCAAACCTTCAAGTCTGGCATTCCTGATCGGTCCGGAGGGTGGTTTATCCGATGCCGAAGTCGATCAGGCCAAGGCCAGCGGCTTCCACGCCGCCCGCCTCGGTCCACGGGTGCTGCGCACCGAAACCGCACCGGTTGTTGCACTGGCGGTGGCCCAGCAACTCTGGGGTGACTTCTAGTGCCTCTTCGCGAGCAAGTCGGATCGCCGCGACACGGTCTAGAGGCCGATCTGGCTGCTACTGCACCGGATCGCTCACCGGTTTGGCAATGATCGCCTTGAGTTCGCTGGTCATCGGGAACTCAAGGTTCAAACCCTTCGGCGGGATCGGCTGCTCGAACCAGCGTTTGTAGATGCCATTGATCTCGCCCGAGCTGTACAGATCCGCCAGCGCGCCGTTGACCAGCGCCAGGAACTGAGGATCATCCTTGCGCACCATGCAGCTGTAGATCTCCCGCGATTGCTCCTCCCCGACCACCACCCACTTGTGTGGGTCATGGGCCTTCGCGCGCTCGCCGTAGAGCAGCGCATCGTCCATGTAGAATGCCGCCGCCCGGCCCGACTGCAGCATCTGGAAGGCTTCGCCGTGGTCCTTGGCACTGATCACGAACATGTCGATCTTGTGATCGAAGTTGTAGCTTTTCAAGAAGCGCTCGTTGGTGGTGCCGGCGGTAGTCACCACGTTCTTGCCGCGCAGGTCGGCGAAGCTCTTGATCCCGCTGTCCTTCGCGGTCAGCAACTGGCCTTTGACGTAGATGAAGCCGTAGGAGAACGCCACCTGTTTCTGCCGTTCGGCGGTCACGCCGGTGGAACCGCACTCCAGGTCCACGGTGCCGTTCTGCACCAGTGGAATGCGGGTCTGCGAGGTCACCAGGTTGTACTTTACCTTCAAGTCCGGCAGCGCCAGTTGCTGCCGGATGCGCTCGACGATCTTGCCCGCCAGATCCACCGAATAACCCATCGGCTCGCCGCTGTGATCACCCACGTAGGAGAACGGCACTGAAGCATCGCGATAGCCCAGGGTGATGCTGTTGGCGCTGGCGATCTTGCTCAGGGTGCCGGTCAGCGGCGCTTCGTTGGCCTGAACCTGACTGCCAAGCAACAAGCCAAGCGTACAAGCGAGCAACGTGATTTTTTGCATTGTTATTCTCCGTTGTGGGTGTTGGTTTATCAGACGCGTGCAGCGATGACGGTGATTTCCACCAGCACCTGCGGGCGGGCCAGTTCAGCCTGCACAGTGGTGCGGCTCGGTGCCTGTCCCGGCGATAGCCAGGCCGACCAGACCTCGTTCATCGCGGCGAAATCCTCAGTGATGTTCTTCAGGTAAATGGTCGCGCTGAGCAGATGATCCTTGTCGCTGCCCGCCTCGGCCAGCAAGGTTTCGATTTTCGCCAGCACTTCGCAGGTCTGGCCGCTGGCATCCAGAGCATCGCCCGGCACCTGCCCGGAGAGAAACACAAGGTCGCCAAAGGTCACGGCGCCAGACAGGCGCGAGTTGCTGTGCAGTCGGGTAATGGTCATTGCAGTGTCCTCCTTAGAAATCAGTATTCAGGCGGCCCGGTGGTTGAAACCCTGCAGGTCGATGGAAGGCCGGCGCTCGCCGATCAGTTCGCTGAGCAAGCGACCGCTGCCGCATGCCAGGGTGAAACCCAGCGCGCCGTGGCCGAGGTTGAGCCACAGGTTGCGATACGCCGTCGCGCCCAGCAACGGCACGCCGTTGGGGGTGGCCGGGCGCATGCCGGCCCATTCGACGGCTTCGTCATAGGCGCCAGCATTTGGAAAGGTGTCATGTGCCTGGCGCTTGATCAGTGCCAGGCGCCTGGGGTCCGGCGCGGAGTCGAAGCCGACGATGTCGACCATCGCCGCCACCCGCAATTGCTCGCCGATGCGCGCGTAGACGATCTTGCGGTCGTAGTCGGTGATGCTTACGTCCGGCGCCCGGTGACCGGCGCCGATCGGCACGGTCAGGCTGTAGCCCTTGAGAGGATAAAGCGGCAGTTGCAGTCCGGGCAGCGCCAACAGCGGACTGCGGTGGCCGGCGGCGATCACCAGTTGATCGACCGGCACTACTTGTTCGCCCAGTTCGATGGCGTTGACGCTGCCGTTGCTGTGGCGAATGCCAGTCACCGCTTGCCCGAGACGAAACTCGCAACGGCCGGACGCTCGCAACCGGGCGGCCAGTTGCTGGCAGAAGCCGTGGCAATCGCCGACTTCTTCGTCCGGGGTGTAGATCGCCCCGACAAAGGGCGCATCGATCAGCGCCGGTTCCAGTTGCGCGCATTCGGCCGGCGACAACACCTGCTGTTGCTGCGGATCGGCCAAGCCCTGGCACGCACGCTCGAAGCTGCCGTTCTGGCGGAAAGTCACCAGTTTGCCATTGCGCCGCCACTGGAATCCCGCCAGTCCATCGTCCTCGCGCCAGGACTTCAAAGTGTCCTGGCTGAACAGCGCCAAACGCAGCAAGTGCGCGGCATTCTCACGGTTGACCGAGCGGCGGCAGGCGCCGAGGAACGACGCCATCCAACGCCACTGGGCCGGGTCGAAGCGCGGACGCAGCTTCAGCGGTGAATCGCCGCGCAGCATCCAGCCGATGGCCTGCAAAGGCACACCGGCGTCGGCCAGGGGCGCGACATAGCGATAGGACAACTGGCCGCCGTTGGCGAAGCTGGTTTCGCTGCCCAGCGAGTCCCGTGCCTCGACCACCGTCACCTGCAAGCCGTCGCGCACCAGCGCATAGGCCGTTGCCAGGCCAATCACGCCGCCTCCGATGATGCACACACGCTGAGCCATGTCCGTCCTTAAAACCGTTGTGAAGACGAGGCCAAGGTTAGAGCCAGGTGACAGGCGTTGAACAATGCATAAAGATGGCAAACCCATAAACAAAGGTTATGGACTTGCCATGCGCCTTCGTCACATCGAGATTTTCCAGGCCATCCGCCAGACCGGCTCGATCAGCGCTGCCGCACAATTGCTGCACGTCTCGCAGCCGGCGGTGAGCAAGGTGTTGCAGCACGCCGAGCAACAATTGGGTTTCCCGCTATTCCTGCGGGTACGCGGCAAGTTGCAGGCAACGCCGGAAGCGCTGGAGCTGGAGCGCGAAGTGGACAAGGTCAGCGAAAGCCTGCAAGGCGTGCGACGCCTGGCGCAGAGCCTGCGCCGCGAGCCCGGCCACAGCCTGCGCATCGGCGCCACCCCGGCGCTGGCCCTGTCATTGCTGCCGCCGGCCATTCACGAATGGACCGGGCGTTACCCGGACATCGTTTGCGAACTCTCCAGCGCCCACAGTCGCGAACTGGTGCAGAACCTGTTGATGCGCGAAGTGGATGTCGCCCTGACCCTGCAACGCCCGGATCACCCTGGACTCAAGGCCCAGGCGCTGGCCTCGGGGGTGCTGGTGGTGTTGGCGCCCGACGGTTTCTGGCCGGCGGCCGACGCCGGCCAG
>NZ_AKJL01000037.1 GCF_000282355.1 Pseudomonas sp. GM49
AACCTGCCAATGAATCCGGGCAGACCGGCTGCAGCCGCGGCCGGGCTGACGGTGGCGGCGACACTGGCCAGCGGCATGTTCTCGCGGTAGTTGAGGTCGAAACCGACGCTGACCCCGGCGATGCTCTTGGACAGGCTGATGCCGTAGATATCGATATCGTCGACGTAGAACTGGTTGTAGCTGCCGATGTTGCCCGAGATCAGCTGCGCCGGGCCTACAGCGGTCGGCTGCAGGACCAGGTTGGGCAGGATGTCGGAGGTGTTGCGGTAGTAGAAGCCCAGGGTCCCGTCCAGCCATTCCGGGCTCCACTTGGCCATCAGGCCGAAGTCGCCGTGATTGTCCGGGGTGAAGGTGTGGCCGTTTTTCAGGCGCAGGAACTCATTGGCGCCGATGGGGCCCGGGGCACCGAAGAGTGGGTTGCGTCCACCGATCAGCGACAGGTTGTGCCCGCCACTCTGGATACCGTCGTTGAACCCCAGGTAAGTACCCGATTCAGGCAGTCGCGAGGCATCCCAACCGAGGAAGTACTGGGCGCCCAGTGTCAGCTCCGGGCCCAGGGTCAAGCTGGTGGACAACTGGTTGCGCGGGATGAACAGTTCCTTGGCCTCGGTGCCCGGTACTGTCAGCCCCTTGGTGATGTCCAGGCCCGACTGGCCATAGCTGTTGCCATGGGCGAAGGCCAGGATGCTTTCGCCCCAGTACTGGGTATGGCTGCCCAGCTTGGCGCTGAGCAGGGTTTCGTCACCGATCTCGGTGCTGCCAAACACGAAGGCATCGAGGATTTCCGAAGAAGGCCCGTTGTAATAACGGTCGGCATAACCACTGATATGGCGCGAGTCCGGTACGCCGTTGTTGAGCTGGTTGGTCGAGGCGTTGGCACTGCCGACATTGTCATAGGCATGGTCGTACCAGCTATTGGCACTGACGCGAAAGCCGGCCTTCTGCTTGTAGACCACGTCCAGTTCCGAAAGCACGTCCAGGCGCTGGGACACCGCACTGCCCGACGAGAAGTTGCGGTCACCATCATTGTTGTTCCAGCTGTTGGCCAGCTTGTTGTTGGCGGTTTCCACGCGCTGGCCGTAGTTGAGTTTGAACGTGTTGTCGAAACGCACTGACAGGTCTTCGTTGCCCGTATCGATTTCCAGGGCTTGCGCGGGCGCGATGCCCATCCCGACCAGGATTGCTGTAGCCAAAAGCCCTCGACGCAGGTTTGCATGGCAGATCTTATTGTTGTTGTTCATCTAACGGGCTCACCTTCTCTGTGGTTCATGAAAACGCATTGAAACGGCACTGCGACGCTGTCCTTAGGTGCGCTGCAGGATGGTTACCGATACCGAGCGACCCAGCGCCGCATTGTGCGCAAGTGCCGTCCGGACACCGTTGTCGTGCCTGGACGGCGCCGTGCCGCGCAGTTGCCAGACCAGTTCAGTGATTTGCGCCAGCCCCGTTGCTCCCGGGGCATGGCCGCGACCGAGCAGTCCGCCGGAGGCGCAGACATCGACCGGGGCGCCGCGACTGTTGCGCCGTTCGCGCACGAAGCCGTCGATACCTTCCTCCCGGCACAAACCCAGGGCGGCGCTGTACACCATGAAGTCGCCGACGCTCTGGTCATGCAGCTCCACGGCCTCAATCTCGTCGGCACCGATGCCGGCGTGCTCATACGCCAGTTGGGCAACGCGCCGGGTCGTGGCGCGCCCCAGCACATCGAGCACACAGCCGGACTCCTGCTCGGAGGCCATGTCGCTACCGCGCACACAGGCCCTTACTGCCACACCGCCGCGGGCGCCGTAGCGGGCCAGGAACCCCGGGGTACACAGCAGCACCGCCGCCGCTCCGCACGCGGGCGGGCAAAGGTAGCGAGCCCGCCAGCCATCGAGTGCCGTGCAGCGGTTCAGCACGGCCATGGGGTTGACCATGGCTTGGGCCCGGGCCTGGCTGAGTACCTGCTCGAAACTGGTTTGGGCCACACCCATGCGGGTCAGCAACCAACTGGTCTGGGCCGCGAACAGCGCGGCCGGATGCTCACGCCGGGCAAAATGAGCCTGGCAGGTATCGGGCTGGCCGAGACCGTCCCAGGCCTGCGGCGCGCTATCGTCCAGACCAAAGAAGGCGCGGTGGGTAACGTTCGCCGGCATACACTCGAAGCCCAGTGCCAGTGCGCATTCGGCCTGGCCGGACAACACGCTGTGGCGCGCCAGCTGCAAGGCACTGCTGGCTGCCGTGCAGCCGTCCGCGAGGGAAAACACCGGGACACCGGTAAGGCCGATCTGGGCCAGGACCTGCTCACTGCAACCGACTGCGCTGCTGACGCAGGCACTGAACACCTGGTCGACCAGGTCATAGTCAATGCGCGCATCGTCAAGCGCCTGGCGGATCGCCCGGCCCGCCAACGCAGCGACACTGCCGCCAGCGCCCAGCGGGACGAACGGGGACATGCCCACCCCCGCAATCAGCACGCTTTGACTCATACGCCTTACCTCGATAGTCGGCTGGTGCCGATCCTCTCTTGTCTTCGAGCAACGCTCGGCGAGCGGTAGATCCGCCGGGCCAGGTTGGTTCAAGTGAGGTCCAGACTATCGGTCAGGCACGATCCAGCCCCCCCATCGTCAGGGGGGGTGGAAGAACAAGGGGGGTAAAAAAGGGTTCTTCACGCATTTCCGGAGAACTGTAGGAGCCAGCCTGCTGGCGATGGCCTCAAGTGCGCCGCGTTTATCCAGTTCACACGCGTTATCGTTGA